>JAUSIY010000046.1 GCA_030647735.1 bacterium
CTACCACAGTGGCTGATATATCCCGCTTGTCCCGCTTCCAGTCAATTTCTCTCAAATACCTTTTGCGCCGGCCACCCTGATGCCGGGTAGTCACGACTCCAGTAGCATTTCGGCCGCTGTGTTTGGCTAAAATAGTGGACAGTGATTTAACCGGGCGGGTGGTGGTTAAATCTGACCGGTCCAAAATGGACGAGTGACGCAGTCCCGGGGTAATAGGTTTACGCATTATTAAGGCCATATTAAGCTGTTTCAAACAGGTCAATTTTCTGACCAGATTTAACTGTGGCTATTGCTTTCTTCCAATCCGAACGGGTAGCTTTGATACCTTTGCGACCGGTACGGTAGGACTTACCGGGCATGGTTAAAGTCTGCATTTTGGTCACGTTCACTCCAAATGTTTTTTCAATCAGGTGTTTAATCTGGGTTTTGTTAGCTCCCAGATCCACGGCAAAAGTATACCGGCCGACAGCAGCTAGCTTGTGAGTTTTCTCAGTTCGTAACGGTTTAAGCCGCATAGGTTTTGATTAATACTTCTAAGGCCGGTTGAGCCAGAACTAACTTCTGATGAGCCATTACCTGATATGTAGTCAGCTGGTTAGCTTTAACTACGTCCACCCGGTGTAAATTACGGCAGGCCCGGTTGAATTTGTCCAGCTCAGAGGTAGACACTACTAGGATACTTTTACCGCTGGCCAGCCATGAAGACTGAACTGTTTTACCGCTAGATTTTTCTGCGTCAGCAATCACTGAAATATCTTTGGCGGCTGCTTTAATAGACAAAGCTCCCAAAATAGCCAACCGGCGCATTTTTGCCGGTAACCGACCTGAGTAATTCTGACCTCCAGTAGGACCGTGGGCAATGCCTCCGCCAACAAAAATCGGAGCCCGGACAGAACCATGACGGGCCCTGCCGGTCCCTTTTTGTTTGTATATTTTGCGGGTTGATCCCTCTACTTCACCTCGGGTTTTGGTTTGGGCCGCTGATTGGCGTTGATTACCCAAATATACCCGCACCGCCTGAGCCAGTAACTGGGGACTTACTTTCACTCCAAATACCCCAGCTGCCAGGGTTACTGGTTTTAATTCTTCGCCTTTAATGGAAAATGCGCTGGCCGAAATCATATTTTTTGGACTTTAACTAACTTTTGTCTTGGGCCAGGAACGGCTCCACTTACAAAAATGGTTTTCTGATTGGGGTTGACATCAACTACTTTAAGTTTGCGGGTAGTCACGGTTACGTTACCCATTTGACCGGCCATGCGTTTACCGGGAATAACCCGTCCGGGGGTAGTCCCTGCTCCTATCGATCCGGGGGCCCGTTCCCGATCCGATTGACCGTGAGTGCGGGGACCACCGGCAAAATGATGACGTTTGACTACTCCGGCAAATCCTTTGCCTTTGCTTGTAGCCGTAACATTTACTTTGTCTCCAACCTGAACTATGTCGGTAAAGTTGATCTCATCGCCAGCCTTAAAACTAGAAAGGTCCGCTTCTGGTGTGCGGACCTCTTGTTTGGTTTTGCCTCCGATTTCCATTTGCAGGGCAGAATAACCATTCTTCTCCTGGGTGCGGAAACCGGAGATCTTCATTGCCGGCATCCACAGCACGGTTACTCCATGCCGTTTACCTGCGGCATCAAACCACTGTTTCATTCCAACTTTTTTGGCAAATATAGTGTTTAGCATAAGGGCACAAAAAAACGCCCGAAGGCGTAATAATCAATTGCCTTCGCACTTATGAGAACTCTAATTGCAGTTCGTACATTCTCACAGTATGCGCAATTTTAACAGAGAAGCCGAAAGCTTCTCAACACGAGGCTAATTATAGCACAAACCAGGCATAGATTCCCTTTTACATCTTTATCTCAATATCCACTCCAGCGGGCAGATCCATCCGGGACAGAGAATCAATAGTCCGGTCGGTAGGATCAATGATATCAATCAAGCGCTTGTGGACCAGCATTTCAAAGTGTTCCCGGGCGTTTTTGTCTACGTGCGGGGAAGTGGTGACCACAATCAGCTTGCGGTCAGTAGGAAGTGGAATAGGGCCAACTACTTTGGCTCCAGTAGCCAAAGCTGTTTCCAATATCTTAGCTGCCGCCTCGTCGATGACACGGTGATCAAAAGATTTTAGTCTAACTCTGAGTCTACCTTTAGCCATATAGTTAAAGAGCAAAATCCCCCTTGCGGGGGATTAATTTAGCTTGGGCTTAGCTAATAATTTTAGTGACAGCACCAGCTCCTACAGTGCGGCCGCCTTCACGAATAGCAAACCTAAGTCCTTCTTCCAAAGCCACTGGAGCAATCAGTTTGATGGTCATTTTGGCACTGTCTCCGGGCATGACCATTTCTACACCTGTAGCCAAGGTTACCTCACCGGTTACATCAGTCGTCCTGATATAAAACTGGGGACGGTAACCTGAGAAGAATGAGGTGTGGCGGCCACCCTCTTCTTTAGTCAGGATATATACTTCAGCCTCAAATTCAGTGTGGGGGGTGATAGATTTAGGCTTGGACAAAACCTGGCCGCGTTCGACCTGGTCTTTTTCTACTCCGCGCAATAGAACTCCCACATTGTCTCCGGCCTGACCTTCGTCCAGCTGTTTTCTAAACATCTCTACTCCGGTAACGACGGTCGATTGAGTGGGTTTAATTCCGACTATTTCAATGGTATCGTTAACTTTAACCACACCCCGCTCAATTCTGCCGGTAACCACGGTGCCTCGACCCTTAATGGAAAAGACGTCTTCAACGGGCATGAGGAAAGGTTTGTCGAGATCACGCACTGGATCGGGAATGTATTCGTCCACTTTCTTCATCAGTTCCAAAACAGCTTCCTCAGCTTTAGGATCACCTTCAGTAGCTTTTAAGGCTGAGCCGCGGATAATGGGGACTTCGTCACCAGGATATTGGTACTTGGTTAACAGTTCCCGGATTTCCATTTCGACCAGATCCAACAGCTCCGGGTCATCTACCATATCGCATTTATTCATAAACACTACGATAGCGGGCACGTTGACCTGCTTGGCCAACAGAATGTGTTCCCGGGTCTGGGGCATGGGTCCGTCGGGAGCAGATACTACCAAAATGGCTCCGTCCATCTGGGCGGCCCCGGTAATCATGTTTTTGATATAGTCTGCGTGTCCGGGAGCGTCAATATGGGCGTAGTGGCGTTTTTCCGTCTCGTATTCTTGGTGAGACAGATTAATGGTAACTCCGCGAGCTTTTTCCTCAGGGGCTGAATCAATGTCTTCGTATTTCTTGGCCACAGCCATACCCTTTTTGGCCAACACCATAGTGATAGCCGAGGTCAGAGTCGTTTTACCATGATCCACATGGCCGATAGTGCCAATGTTGACATGAGGTTTGGTTCTTTGAAATGTAGCCATAAAGTGACAAAAAAATCAAGTCCAACTAAGAACTTAGGCCAATTGTAAACTAAAACCCGCGGCTAGGCAAGGGTCAAATTTTTCCGGACTTGGCCACAATTGCTTCGGCAATATTTTTGGGTACCTCTTCATAGTGGGATGGCTCCATATAATAGGTGGCCCGGCCTTGAGACATAGACCGCAGTTTCGTCGCATAGCCAGATAATTCGGCCAATGGCACGTTGGCATTGATAATGGTCAGATGTCCCCGCTTGTCAGTACCTAAAATCTGACCCCGTTTGGCTGATAAATCACCAATCACATCTCCCATAAAGTCATCAGGAGTGGACACTTCTACCTTCATAACGGGTTCCAGAAGCACCGGGTCAGCTAATTTGACCGCATGCTGCAAAGCCATAGAACCGGCAATCTTAAAGGCCATTTCGGAAGAATCCACGTCATGATATGAACCGTCATAGAGGGTTATTTTGACATCAACCATGGGATAACTGGCCATCACTCCGTTTTCCAGGGCCTCTTTAATGCCTTTATCAATCGGGGCAATAAATTCAGCCGGGATAGCTCCTCCCTTGATGGCATTCACAAACTCATTTCCCGTTCCTCTGGGCTGGGGTTCGATGTGGATGAGACAGTGGCCATACTGACCCCGACCTCCTGACTGGCGAATATATTTCCCTTCACCGTCGGCCAGCTTTTTAATAGTTTCCTTGTAAGCTACCTGAGGGGCGCCCGTTGTCGCCTCCACATTAAATTCCCGTTTCATCCGGTCCACAATAATTTCCAGATGCAACTCACCCATGCCGGCAATGATGGTTTGGCCAGTTTCGTGATTGGTTTTGATTCTGAAAGTAGGGTCCTCGTCGGATAGTTTACTTAAGGCGTAACCCATCTTTTCCTGATCGACCTTGGTTTTAGGCTCAATAGCCAGAGAAATAACCGGCTCCGGAAAAGAAATGGATTCCAGGACAATCGGGTTGGCTTTTTCGCATAAAGTATTTCCGGTGGTCGCTTCTTTTAGACCCACCAAAGCCACAATCTCACCGGCATAGGCAGTGTCAATTTCTTCCCGTTTGTTGGCATGCATCAGAAGCATCCGGCTAGCCCGTTCTTCTTTGTCTTTGGTGGCATTATATAAAGATTGTCCGGCGGTTAACTTACCGGAATAGATACGTACATACGTCAGCCGGCCTACGTGAGGGTCAGTTTGGATTTTAAAAGCCAAACTGCAGAAAGGTTCTTCATTAATGGTTTTGCGCTCCACTTCTTCTCCGGTTTTAGGGTTGATACCCTTAACGTGGTCAATATCCACCGGACTGGGTAAATATTCAATTACGGCATCTAACAGGGGTTGAACCCCTTTATTCCTTAGGCTGGCTCCGCTATACATGGGCACCAGTTTGTAGCCAATAGTAGCTTTACGCAGAGCTGTCTTGAGTTCGACCAAAGTAGGTTCCTCGCCAGCCAGGTATTTCCCCAGAAGAACATCGTCAGTTTCGCAAATCTGTTCCACCAATTTGGCCCGCCATTCTTCCGCTTTGTCCTTCATGTCAGCCGGCACGTCTGTTATCTCATATTTAGCCCCGGTTTCGTCACCCTGCCAAATATATGCCTGCCGCTCTAATAAAAGCACTACCCCTTTGAAAGTATTTTCAGCCCCTATCGGATAGGCCATCACGGCCGGATTGGCTCCCAGCCGGTCAATTACGGCTTTAACCGTGCCTTCAAAGTTAGCTCCCAGTTTGTCCACTTTGTTCACAAAAATAATCCGGGGAACTTTGTACTTATCAGCCTGGCGCCAGACAGTCTCAGTCTGGGATTGAACGGTTTCTTCGGCGTCTAATACCGTGACAGCTCCGTCAAGTACCCGCAAGGACCGTTCCACTTCGGCCGTAAAGTCAACGTGTCCCGGGGTATCAATTAAGTTTATTCGGTAAGATCCAGCTGAGACTGGAGAGTTAGGGTCGGAAACAGTCCAGAAAGTGGTGGTGGCAGCAGAGACAATGGTAATACCCCGCTCGCGTTCCTGGGCCATCCAGTCCATTTGAGTATCTCCCTCATCAATATCACCAATCTTGTAGCTCTTACCAGTATAAAACAGAATCCGTTCAGTGGTGGTGGTTTTGCCGGCGTCGATATGGGCAATGATGCCAATGTTACGTACCCTATCTAAAGGCACATCCCGATTTATGGTTTTGATATCTCCAGCTGCCATACAAACCCAAAAAAATTAAGCTTGCGCTCCGGCCAATTTTACCAAAGTTTGCCTCAACCCACAATGAGTGTGCCCCTGGAACGAATCGAACGCTCATTCTCCGCTCCGAAGGCGGGTGCTCTATCCATTGAGCTACAGGGGCAACTAGAAGTGAATTATACCTGAAGTTGGAGTTTCAGAAGCTATTCCCAAGTTTATTTCTTAGGCTTGCCATGCATAAACAAATCGAAAAAATCTGCAAAACCCGTTCCTCCAAAAAGATCGCCGAACGGGTTTTCTGTTCTTCCTCTGTTAAAAACAGGTTTAATGGGTTCGTAGGGCCGGGGGATGAAAATGTGTGCAGGAATTGTCTCGTCAAATATATATTGATCTAAATGAATACCTGCCTCATGTAAAGCTTGAGCCACAGCCCGAATATCTACTGGGTCCCTGTCGGAAGTAAGAGGTAAACGATAGGGCTTTATCTCTTTGCCCCTTTTAGCAGCCTCAACATCGGCCTTAACTAAGGCTACTATTTTGGTTTCTCGAGGATTTAATTCTGTCTGAGACACGGCTTTATCGCTTGGGAGATTGTTTCTGGCGGCGGGCTTTGCCTCCGGTACCCACCATTCTTCTCTGTCGGGCCCGAGGATCACGGGTAAGTAAGCCTTCTTTACGTAATAATGGTCTAAATCCCTCTTTGGCCTTAACTAAGGCTCTACTAATCCCTAAAACTAAGGCGTCTAACTGACCATTAGGCCCACCCCCTAATACTTTGGCTGATACAGAGTATTTCTTGACTTCGGCGGCCTTAAACGGTTTTTCGTAATGCATTTTGGACATGGCACCAGGAAAGTATTTTTCTGCAGGCAGGCCGTTAACCGTAATGGAACCGTCGCCGGAAGCCAGTCTCACCAGAGCAATAGCCGTTTTACGCCGACCGACAGCTGTGGTAATAATTTTACTAGTTGTACTTGGCATATGGATTCTCGCTTCCGATAACTACGTGCAGTCTCTTTAACATTCTGGCTTGCAATTTGTTAGCTGGCAACATACCTTCAATGGCATGAGTTAAAATCTTTTCCGGCTTCAGCTTGCGTTGTTTCTCCAAAGTTATCTGGCGTAGTCCTCCCTGATATCCGGTGTGGTGAGTATAGACCTTGTTCTGCTCTTTCTTCCCGGTGACTTTAATTTTTTCGCTGTTTAATATGACTACCTGATCACCGCTATCTAAATGTCTGACAAAACCCGGTTTGTGCTTACCCATCAGCAGAGTGGCGGCTTGAGTTGCTAACCGGCCCAAAATCTGGCCGTCAGCATCCAAGACATGCCAGTCTCTCTTTATTTCACTGATCTTAGGAGAATAGGTCTTGTTCATTTCTTGGAGCTCTTTTTGACACTAGCCACTTTTTCAGGTTTGGCAGCAACCTTAGGTTTGGCTTGAGCTTTAGGCTTAGGCTTGGTCTCGGCCGCAGTTTGCGGTCCTACAGTCAGTTCCATACGGACCAAGGGAGCATTGTCACCCACCCGAAAACCGGTTTTGACTAGCCGCAAATAACCACCGTTTTTATTGTTAAATCTGGGAGCAATATTGTGCACCAGTTTGTCGACTAACTCCTTATCTACCATCACCGCTTCAATTTGGCGCATATCGCTTAAATTAGCCCGTTTGGCCTGAGTAATCAGTTTCTCGATTAAATCCCGGGCGGCTTTAGCTTTAGCTTCAGTAGTCTCGATGGATTCACTCCGGATGAGAGCCCCCGCTAACCCTTTTAACAGAGCCTGGCGTTGGTTGGTATCCCGGGAAAGTTTGGTCCCATAAACGTTATGACGCATGCTTATTATTGCGGTAAATCAATACCGCGCTCCTTAAGGGCAATCTCAATAATCTTCACTGACTTGACACCCACATTTTTGACTTTGGCCAGCTCGGCCTTGGGCACTTTAACTAAATCGGCTACGGTTTCAAATCCGGCCTTTTGCAGAGCATTAGAAATGCGGGTAGGCAAGTCTAACTCTTCAACACTAATGCTGGAGCCGCTGGACCGGGAGTTTGCTGAAGCAGCTGCTGTAGGAGTTCCGGTTTGAGGAGTGACAATCGCCTGGAAATAGTTCACTAAAGTCTGGGCTGCCTGAACAACTGCATCGCCCGCGATCACTGTCCCGTCAGTAATTATATCAAGCACTAATCTGTCGTAGTTGGTTAATCTTCCTACCCGGGTGGATTCGACGGCAAAGTTGACCCGGATGACAGGAGAAAAAACTGCGTCCATGGGAATCTGACCCAAAGTGGTACTCTTTCTGTCTTCGGCGGGAGAATATCCATAACCGCCT
>JAUSIY010000050.1 GCA_030647735.1 bacterium
GTATTAGTCAATGGCGTAGACACGGCAGCCCAGGCGCTGTTAAAACAGTACAAAGCCAGGGGTAACAGGGCCACTTCCCACTTACTGTATTTAGGAATAATCCGCACTATATCCGGACTGACAATGGCAATTCCGGCTACCATGGGAAAAGTCAGACTAGTAATGAAAAATAGTGTTTTCTCAATGGCTGCTCGCAGTTCAGCTGGCTTATCCTGTAATCTGGCCAATGACGGAAAGGTCACCCGGGTAACGTTGTCCATTACAAACCGTAAAGGTTTTTGGCTCCAGGTTTGGGCCCAGCCGATAATGCCTACTCCATCGGCCCCGATAATTCTCCACAAAATAATGTTTAAAAATCTATCTTTGACGGTAGCCAAAAGAGTATTAATTTGGTAGGGGAGTCCGAAAGAAAGTAACGACTTAAGACTGGCTCTGGACCAGCCAAAACCGATTTGCCAGGGAGCCATGTAGTACAACAGAGCTGTACCGGTGATGCCTCTTAAAATAACAGCCCAGGCATATGACATAATTCCCCCACCCCGCCAGGCGAGGACAACGGCTGTCACATAAAAAACAATTGTCTCGACGACCTCTACTGCTGCAATCACTTCAAACTTAACCTGTCGTTCCAATACTACCGACGGAATGGTTTTTAAACTGGCTAGAAAAAAAGCCCCTAACAAACTATATAACAGCCACGCCCCATTACCGCCAATCTGGTAATACGATCGCAACCAGGGAGACAGAAACAACGTCACCACTATTAAACTGACAACTATGCTTTGCTGGATAGTGAAGGTGGTCCGTAGGTCTGTCAGAGAAACTTTGTCTCTTTTTTGCACAAGTGAGGCCGCCAGACCTACATCTGAAAAGTAACCCAGGATAGACACTAAATCATTAACAGCGATAAACAGACCAATTTCCGGTCGGCCTAAAAAGATTGACAATAATAGAAATCCGCCAGTAGACACCAGCTGCAGCAAAAATGATCTGCTAATCAGAGTGGCAATGCCACTGACTGTTCTCACCTTAACTGTAGAGAGATCTACATCCCCTAGCGTTACTTCCTCGGCCATGCAATCATTCTAGCGTAAACAAAACTTCAATTCACTTTGTTGAGAGCAAGGACTAGCCGGGCTAAATCAAAAGGGGCTTCTTCACTCCTCCCCACGTCAATTATAGCTCCCATATCTTGAGCTCTTAATAATAGTGATCGAGTAGTTTCAAAATCTTCTCCCAAGTATGAGGAAACCACTACTGGTACATACAAATCCCTGCCTATTTCCATCATCTGCTCAACTATTTCGTCGTGTCCCTCTAATTTTCCTACAGCAAGAATCATGCCGCCAACCACAGACCCACTTACAATTTCTTCTAGTCTTGTTCCACTTAATCCCGCTAGGTTAACATCTCTGGCCACAATTCCTCCCTCTCTTAACTGTCCAGCTATCCTTTCTTGTGTATATCCTGGTTCGGCCACTACTAGAACCGAACTATTTCCAAGACACTCTTTCAGTTCTGTTCCAACAGACATGTGAGTATTATATCCGAGAAGTCAAACGTTTGGGCCAGGGCACAAAGTACAAAATCAACGTTACCCAAGCAAGTAGGGAGATAGCGTTGGCTGCCATACGCACCGGGGTGTCAGTAAATCTGGCAATTAAGTAGTGTCTACCCTCAGTAGCGTCAATGCGCATTCTGCCTAAGACCGGATCGCGGTAAGGATCGATAGCCACTTCCCCTTTATCCAGCCACACCCGCCAACCGGGGAAGTAGTAAGTCTGGATTTCCAGCACTGCTCCTCCAGTAGCTACATCTACTGTGTACTGTTGGAAATTGGACCGGAAGTTCTCTACTTTGTAAGTACCTGAACCTTTGGCAAATTCGACCAGGCCTTTCCTGCCGTCAGCCGGAGGGAAGGGCGCCCACTTGGGCAGGTAATCAAAAATGCCGGCAGTAGTTTGCAACCGCCATAATTCTCCGGAAAACTTGTAGGCATCATATACCCAGGGCCACCAATCATGTGGTCTGAAGTAATTGGCGTTGAGCACCAGTAGCAAAGTCAGAATTGCCGCCAGAAACAACTGCAGCCATTTTTTGGGCACAAATAAGACAGCTGCTCCGGAAAGAAATGATCCGGCAAAAATAGTCAGGGTCAATAATCTCCAAGGGAACTGTAAAAATTCCAAAGGGGGAACTCTTTGCCAGATGGGAGTTGCCTTCCAGTGCATCATGAATAACGTCCCACCGATTATGCCGGCCAGAAACAGGATTATTCCCATTTGCTGGCGCATTTTTTTCCACGCCAGGGCTGTCCCAACTATTAACGCCGGGACTATCCAGTGTAAATACCCCACCGCAAAACTCATGGTGTCGTTAGGACCAAATACCGATTCGCCATATCCCCAATTGATTTTGAGAAGCATTTGCCGCCAGTCCAAGAAGTGGGCCAAGTAATTAAAGTAGCCTGAAGTCAGCGTCCAAATCGACACGTACTTGGCTTCCAAAATTACCGGCAGAGTGAAGAAAGCAGCCAAGCCAAAAGCCCAGACCGCGGAAAGGGCTAAATTGCCAAATGATTTTACAGAGCGAAACTTAATCCACCACAGAATGATCCACACTAGATATGTGGGAGCGAAAATCATCAGCATGGGATTATGAGACAACATTAAAGCCGCCACAGACATGGCCACCCAAGGAATCCACCGCTTACCTTCTTTGATCATTTTATATGTCACCCAGTAAATCAGCGGATACCAGACCAAGGCCCAAAACTCATTAATAGCGGCTCTGACGTAAAAGTCCGTAGAATGATATGGAGCATACAAGTAAAACAAGGCCGCCAGCATTCCTCCCCGCCTGCCCCAAAATTCTGCGGCCAACAGATACATGGTAACCAGAGACGCAGCAAACCCGATAATGCCCATGACCTTCACCGTGCCAATGAATGAAAATCCGGTTAAGTGCACCAACTGACCAAAATAGTAAGGTAGGGGCGGATAGAAATTAAACAATGGGTAGCCATAACCGTAGCCCATATCAGTCACCCAACGGCAAGGAAACTGCCAAGCCATCACAGATCCAGTAAAACATTTATCCATTTCTAACTGGCGCATGGCCTGCAAATCATCGTGCATGGGGTAATAACCTGTGCGCATCAGCTGGGTGACAGCTGGCAGAAGCAAGATGACCATGACTAAAAACAATCTCTTCATTTATTCGATGATATCACGGTATTTCGTCCCAAATCACGCCAATCCCGGCGGCTTCATACTTGGGAGTAATGTCTTTGTACCCCGGAGGGATGACCAAGCTGTAAATAACCTGCGGGTCTAGTTTATCCAAGCTGGCTCCCTGCCAATGGAATAAGTAATTGTAACCAGTGTTGTACCCCAGAGTAATAAAGGAGTCAGAAATATCAAACCTTCTACCTTGGGCATGATCGATGATCCAGGCCACTACTTTCTTTTTGGCTTGTAAATTATGGGATTTGGAAAAGTTCTGCCACAAATGGAAGTTAGTTAGCCCAAACCAAATTAGGAAGACGGCCGCACCGATTTTAAGAACAGTTTTTTTTAGTCCGGCAATAACTACGGCTACAGCCACCAGAGACGGACCATATACCACCATGGAATAATAGTCTGTCACGTGCCGCGGGTAAGCCAGGAGGGCTGCTCCGGTAGTTGTTAACAGCAACCAAAAAGCCAGCCAGAATCTGCCCTGGGTCGCCCGTTTTCTCCATCCTGATATTGCCATCAAGACTAACACCGGCATAACCACTTTGTACGAAGTTGCGTATTGGGAAGCGTCTACCCATCCCACTACACTGTTTAAAAGGACCCGTAACAAGGCCACCACTGATTGATCTTTGATGTTATCCGGAGCCGAAACGGCCAGAATATGTTTAGTAATACTAAATCCGTGCCGCAGGTCAAATAGGGCTAGCGGAGACAGACAGATCAGGACCAGAACTAGTCCTGCAAACAGTTCTTTACGGGCAATTTCCTGACGGTGCTTAAGGGCCAATACCAATGAGCAAATGGCTAGAATTATTGCGGTAGGATGAAAATGGAAAGCCAAACCGACGGCTAAAAAGTTTAACCACCATTTCCGAGTTAACCAGCCGTATAACCATAACAGAGGAATAAATAACATGCCGTTTAGAGCTGACCCGCCCCAATCCCAATCCATACCGAATAGGGATAACTGGTAAAACCCAGCCGCAATTAGACCGGCTACTTCGTCCTTAATGTTTTTACCAACCAAATACAACATGACAGTAGTTGCCACTCCGAACAGAACGGCAGTTACTCCCCCGGCTATAGGGTTGCCCTTATACAAGGCGTATATCCCGGCAGTTAAGTATGTATATCCCGGAGCAATAAACACTCCCTGGGTACTGGCCTCCTGACCTACCAAAGTCAGCTTATGATCAACCAGAATTTTCTTGGCCTCCCAGGCGAAGTATTCATTATCAAAATCAAAAGATAACCGACTTTCAAACTGCCACAACCTTAGTCCTAATCCCACGCTGATTAGAACTATTAACAGCCAAGCGCTCCACTTCATTTCTCAAGTTTAAACAGCAGTAAATATTCAACTTCGCCCGATGGGGACACTGCTTTGGGATAACTGGCAATTAAAGTCAGCTTTTCCTTTTCGGGTTTGGCTATATGAAACCGGCTGGAGTTAACGACCAAAAATACCTGGTTTTCCACTGTGGCCTTGATTAAATCTGGACTGACCTTATCAATCCATACTCCGACGCCGATAACTCTAACCTGGGGCACATCGTTTAAATACATTTGCAAAGCACTAAACGGAGTGCCGAAAAAGCCTTCACTGCCCACAATTACCGGGCCGGTTTGGGCCGCCTCTCTGATATATTGAGATGCCTCTTTAAGTCCAGTTCCGGCAGTCCATTGTTCTAAATAACCTGCTCTTTCTATTCGGGGCAGCGGCACTGCAGCCGGATTGGCAATTAAAACTATGGCTTCTCCCAAACCAAAGAGCACAAACAATCCGGCCATGGCCCAGGCTAATCTTCTTTTCTTGGTTTTTTCTCCGATGTGTTCTATAGCGTGAGTAGCCAAGATGACCATAAATGGCAAAGTAAACAGTAAGTACCTGGCTGTCAGGGTCTTGGCAATTGCCGATTGAACTATTACTGGAGCCAACCACCAAAAAGCCAGCACGGCCCGATTCCGCCAGTGCTCCCACTGGCCGGAAAATATCCCCCAAACGGCCAACAGTAGACCGATGGGAGTGGCTAAGTAAACATAAAATTGAACTACATCACGTAGGTGTGGCAGCAAGGGATCTCGGGGGTGAGTTAATATTTCTGCTATGGGATAGATGTAGTCTTTATTGCGGATGGCAATCATATGAAACTCCGGTCCGAGCCTGAGGATGTTGTACATACCGAAAGCAATTACCAAGGTAGGCACTAGAATTACAGCTGCCCGCCAGATCTTTTTGGGCTCGGCCAAAAGAAGCATCGCCGGCACCAGACCGAATCCGAAGATGGCTGGGGACTTGGTTAGCCAGGCAAATCCCAGACAAAAACCGGCCAACATGGCCGCATCAAAACGCAAATGGCGAATGGCCAAATACACAAACACAAAAGTCCACACCAGCCACATAGTCAGCATGCCGTCCGCCAGGGCCATGCGGTCAAAAAAGACGGCATACGGGACGGTCGCATAGATGGCAGCAGAAACAACCCCCGCTCGGGTAGATTTAAACAGTAAGTATGCTGCTATTCCTACCCCTAGGATGGTACCCAATCCAGTTACGGCAGACAGAACCCGACCGGCAATTAGGGGATCTGAGAAGAATCTTAACAGGGGCATGAGGGTCCACATGTATAGGGGCTGCTTTCCGTCAGAAAGAGGCAAGAAGCGCAGGCTGCTTTCCGCCTGCATCACCTGAGACCAGCGCACATATATGGATTCATCTACAAATACCGGCAAGGAATTTAAATTAACGAATCTTAGAACTGCTCCCACTCCGATAGTGATTACGGCTGCCAGAAGCAGCTTACTGTTCATACTTTCCCAGTATATCGTAAAGACGAACTTTAAAGGTATCTCTGACCATTTTAATCGGTTCTGTCCAGATGTTCAGTCTATTGGAGACGTAGCGCACCCACTCTACAGGAACCTGGTCAATTCTATAGCCCAATTTTCTGGCCAAAAACAGAGCCTCGACGTCAAACGCTCCCATATACCCCCCCCTGATCTTTTCCCCGGATTTGGTGGCC
Source organism: bacterium (assembly GCA_030647735.1). Lineage (GTDB taxonomy): Bacteria > Patescibacteriota > Microgenomatia > CAZETR01 > Amesbacteraceae > JAUSIY01. The sequence goes on from JAUSIY010000050.1 coordinate 6,263, forward strand.
TTTAGGTTGCTGAAGATTTTCCGGGCCGCATCTTGCTTAAAAGATTTAAATCCGCATTGGGAATCTAATATCCCAGGTAATGCCACCAGTTGCACCAGAGTGACAAAAGCCCAGCCGCGCATCTTGGCTACCAGCGTGTCCCGACGACCGATACGGTAACTAATTACTACGTCTGCTCCCAACTGGTGATGGTCAATAAATTTACCCACTTCAGCCAAAGGAGTAGACTGATCAAAATCAGTAAACAGGATAATTTCCCCGGCAGCTGCCAATACTCCGGCAGTCACCGCCGCCGCTTTACCGCCATGATCAATGCGCAGTAATTTAAAACCCGCATGCTGATTACAGTACTCAGCCAGCAGTTTTGCAATCGTATCGGTTGAGCCGTCATCGACCAATATCACTTCCCAGCTATATTTCTGGCTGGCTAAATATTCAGCCACAGGGGTCAGTATTCCGGCTTTAAAATTTTCTGCTTCGTTGTAAGCCGGAATAACTACTGACAGAAAAACAACCTGTTTCCTCATGCTGCTATTTTACCCCGTAAGCCCCGGTCAGCGCTCGCCACCGCACCAGCAGTAATTCATTTACCCCAGCTATGGCATCTTTAATAAATCTCACCCGCTGACTATTTTCATACTGCCAGGATACCTGAACTTCAGCGATCTTTAAGCCCATTTTTCTAGCCAGGTACAGGATTTCTACATCAAATCCCGGGTTGACGGCTCCCCCTTCCACTACCAACGGCGGGTGAATTTTAGACAGCACGACAAATATTTTTTCGGCCGCCGGTCTTTTAAATGCTTTGAAGCCACACTGGGTATCTCTAAACGGCAGCCGCAACACCACCCAGCGCATGGCCACCATGCCGAAGGCTAACACCTGCCGATACAACGGGGCCCCTTTTCTTCCGGATCTGGACCCAATGGCAATATCGTAACCTTCATTCAAACATTTACGCAGATTGTCAAACTCGGCAATCGGGGTAGCTTGGTCCATATCCGAAAATAAAATCACTTCGCCGCTGCTTTGAAACACCCCGGTCATCAGACCCTGTGCTTTACCCATATGGGGATTGTTAACCAGTTTTATCCCTTTCTCCTTTTTCGCCGCTTTGGCGATTATTTCTCCAGTATCGTCATCGGATCCGTCATTAACAATGACTAACTCCCAAGAGAAGTCTGCCTGGTGTAAATATCCCAGAACTTTATCCAACGCCCGTTTGGACAAATTTTCATTTTCGTTCCAGGCTGAGATGACAACTGATAAATATGGTTTCATGGTTTCTCTATTCTGTGCCGTCTTTGCACCGTGATTCCCCCAAAACTGGCCTCGGTCTCCACCTGTCCGATACCGGCCTGCCGAGCTAACCAGGCCTGCAACCGCTCCGGGTGGGGCGGGTCGACTTCATACAAAGTATACAAAAGAGGGACTTGCTCTGCCTGTTGTAACTGAGAATGCACATTTGTCCCCTGCCATAATAATAAATAGTCATATGCATGAGGAATTACCGGGGGAACGTAGACATCGACATTGAATTCCCTCTCCTCGTAATCCTGGTAAATCCAGTCGATTGCCTGTAATTGATTTCCTAAAGCAATTGTGGCCGGTCCATCAACTCCAGATATAAGGTAGTTACGCATTAGGGGAACGTTTTGAAAGAAAAATATTCCTGCCAAAATCGCAACTGTTACTTTGGACCACCAGTTTCGCTTCGTAGCTGTTACTAATACCCAAGCTACCAAAATGACCACGGCCGGATATACTCCGGTGAAATAGTAGTCCCACACATAGCCGTTGTTTCCGTGATAAAACAGCAAGCCCACCACTGGGGTTAACCACCAAATTAATAGCACTGAGACGGCTTTGGACTTGAGTTGTTTGAAATTAATGACGGACAATATGGCTACTGCTACTGCAAATAGTTTGCCAATTCGCAAGTCTGGCACGAACTTATTTACAAATATTTCAAAGAAGAAACTGAGTCGGCTGGAGACTTCCAAACGGAAACTTTTTTCTCCTACTAAAAAGTTCTGTAAAGCCTGCCACAGTATGTGTTGGTGCCGAAAATCAAAAATCACCTGCGGTAGCAAAGTGGCTAAAAAGGCTGCTCCTCCCAAAGCCACCCAACGCCAGTGCCAGTTAATTTGCCGTCTAAATATAAGTAGGGTTAGCGCGGTCGCCGGTAAGAAAAAGGTGGCCGAGGCTGCCTCAAACTGTAAACCCAGACCAATGGCTAAGCCTATACTGAGCCAACTCCACCACTTGGCCCGCCCATGAACCACTTCTAAAATACTCCACACAGCTATTAAGGCAAAAAATGGTAATGGGGTGGGGTTGGCTAACCACCTCTGGGCTAAAACCAAATAGAAAGATAGGGACGCAAAAGTTGCAGCCAGTAGTCCTGTTGACCTGTTGAAATACTGCTTACCGATTAAGTATATGAGTCCAATCCCGGCAACATTAGTTATGGCCAACCACACGGCCGGCCAAACCGGATTGCTCTGACCCAACCAATAAGCACCGGCAACAAAGTAATAGTAGAAGGGTCCTAAAAAAATCCCTTCCACTCCTGTGGTAGGGCCTATCAAAAATAATTTACCATGGTGCATTAACTCCCAAATTACTTTGCCATCCCGACCTTGGTCGTAAAAGAATCCCAGCAATTGGTCTAGGCGATATACCCTCACAATAAGAGCTACCACTAAAAGCAAAATGATAACTAGTTTATTTTTGCTCATTGGGAAGATTATGGACTAATTTCAACACTTTCACTCCCCAGGGGAATTCCCATTGGCGGTCAATTTTGGACCAACCGAAGGCGGCAATCTCCCACAGTGGATTATTAATGGGTTCACAGCCTCCCTCTGGAGCTGGTAATTCACAAATGACAAACAGCTGTTCAGCCAACTTCTCATGAATCGTGTAGTAGGGTGCCTTATCCTGCTGCAGGAAGTAAACATAGCTGCGGTCGTAATTTCTCTGGGCCAACAGGGCCAGATTAAAAGGTTGACCAGCTGCCTGCTCGTTAATAAACCTGGCCACTTCCCGGGTTCTGGTCATCTGCATATTCGGAGGAATGCGCAAAGGATTTTGCCAAAGGTTGGCTATTCCCAAGCCTACTATTACCAAGCCAAAAAAATATTTGCCGTACTTGCGCAGATTCAGTACCTGTTCTAAACCGAATCCCAAAAGCATGAATGGAGCCGGAAAAAGAAACCCGTAGTAATGATCATAAATATGTTGTTTATATAAACCTAGTCCCACAACTCCCATTCCCAACCAGACAAACACAAATAATAAATCTTTGGATTTAGTTTTAGCGTAAGCATAAATTGCCAGACCCAAAATACCTAGGGCCAGGGGAGCAGCTAATGGTGTTTGCTTAGCTGTAATTAAACTAGACACTATGTCCTGCCAAATTGGCCATAGGTTGGGCAGAGACTTGTAAACTTTGGCGTTAACTGTGGTCTGGCGGTCAGTAAAAAAGGTGCGCAAGGCAGCGTAATTATTCCACCCGTGACGCATATCAAACCATACCAACGGAGACATTAAAAACAGGAAGACAACTAAACTGATCAAACTATATTTGCGCCAGGCATCAGTTTTTTTAGCCAGTAGCCAAAATATTCCCAGTGTAGGAACCAATAACAGTCCCAAGTAGTGGGAATTAAGGACCATGGCCATAGAAATACCCACCATAATTAACCAGTGCCAATAACCCAAACGCCACACTTTCCAAATTCCATACACTGACAACAAAGCAAACAAAGGCATGATATTAGGATTCCACGACGAATGGGAATAGGTAATCACTGTAGGAGAAATTGAATACAACAGCGATACGGCAATGGCCGCTGTTCGGCCGAACCATTGCCGGCTAATCCACCACAACAAAGCCACGGTTAAAACTCCGATGAGAGCAATTTCCATAGCCGGGCCAACCGGAGAAAAGTTAGTCACCAAAAGTGACGGAGCGGTTAAATAGTAGTACAGCGGGCCCAGATACATTTGGCCAATAGAAGTGCCCGGACCGATTAAGGGAAAATGCCTGAGAGTGACGATATCCCGCATGACAATGGCATCCCGACCCTCATCCCCCAAAAAGGTCATGTAGCCGCTAATACGGTATAGTCTTAACCCAGCTGCCACCAGAAGAACCAAGGCAATGGCCAATAACTCCCATCTTAGTAAGGCCCGCCCTTGTTCCAGCATTAATTCGCCGGTTAGCTGCCACCAATAAGCTAATAGCTCTTTGAGTGCCTTTAACATGACGGCTGGATTTCCTCCAGTTGACGATCCTTCCCGCCGCGGTAGATGAGTCACCGGAATTTCAGCAATCTTCATTCCTTTAGCCCGGGCTGAAGCAAACAGTTGGGTATCAATCATGGCCCCATCAGAAGGTAAGTTAATCTGCTCCAATATTTGGCGCTTAAATAGTTTGAATCCACAATCAATATCCGTAGCCAAGTGGCCAAACAAAGCATAAACCAACTTATTCCAGGTCCAACGTATCAGTAACCGATGCAACGGGTCTCGCCCTCCACCTTGGCGAATACCGCTGACAATATCAGCTCCGGTTTCCTCCATCTTGCTCATAAGTTTGGTCACCTCCCTGAATTCATATTGGTTATCGGCCGGAATGAAACACACCAGATCGTAAATGGCCAGGGCAAACCCGGTTTTCAACGATCCGCCATAACCCTTGTTAGGCTTATTCTCTACGACTTTCAGCCGGCGGATTCTTTTGCCCAGTTGTTTGGCAATTTCTCCGGTTCGATCCCAACTGCCGTCATTAACCAGAATAACTTCCCAATCCCAATCTTTCTTGCGCAGAAAACCGACGATATCGTCTATACAGCGGCGCAGGTTTGCCTCTTCATTGTACGCCGGTATGACCACCGACAAGCTCACTCGCATGCTACAATAATATCATGGCCAAAATCAAAGATTTGGCGATTATTTCGGCAGTTACCCTCTTCTCCACATTTATAGTCTGGGGTTTTACCGGTATAGACGTCATCCGCAGGAATTTTGACGGTCCTTACTTTGCTGTCGTAGCCAACAGCTGGTACAGTTTTGATCGCATTCGCTTGGCCTTCTCTTTCCCTTTACCTTTAGAATATTACGCCGCCCATTTCCCCCTGTATCCGGCTCTGATGCGTTTAGCTGCTCCGGTATTTAGCGGGAAATTGCTGGACGCCGGCATGGCAGTCACCCTCTTAAGCACTTTGATTTCCGCCATTGTTTTGTATCTGATTGCGCACCGGCTGAAGTGGCCTCAACCTTTGTTTGTTTCTTTAGTGTGGTTATTCATGTGGCCGAGAATTTGGGCAGTACGGTCTATTGCCAGCCCCGAAACTTTATTTATTCTGGCCATCATCGGGTCGTTGTTTTTCTTTGAAACCAAACGCTATTGGTTGGCGGGCGTGGCCGGGGCTCTGGCCACTTTAACTAAAAGCCCAGGAGTAATCTTGTTTGCTGCTTACGGTCTATGGAGTATAGATCAATACATAAAAACTAAAAAAATTAATTGGCAAATCTATCCGGTACTGCTAATTCCTTTAGCTTTGGTCGCCCTGTTTGGCTTTTACTTTCGCCAAACGGGTGATTTCTTAGCCTACTTCCACTCCGGAGACAACATTCACTTACAACTGTTACCTTTTAAAGTGTTTGACAGCAGTCAGCCGTGGGTGGGAGATTTCTGGCTGGAAGACGTGCTGTGGATATATTTAGTTGGCGGTATCGGAGTGTGGCGGGCATTACAAAAGAAGTCAGTTTTCGGCTGGTTCGGCTTAGTTTTCTATTCCACTATTTTATTTGTGTCTCACCGGGATATCAGTCGTTATTCCCTGCCATTGGTGCCTGTGGTTCTGTTCGGGCTATCCGAAATCCTGGCCAAAAAAGAAGTTCGCTGGGGCTTGATGCTGCTGATTATTCCTTCCTTATTCTATACTCTCAACTTCCTAGCTCATAATACAGTGGCTATTTCGAACTGGGCGCCTTTTGTGATGTCTTCCAGATAAACTTGTTGTAAATATAGTAGTTGGTAATAAGGACAATAAAGATGGCTCCAAAATAGAAGAACTGAATCACCAATCCGCTACCTTTGGCCACCGATTCGCCTAATTTCAAAACGCCAAACTGAATACCCAAGGCTATTAACGAAGTGAAGTTAAATTGCAGAAATTTCAGAATTATCCGCCCACCTTTAACCTGATAATCTTTAAATGTCCACAAGTTATTTAGAGTGAAATTGCTGATGATGGCTACTTCTCCACCTAATACTGTTGCCACCGACGGAGACAGAATTTTTAACCATACTCCCAGTACTTCAAAAATGGTTGTCTGTAAAACCAATCCGGTTCCTCCCACTACGCCAAACTTAAAAAACCTCTGAATTTTGGGGTTGCGGAACTGCAGCCAGAAAATGACTCGCAACGTTTCTTTCATTTCGTTTTTAATGATTTTGGATTCCCCTGAAGTCCGGGGAGCAAAAGCAAACGGCACTTCCACCACTTTGGCCCCCTTATTCACCATGTAGAATAACAACTGCACTTTGTAAGCAAACTGTTTAGAAATCAGCGTATCAAAGTTAAATTGGTCCATGAACCCTTTGACCCGGGAGAGTTTGAATCCAGTGGTACAATCGTGAACCTGAGGCAATATTAATAGTGCCCTCGCTACCAGATTACCAACCACACTCAGCATGCTGCGGGAAAAGCCCCAAGATTTGGGAATTGACCCACCAGGCACATATCGACTGCCAATAATATAATCGTATCCCTCATCGATCTTGGTTACTAATTGAGGAATATATTGAGGGGGATGTTGGAAATCGCCGTCAAACTCCATTAAGTAATCAGCCCCAAGTTCCTTCATGGCGTAGGCCATCCCAGCAGCATAAGCTCCACCCAAACCGCTTTTTTTGGGATTCACTAATAGTCGAAGCCATTTATATTGTTTCTGGTGTTTGCGCACTATATCAGCCGTTCCATCCGGGCTGGTGTCATCCACGTACAAGGCCACCATCTCGTGATTTTTCACCTGGGGAAATACTTCGGCCAGAGCCTCAATGAGTTTAGGGGTGCTTTCTGCTTCGTTATAAGTACAAATTATGACAACTACTCTCATCTCTTAATAGTATATCTTTCTTGGCGAATTTTAAAGGACAGTTTGATATATTCCGCTACATCGCGCAAATATCCCATGATGTATTTGGGATTGAAACTAATTTTGGACTCTCCTCGAACTCGAAACTTATAAGTAACGGGTAACTCGTAAAACTTTTCTGTCACCCGAGTTAACCTATATAGCCAATAGCAAAAGAAGCCGAATCCGGTAGGATAATTTCTGAGGGATAACTTATCCTGGACTCCTTTCACCCGCACTGCCCGGAAAGCTCCGTTATGATCGCTGACTTCACGAATGCCGGCTACCCAAGTAGCAAAGAACGTGTTAGCCACCCAATGGTTTATTTTACGGTTAGTTGTCCACCCTTCAGTCTGCCCGCCCCCTACATGGCGGGAGCCCACCACGACATCCACTCCCTCGTCAACTTTTTCCAGGGCCGGCAAAATATATTTTGGGTCAAAAGCAAAATCAGCTTCATTAGGAATGACCACATCGGCTTTTAATTTTTCCAAAGCATAAGTGAGCCCGCGAATCATGGCTTTACCCAATCCCTGCTTCTGACCCGTGAGTAAAAAGACTTCGGGATGAGTTAGAGTAAACTTTTTGACCACTTCTCCGGTTCTGTCGGGGGAATTATCGTCGACCACCAAAATTAAGTGTTTTCTGGTTTTATCCTGCCGGGCTATTTTAACCAACTCCGGTAAGAGTAGGACAATGTTTTCTTTTTCGTTGTATGTCGGAATAATATGTACTACCCGCATGGCCCAAATATACTCTGCATCTGTTAAAATTTGTATATGCAAATCGACATTTTAACCCTGTTTCCCCAGATGTTCACCGGACCTTTTGATTTTTCCATTGTTAAAAAGGCTCAGCAAAACTCGGGACTAACAGTAAATCTTCAAGATTTACGTCAATGGTCGACAAATAATTACCAGTCAGTAGATGACCGACCGTATGGCGGTGGAGCGGGGATGATTATGCGGGTAGATATTATTGATTCTGCTGTCTCGCATCTTAAATCCCAATCTCCCCAAGCCAAAGTGATTTTGCTGGATGCCACAGGAGAAAAGTTTACCCAAAAGAAAGCCCAGGAATTGAGCGGGCAGTCGAACTTAATTATTATCTGCGGCCACTATGAGGGAGTAGATCACCGGGTGCACGAACACCTTGCCGACGAAGTGATTTCTATCGGAGACTATGTCCTTTCCGGAGGAGAGATCCCCGCTATGGTCTTAGTGGATTCTATTGCCCGCCTGCTTCCCGGAGCCTTGGGTAATCCCGAATCACTACAGGAAGAATCCCATTTAGAAGAGTCAGTTGTTGAGTATCCCCAATACACTCGTCCTGAAGATTACAAAGGCTGGAAGGTACCCGAGGTTCTCTTGTCTGGCAACCACGCCCAAATCACCAAATGGAGAAAATCTTCTGGAAGTGAACAGTGAATTAAACCCGAGCTTCTTTGCCATAACCAGCCATCGAACCTTCCTGCGAAACTGTGTTGCCGCCCCATTCAAAAACTACTCTTTTTCCTTCCTTAAGAGGTCGCCACCATTGTGGATTACGCTTATACCAGTCAATAGTTCTTTGTAATGACTGCTCCAACTTATATTCTGGCTTCCAACCTAACTCCCGAGTGGTTTGCGAATAATCAATGGCATAACGCAGGTCATGGATAGGTCTATCACCAACTAAATGAATTGTTGCTTTGCCTTCAGTATCCTCTCCAGGTTTGGCTATCTCAATTGGTTTATCCATCATTCTAAGTATAGTTTTTGCCAGTTCCATATTGGTTGTCTCTTCCCCACTTCCGAATAGATAGCGGTGTCCTTGCCAAACTGGAATAGCTTGTTCCCTGCCATCCTTAATTATCTTGTACGGTCCAAAGGAACCCCCCACCCTACCATTCTCAATAACCGCTTCGAAGCCTCGACATAAGTCTCCTATGTAAATCCATTCCCTGACATTTATCCCGTCTCCATATACTCTGATAGGTTTACCTTCCAGAACGTTTGTCACAGATAATGGAATGAACTTTTCAGGAAACTGGTATTCTCCCACGACATTTGTGCAATTGACTACAGCAGAAATGGCGTCTTCCTGCAAAGTATCATAACCATCAATGAAATGGTTCCAACTGTGTGCTGTAATTTGTGCTTCGGCCTTACTTGCTGAATAAGGTTGACGAGGATCGAGGGGGGTCTCTAGATCAAATTTAGTTTCGTCAAAAGGTAATTCACCCCACACCTCATCAGTAGACATATGAATGAATTTTTGCGTTCTACGCTTAGAGGCACCACCATGAGAAACAACTGCTTTCAATAGGGTATTTGTTCCTTCTACATTTGTTTCCCAAAACTGTCTTTCCGCTTCCGGTCCCAGAAGACTTCTGTCAACATGGGTCTCGGCAGCTAAATGTAAAACAATATCTGCCTGACCAACGAGTTCCCTATCTAACTGGTAATCTCTAATATCACCTTTCACAAAGGTCAATCTTCGGTTACTCTGAAGGTCACGCAAATTATCCAGATTTCCAGCGTAAGTTAGTAGGTCAAGGACAGTGATCTCGTCTTGAGGATGGTGTGCTAACCAGTAGTGCACGAAGTTAGATCCAATAAAACCTGCTCCGCCGGTGACTAAAATTCTCATGTCTTTATTCCGCGCATTCTAGCCCAATATTGATTGGCTGCAAAGAGGGACTCGAATTTACCAGCGTCAGTCCAAAAACCTTTCAATAGTTCCCACTTAAGAGTCCCTTGGGAAATGTATTGGTTTTGGACGTCCGTAATTTCCAGTTCTCCTCGGGCTGAAGGTGTGCCGTTGCGAATAAACTCAAAACATTGGTTGTCGAAAATATATAATCCTGTCGACGCGTAGGCCGATTTGGGTTTTTTAGGTTTCTCTTCAATTCTGAGAATTTTATTTTTGTCTTTAGGATCAAATACTGGTACTCCATATCTCTGTGGGTCTGGTACTTTTTTGAGAAAAGCAACTGATCCGTACTTGAACTTAGCTACAGACGGGCCAATATCAGCATCAGTAGTATTATCTCCCAAAATAAATGTGATCGGATTATTGTCGGCGAAGTCCTCGGCCAAGGACAAAGCAGCCGCTATGCCCCCCTCTCCTTCTTGATATGCAAACTCTAAGTGTTTAATCCCCAGATCCTTACCGTTTTTTAAAACTCTCATGAAATGGCCGGCATGAGGGCCACCCACTACAATTAATATATCTTTTATCCCCGCCATTACTAAGGTTTGAATTGGATAAAAGATCATCGGCTGATCATAGATGGGCAGCAAGTGTTTATTGGTTATTAGAGTAAGCGGTCTCAACCTCGTACCTAATCCTCCTGCCAATATCACACCTTTCATGAAAATTTCCTTTTGAGTTCTAAATACTTAGAATATTTCCTGTTTAATACATTCTTTCCTGCATTTTTGTAAATCCAATTAACTATTTTCAAAACCTGGTACCTTCCTCTATATCGTAAGGCATAATGATTTCTTCCACGAATGTTGTTCGTCAATTTCGTTTCCCCCACCTTTACATACCTAATAAGAGCTTGCTGAACCCCTAAACATAATTTGTAAGTCCCCACTATTTGGAAAAGTAATGACCTCTCTTTTTCTATAAGAATACTACCGTCCCCCTCGAATACGCCCCGTATGAAACTTCGTTCAATATTTTCGTCAGAGCGTGCTATAAGAAGCGGATAAGTTAAAACAAGTGACTTATTCGGGATTATGCCAAAATCTGCCATTTTTTGAGCAATTCTGGACGAACTTACCTCAATGGAAACTAATTTATAGTCCTTTTTCATACTTTCAAGCCTTTGGACTTTGTTATAAATGGGGCCAGAGTGGCTTAAGTGTTGTTTAAATTTCAATACTATATCTCTATCTTTTGCTGCCACCTTTAAACCAAGTCTAGAATTAGGTCTCACGAATCCATCGCTTGCCATCCATCCCAGCAACCATGATGTTTTCCCATTTAAGTGATCAAATGCATAATGGTTAATACTGTACTTCCGTGGATTAAGCTTTCTTGTCCTGCTCAACCTTTCTAACCCCGCGACGTTTATTCTATTGGAAATTACCCACTGAGATACATTTAACTGTTTTGCAATTTGGTCTTGCGAAAGACAGTCTATATAATATTTTTGCCTTACAACATCTAAGTCAATCTCACGTCTCTTCATGGCCCCATGGTACATCACTTTGGTCGCGTAGGTCAACGGATACAGTCTGGTTCCCAAACCCCCGGCTAGTACTACCCCTTTCATCAGTTAGGCTATTTTAGCAAACGGTGTCCAGTCCAATGCATTTCTGCTAAAATCATGGCTACGGGGCGGAGTTTGACGGTAGAATACGCGCATGGGGTGCGTGTGGCGGGAGTTCAATTCTCCCTTCCCCGAAAGGTCA
>JAUSIY010000052.1 GCA_030647735.1 bacterium
TCAATGAGTTAACCGAATTGGAAATGAGTAAAATAATTGATCGGACAGAAGTAAAGATTCCAACTGACGCGCGTGACTGGTTGGTTAGGATGGCCAATGGTGATGCCAGACAAGCTTTGGGTATGATTGAAAGTACACTGAGTTTGTATAAAAAAATCACAGTGGAAAATTTAATTGCTTCCTTGTCTTCTAAGCATTTACGTTATGACAAACTAGGAGAGGAACATTACAATACTATTTCGGCATTTATCAAGTCTCTGCGGGCCAGCGACGCGGATGCCGCCATCTACTACTTAGCCCGGATGGTAGAAGCGGGGGAAGATCCACTTTTTATAGCCCGGCGAATGGTCATTTTTGCCTCAGAAGATATTGGAATAGCTCAGCCAACGGCATTAGTAGTGGCAAATGCTGTGTTTGCAGCCTGCCAGCAAATTGGCTATCCCGAATGCGCTATTAATTTAGCTCATGGTGTGGCCTATCTGGCTCAAGCCAAAAAAGATAGATCAGCTCACGATGCTCTCAGATCAGCTCAGGCAGATGTGCAGCAGTACGGAAATTTACCCATTCCTTTAGAAATTAGAAATGCCCCTACTAAACTAATGAAAGAGTTAGGCTATGGCGAAGGATATGAGAAATATCCCAAGGAGAAATCATTCTTACCGGAAAAGTTGAGAGGAAAAAAATACTTAAAGTAATATGGGTAAAGAACTGGCAAGCCAGCTGAGAAGCTTAAGACGCCCTTGCCACTGACCGAACTCCGTGGTAGAAAGTATTTTTATGAAAAGTAAACTTCGCCAATGCACTAACTGCCTTCTGATTAAAAACAATCAAGTATTACTGGCCCTGAAGAAGCGGGGGTTCGGAGCGGGGAAGTGGAATGGGGTAGGTGGAAAGTGCCAGGAGAGTGAGTCTATTGAAGAAGCGGCGATAAGAGAGGCTCAGGAAGAGATCGGAGTGACTCCTCTAGGACTGAAAAGGGTGGCCGTATTAGATTTTTATTTTCCCGATATTCCCCAAGATCAAAACTGGAACCAACAAGTAATAGTTTTTGTAGTAAAAGAATGGCAGGGAGACCCAACTGAATCGGAAGAAATGTCCCCCCAATGGTTTAACATTGACCAGATTCCCTACTCGCAAATGTGGGAAGACGACCCTTATTGGATGCCTCAAGTACTTGCAGGTCAGAAGGTAAGGGGCAAATTCACCTTTGCTGGTGAAGGCAAGATGGCCAACTTTTATGTAAGTGGAGTTGTTGGTTCGAAACAGAAATGATAAAAATACTTAGACATGATTGACCCCAAAGCCCTCAATTTATTAGCTAATGAAAAAGTATCTGTCTTGGTGATTGAACTTTCTGACGGTCCGCACGGTGCGGCTATGCATTTCGCATATGATCCCCAGGGTGGAGATATATACTTTTCAACTCACAATTCCACTAAAAAGGTGACGGCTGTTTTTCCGGCAAAGGCAGCATTGGTTGTTGGTTTCAGCGAAACAGATTGGGAAACGCTGCAAATGAAAGGGATGCTGGATAAGATAGAGGGAAACCCGGCTAAAGAGAAAATAATAGCAAAGTATCCTGGCGACGCCAAACACTTTAGCGACGAATCTGTCTTTTTGAGATTTACTCCTACCTGGTGGCGATATACTGACTTCAAAACCCACCCCTCCACAGTTATGGAAAGCCAATAATGGATTTTGACGAGTATCAACAGGCAGCCAAGAAAACCGCAATTTACCCTAACCAGGGTAAGAATTTAATTTATCCCACTCTGGGATTTGTGGGAGAGGCGGGAGAGTTAGCAGACAAAGTCAAAAAAATCTTCAGGGATGATAAAGGCCGGCTTAGCGAAGAGGTCAAACAGGGGATGTTGAACGAAATCGGAGACGTGTTGTGGTACATGGCCGCATTATGCACCGAACTAAAAACCTCAATTAACAGTGTAGCTGAAAAAAATCTGGCCAGGTTGGGCTCCCGGCAAGAACGGGGAGTTATTCCCGGTTCAGGGGATGACCGTTGACAGGCCTGTATAATAAAAAGAATGTTTAGCCTCTCTGACTTACCTTACGCTGCAAACTCCCTGGAACCGCATATTGATGCACAGACCATGGAGATTCATCACGGTAAGCATCATGCCACCTACGTTAAAAATTTAAATGAAGTATTGCCTGATAAAGAGGAGAAAGACTTAGAAGACGTCCTCAGGCATTTGGACAAACTTCCGGAAGAGATCAGAACCAAAGTCAGAAATAACGGCGGTGGACACTTTAACCATTCCCTGTTTTGGCAAATGATGACCCCGGGAGGGAGCAAACTTGAGGGTCAGTTATTGGACGCTATCAATTCCAAGTTTGGCAGTGTGGAAGGTTTTCAGGAAAAATTTTCGGCGGGAGGAATAGGTAGATTTGGCTCCGGTTGGATCTGGCTGACTGGAGAACTAGAAATTATTGACACTCCCAATCAGGACAATCCAATTCTGGATGGCAAGAATGTTATCTTGGGTTTAGATGTGTGGGAACACGCCTATTATCTGAGATACCAAAACAGGCGGGCGGATTATATTGCTGCCTGGTGGAATGTAGTTAACTGGAAATTTGTCGCCAGCCGTTTAGATTAATTTGTGATATTTAATAAACGCTTTTTGTTGTGAAATAGTGTTTTTTGGCAGAACTTTGAAATATTGAGCTTGTTCCACCTGATCATCCAGGTCTAACGCCTTGTTTTTGGAAGTACACAGAAAAGCTAGGGATACAGTGTACCCAAAGCCCCGCCATTTGGCTTCATTCAAATATTCAATATACCCTAGAAATTTGTCTACCTGAACTTCAATTCCCAGCTCTTCTTTGGCAATTCTTTTAATGGCGGAGGCAATCTCTTCCTGGTAATACACCGTGGATCCAGGTAAATGCCATTGGCCAACGTAGCCATTTTTGACACGCAAAGTAAGTAAAATTCCCAGTTTGTTTCTAATGATTAGATCTACGCACAAGCGGGGAACTTTGGAATAAATAGCCTTAAACTCAGTAAAAGAGAATGGTAATTGGCGACGCATTGGTTGATTTTAGCAAATTAGTTTTTTGATCGGCTTGATCTGACCCGATCCAGTTTAGTCAGGGACTTCTTTCTTAATCTTAAGTTGTGGGGAGTCAGTTCAATCAGTTCATCAGACTCAATAAAGTCCAGAGCCTGTTCCAGGCTCATCTTAATGGGGGGGGTGAGAGTAATACGCATATCTTTATTGGCCGCCCGGGTATTGGTTAAATGTTTGTCCTTGCAGACATTTATTTCCATATCTGAGTCCCGGGAGTTTAAACCGATAATTTGGCCTTCGTAAATATCTTCGGCAGGGTCAATAAACAACTGTCCCCGGGTCTGGGCATTTTCCAGACTGTAAGCTGCGGATTTGCCTGAGTCGTTGGCAAGCAGGACTCCGTTTCTCAATCTTTCCGCAGTGCTGGTGACCGGCCGATATCCCAGCGGGGCTGTGTTAAATAACACCGTGCCCTTGCTTTGGGTAAGTAAATTATTTCTGGCTCCCATCAAGTTTCTTTGGGAAATTTCAAACACCATGCGAGTGGTTCCCCGGCCGTCAGCGTGCATATCCACCATATTGGCCCTGCGCTGACCCATTTCGGTGGTAACTACTCCAACGTACTCATCGGCCACATCAATGGTAACTTCCTCATACGGTTCCTGGTTATTTTGAATGATGACTTGAGGTTGAGAGACTTGCAGCTCATACCCTTCCCGGCGCATGTTTTCAAGTAGCACGGCTAAATGTAGTTCTCCCCGGCCGGAAACCACAAAACTGCCCCCGCCGATATCGGCAACTTTCAGACCTAAATTAGTTTCTGCCTCTTTTAGTAATCGGGCACTGATTTGGCGGCTGGTGACAAACTTACCGTCGCGTCCGGCGAAAGGACTGGTGTTGGGACCGATGGTAATCTGCATTGTGGGTTGGGAAACCTCAATCTGCGGCAGAGCCTGGAGTTGGCCGGGATCGGTAAGAGTCTGACCAATGGTTAGATCGGCAATTCCGGCAATAGCCACAATATCTCCACTGGAAGCCTCGCTGACACTGACGCGATGCAATCCCTCACTGGTGAACAGTTTTTCAATGCGAAAATTGCCGATAGTTTTGGTCGGATCTATCAAGGCTACGCTCTGGCCCAACTTAAGGACTCCGCGGCTAATGCGGCCTATGCCTAATTTACCCAAGTGGGCGTCGTAATCTAAGGTCGAGATTTGCAGCTGCATCGGCTGATCGAGTTCCTTGACAGCTTGAGGCACTTCAGTCACGATCAGTTCAAATAAAGGAGCCAGATCCGGGGCCAGTTGATCCGGGTCCAGGCCGGCCCGGCCTTCCCGGCCGACGGCATAGATGACTGGAAAAGACAGATGCTCAGAGTGGGTAGCTAGCCTCAGAAATAGTTCTTCGCAGGCATGCAGCACTTCAGCTGGCCGGGCGTCTCTTTTATCAATCTTGTTAATAACCAAAATTATCTTCAGTTTAGCCTCCAAGGCCTTTTGCAGGACGAATTTAGTTTGGGGCAAGGGACCTTCGGCTGCATCGACCACCAACAGAGCTCCGTCAGCCATGGACAGCACCCGTTCTACCTCTCCACCGAAGTCGGCATGACCAGGAGTATCGATAATGTTAATTTTCACCCCGTTATAGTTCACGGCTGTATTTTTAGACAAAATGGTAATGCCGCGTTCCCGTTCCAGCTCATTGGAGTCCAAAATGGTAGTTTGGCTCATTTCAGCTTCGTTGGCCCGAAAAGTGTGGGTCTGCTTCAGCATCCCGTCCACCAGGGTAGTTTTACCGTGGTCTACATGAGCTATAATGGCAATATTGCGTATGTCAGCCATAAATAAAGCGCCTTCTCCAAGCGCTCCTCTTATTTTACCACTATTGAAGTTTTTACTAAAGCGCACGGGTGGGGACATGGAAATTGCCCAGGAAGTATTGCAGGAAACCTGGGTGGCCGCTTTGAAGTCCTACTCCACTTTCAGGCACAAAAGCAGCTACTTCACCTGGTTGTGCAAGATTTCCCTGAACAAGCTGGCAGATTATTACCGGGGCCAGGTCAGCCATCGCTCCCGCACGGTAGTTCCGGCCATCGCCAAATTCAACCAAATAATTGACCCTAAAATATCTTTAGAGGAAAAATTGTCCCTGGAAGAGCTGAAAACCAAGGTGAATCAGTGCCTGAATCTGTTACCGGCTGATTACCGGCAACTGTTACAGCTGAAATACTACGAAGAGCTCTCCAGCCGCCAGATCAGTCTGCGGCTGAAGTTGCCGGCCAGAAGTTTAGAAGGTAAACTCTACCGGGCCAGAAAACTGCTGGCTAACCTATATGTCAGATCTCAAGGCTCTGCGCCATCTCAAAAAAGACCCGGTTCTGGCCAGGCTGATTGATCAACTGCGGCCGGTAACTCCCTTTTCAAATTCAGACATCTTTGTGGATCTGGTGGACAGCATTGTGTCCCAGCAACTGTCTACCAAAGCAGCAGCCACTATTTTTGCCCGGGTGGAAATGCTGGTGGGAAAAATAACTCCGGAAAACATCTTAAAAGCGGCTGACCAGGATCTGCGTAACTGCGGTTTGTCCTGGGCCAAAGTTAGCTACTTTAAAGACCTAGCTGACAGAACCAAATCCGGTGCGCTTCAATTAAATGAGCTGGTGAATATGGATGATGAATCAGTAGTCAAGCACCTGACTCAGGTGAAAGGCATCGGCAGGTGGTCGGCGGAGATGATTCTCATGTTCAGCCTTAACCGCTCGGATGTATTTCCCCTGCAGGATTTGGGAATTCAAAACGCCTTAGCTGCTCAGTATGGACTTAAAAAGACTCACAAAAGTTTTCCCAAAAAAATGGCCAAAACCGCCGAGTTCTGGCGACCATATCGCACCTTAGCTTGCCGCTATTTATGGAAAAGCCTGGATAACGAACCGCTCAAGAAGTAAAATTAACCAATGCCAAATTCAGACCCGGATACAAATTTAGTGTGGATTGATTTAGAAATGACGGGACTGGACTGGAACGTCCATCGCATACTAGAAATTGCCTGTATTGTTACCAATTGTAACTTGGAAATCTTAGAAGAGGGTCCCCAGATAGTGATTCATCAGCCGGAGAAACTTTTGGGTACAATTGACTCTGAAACTAAATCTCATATTGGACTGGATCTGATCGAACAATCTCAAAAATCAACTGTTAGCGAAAAGGAGGCCGAACAACGCATTTTAGAATTAGTGAAAAAACACTGCCATCCCGGTAAGGGAGTAGTGTGCGGCAATGGCATCTATATTGACAGAGCTTTTCTATTTCAGCAGATGCAGGAACTCAACGGGTATTTATACTATCGAAACATCGACGTTACTTCTCTTAAAGAATTGTACAAACGCTGGCGTCCAGGAGAAGCTTTATATGTGAAGATGGACAATCACCGAGCCTTGGATGATATTAAAGATTCGATTGCAGAATTGAAATACTATCGCCAAGTTGGCTTTATTATCGGAGCTGATGCTAAGATATAACTAATGTTCGGATTCCTGCTCAAAGTAGTTCTAATCGCTCTAATTGTAGTGGCGGGACTATGGTATGTAGGCATGAAGAAAGGTAGTTTGTCCTTGGGTAGTTTCCAGCTGGACCCCAAAAAAATTCTGAGTATGCTGCCGATTGATACAGATTTGCTGTTGGGAGCCAAAAATATTCAACCTGATCAATTCAAAGGTCAGATCAGCGGAGCTTTGGATTCCCTGGTGACTCACCCCGGGCGCAACCCCGGCCCGATAGTATTGGGAGTCAAAGTTTCTAATGACACCATTGGTACGGTGACCGATGTCTTAATGGGTTTGCCCTCTGAACAACTGAACCAGGTCAAAAGCGTCATCTGCACGCCATAACGGTATAATTGCCCCATGACGGATATTGAGAAACAACTGGAAGAGTTACGTGCCCGCCTGTCTCAGGTGCAGTTAAAACTGGATCCTGAAGTGAGGGCTAAACAGATTCGGGAACTGGAAGCCAAAACCATGAAAGAGGATTTCTGGTCTGATCCGCAGTCGGCCCAGGCTGAAATGAAGCGTTTGGCGGCTCTGAAAGCCGAAGAGGACGAACTGGCCGGACTGGCCACGGATCTGGCTAGTGCAGTGAGTGTGGCTGAGGTATTGGAGGAAAAAGACCTCAAACAGCTCCTGAAGCGGCTGGGGGCTCTAGAAATCAAGACTTTCCTCAATGGCCAATATGACGGATATACGGCCATTATGTCCATCCACGCCGGTCAAGGGGGGGTAGAGGCAATGGATTGGACAGCAATGCTGGCCAGAATGTACCTGCGCTTCATGGAGCGGCGGGGTTGGCAGGCTGAAATAGTGGAAGAATCACCTGGAGAAGAGGCTGGCTACAAGTCGGTAAGCATCAGTGTCACTGGTCCCTACGCCTACGGCTACCTACGGGGAGAAAAAGGAGCCCACAGGTTGGTCCGCCAGTCTCCTTTTAACGCTGACTCCTTGCGCCAGACCTCCTTTGCATTAGTGGAAATATTGCCTCAATTGCCGGAAGAAGACCAGGAAATAGAAATCAAGCCGGATGATATTGAGTTCGTCTCTTTCCGCTCATCCGGTCACGGCGGCCAGAACGTAAACAAAGTTTCCACGGCGGTGAGACTGACCCACAAGCCTACCGGCTTGGTGGTTACCTGCCAAACCCAAAGAACCCAGGAACAAAACCGCAAAATTGCCCTGAGTTTACTCAAGGCTAAACTGTGGCAGCAAAACCAGGAAAAAAGAAGCGCCGAAGAACAGCAAATTAAAGGGGTGTACAAAGCCGCTTCCTGGGGCAACCAGATCCGC
>JAUSIY010000001.1 GCA_030647735.1 bacterium
AGAGGTTAGCTGCAATTTTGATATGGTCTGAGCGGAAACTGCTGGGTAAGACAGGGATGGCAACTACAGTTGGCCTCTGGAGTAAGAACCGAACCAGGTGAGATAGTTCTGGCCTGGATACCAGCTGGTGATTGGTAATTAGTAATTCCCTTAAAACGTCAAAATACTTAGTTTGGGCTTTGGTAATAATCCGCCTGGCCACCCCGGCGTAAGTCCACATGCAAGTTAGTCCGTCCAAACTACTTGCTTGGCGGCAACGAGGGTGGGTTTGGCCGTAAAAACTAGGTTGATTACACACCGGACATACCTGCTCAGCCTCCCATAAGCCCACTTCACAAGCAGAACAGACATACCTCCCCAACCTGCCACAGTTGACACATTTTTTGGGCCAAATCAGGTCCAGCCAGTCCATCCCCTAATAATGGCAAAATTTGCTTTAATAAGCTATAATATGAGGCTACGGGGGTGCAAGGCACTCGACGGAAGAGCTCTTTGACAAGCTGCAAGCCAAGTTTGAGTCATACTTGTAAACAGACTCAAAAAACAAGTGTCAACAATATTCTTGACACAGCAAAGGAAGTAGCCGCAAGGCTAAATCCTTTTGCTTCTTTCGCTGGGTACGTACCGGCCGCAAGGCTGGTTGCTTAAGCTAGCGTAAGACATCTCGGTTCATTTTCTCGACTGTGAACTAGGGGTGATATACCAATCGAGATGCTTTCAACCGGTTGCTAACTGGCCTAAGTTGAATCAAGATCAATTAGTTAGAGACGGCTCAAGTCATAAAACTGAGCTAAGCTTGTAGATGCTTGACCCAGAACTTTTTCGGACGCGGGTTCGATTCCCGCCACCTCCACCAGTCTGCATGAATTCCTATATTTGGCGCTTTACTTACTGAAAGAATCCATACCTTGCTACTAAGTTGATAACTTCGATGTCTTATAGTAAGATTGCACTCGATGAGTCCAGAAAGTAGATCTCGCCGATTTCGGAGCTCTTCTCTTGCTGATGAGATATCACTTAGGGTTGCCCAAGAAGAAAGAAAGCGAGTCCTCGAACAGGCGCAGGCGGCTGAAAAAGCGAGGCTTGTTGCGCTTGAGATGGAAAGAAAAGCCAAGGAAACCAAGGAAAGGGTGCAACAAACCTTTGATAGATTGAAAATTAGGCCAACCTTGGAAGATTTAAGAGACAATGTTTGGAAAGGTGGAGAGATAACTCAAGATCATTCAGACCACAAATTAGTCTCTAGGCTTAGATTTAAATTTGCATCTGCTCACCCCTTCTACTCTATAGGTCAGGGTGATTTTGGCCCTGATGAGTTTAGGGGTTACACTATAAATATCGATGAAATCAATTTAATTCTTGGTGTGAAAGGCAATCCTCAGGACGGGTCTTGTTATTTAGTTGTAAATCACGAAGAACTTCCGATAAAAGATGAGGATGAAACAGCAGAATATTTTAGGAAAGCAATTGTAGATGCCTCATTAAAAACTGCAGCTGACGGCTATTTGCCTGTATCTCAGGCCATAAAAACAGGGAAAGAAAATATTCATGCGGCAAGGGAGTCGGGTGATCGAGTTTATGACGATAGGCCCTCTTTATTAGAAGATATACGTAAGGTGTTGGGCGGTGTGTTGAAGTAATAACTGGTATCACGAGAATAGGATAATGTCCGTTAAATAAATTCAACTGCAACACAAACTTACCAGTATTTTCCTCAACGTAATCTAAGCTAAAATTCCCGTTCCATATCCCTGTCTAAGTCTCTCTTTTTGATGGCTTCCCGCTTCTCATAAATCCGTTTACCCCGGGCTAGTCCAATTTCCAGTTTCACCATCCCAGAGCGGGTATAGATGGCCGTAGGAACCAGCAATAATCGTGATTGCTTCATCCTTGAGAGCAGAGAGATTATTTCTTTCTGATGTAACAGCAATTTCCTGGCCCGTTTGGGATCATATTCGGCATTATCAGCGTGTTTGTAAGGGTAAATATGTAAGTTGTGTACCCAGACTTCCTGAGCTTTAAACTTACTGGAACTGACCTTACAAAAGGCCCGCGACAGATCCACTGCCCCGCTTTTGGCGGATTTGGCTTCAGCCCCGGTTAAGACCATGCCCGCCTCAACCCGGTCTTTGATCTCGTAAT
Source organism: bacterium (assembly GCA_030647735.1). Taxonomy (GTDB): domain Bacteria; phylum Patescibacteriota; class Microgenomatia; order CAZETR01; family Amesbacteraceae; genus JAUSIY01. The sequence continues at coordinate 2,143 of JAUSIY010000001.1, forward strand.
CGAATTTGGCTTGCTGGTTAACTATTTTCATAGCTTTATGGACCAGATTTTACTGCCTGAGAGCACATATATCAGCCCTGCTTTTTCATCGACGCCTATATCGGCCGCCTCTTTAGCCTGGTCAAACTGGTACTGGGACTCATAAGCTCCGGTTTTGTTAAGAACGACTACCCGGCCGTTGCCCTTGTCCAATACATACAGTTTTTCAGCGTCGGCGTCGGTATAGAGGATGGCCTGGGAAGCAAATGGCTTGTCTAAGTCGGCCACAGAAAAGTTGTCTTTGACTCCTCGGGAATACTTGTAAATTTGGCTGTCTGTTTGCATTACCCAAATGTACGCATCAATGGCTAAATTAGAACTGGAAGAGAATTGGGATTTATCTTCGTCCTCGGCCAGCCAATCAGCCGCTGCACTGAATCCGGAATCAATGACTTGGTGACGGAAAACCCCAGAGGAATTCAAGATGTAAATATTGCCAGCGAACATGGCCATATCTTTAATCTCCACCGTAGCCGCTGTTTCGACTTTAAGAGTACATTTAAACTGCGGCAACAAACACTCAATGAGACCCTTATCTGAAGCCACCATGATTTTACCGGGGTAACTGGCTACCGCTGTGGTGCGGCCCAAATCGGCTACTCCGGCCAGAATTTCCCCGCTCTTTTTGTCCGGATTAACCAGCGCCAAACGATTAGCCTGGTTATCCAAAACCACCAGCTTCCCTTCAGCTAACGCCAGCCGGGATCCCACCATGTCCGGGCGAATCCAGTTTAAGTCCAGTACTTCGGACGGTTGAACTGGCTTTACTCCAGTAGCTGCTCCCAAGACCTGACCAAAATCAGAAGTTACATTCGCCAGCCGTTCATCTTTTTGGCCTTTTTTGGTCTCAGCCAGTTTCTTGACTTGGGCGTCGACTTCCGCCAGCAGTTGCCGGCTGCGCACCGGATTCAAATCAACCAGAGCCCGGGCTTCGTTAAACTGGTGCACCACTTCCTCCACCTGCTGATTGTAAACACTGGTCTGGTTAGCCTGAACTGTCCGCCGCCACTGCCAACCCCCCACCACAAGAAACAGAATGGCCAAGAAACCAATGCCCAAATACATGGTTTTACGCCGGGATTTGGTTTTGTCGCCGTGGCTGACAAAGATCGGTCCCGCTGGTTTGGGAATAAGTTTAGCTACTTGGGTTCTAAACCGGTCTACTAATTTAGCCGGGGCAACTTTGGGAATTTCGGCAACTGATGGAGGTGGAGATGTGTGCGTAGTGATTGCCGAAGTGCTCGCTTGGGCTACGTGCACAACTGTCCCCACACTGCCAATTCCGGAGTCATTGCCGTGGACCACGGCAGCCAGACTTTCTGCCGCGTCAACGGCTGAAGTAGAGTTAGACACGGCAGCTCTTATCGCCCCCAGGGTTAAGGCCTGCCAAAATTTACTGTTCCCCAACACATATGTTTGGTTATCCTTAGCCCACCCGCTCAAAGTCACCGGGGTTGTTTCGGATCTGGCAGAATCGACTAACCAACCTTCCTGACCATCGGTCCGCATCCACACCCCTCCACCCCCGATAGTCAATACATACACAACTTTGTTCACCAAAGCTACAGCAACCACCTCTACTCCAGTAAATTCCTCAGCCAGCACCTGGCCGGCTTTTTTTAAAGCTACCAGGGGTTCGTCTTGACTGTCGCCAAAATATAACTCGTGTAGCCGGGCCAGAATTTCCCGACCCATAGTCACTGTTTCCATCTGGTCCAACTCATTCTGATGCAAACTGGTGACCGCAATTAATCTGCCCCGCCGATGCACTTTGTTTCCTTCGGCCACAAAGTCGTGTACCTGGGCCCACCACCCATCAGTCAATCTCCCCAATACTTTACCGGCAACTACTTCCATCTACTACAAGACTACCACAGCTAGGATAGTCAATAAAACCGCCACCAGAAAATGCACCCAGGAAAAGGCCACTACCACCTGATTAAACTCATCTTCAATGGCCTCAGACATAACTTTCACTTGCCGGGTAATTACAAAAGCGAAGGCCGAATACATACCCAGTCCCACCACTAAAAACCATTTCACTATTTGAAAAGCAGTCATGCTGAATACGGATTGCAGATTATTCACCGCGCTCCCTTCTTTTCTCCAGCTCCTCGGCGAGACGGTTAATAATATCCACTACTTTATCCGGATATGGTACCCCAATAGCTTCGATAGAGGGTCTTTCTGAAGCGGTGGTTACGTTCACGTCTCCATACCGCAAGACTGAGCGAATGAAGCCCCTGATGATCGATTCCGGTTCCTCAATATGATTAAGATTGGCAAAAGTCACTTCCCGCTGCAAAAAGTTGGGGAAATCAATATCGACCAGTCTTTCGTTAGTCACCAAAAAGACGGAGTAATACCAGTACAGGAACTTTTCAAAAGCAAAGGCAAAGGCCATCACGTACCAGACAAACCGGCCAACGAGAATGAACTTACCGGGAACAGAGGCAAACATCCCGGTGGCCAGAAGCAAGGTGGGTAATACCAACATGGCCAGAGTAATCAGAATCCAGCCTAAATTGGTAATGGGATGCGCCCGCAGCAAAAGGACTATTTCTTCATCCTGCTGCTGGTTAATAAAGCGGATCCCGGGGTAAACACAGTAGGCCCCGCCCACCGCCCGCCGGGGTTGCTCACCTGCATCGTTCAAGACTTTACCGATTACTTCTTTCCACCACCGATTATCTGCAACTGGAGGCGCCGGTTTTTTTTCTGGGCTGGGCGGGGTCTTTTTATGCGCTATGTAGACATCTGGCATGAACTGATTTTATCACGCACAGCGAGAGGTATTGGACAGCGTCCGATATTACTTGCGCTCGATATTAAACAAGCCGCTTTTTAAAGATATCCGCCCCGGAGCCCGCAAATTAAAGGCTTTCTTAAAATCAGCCCCGCTGATCGGGGAAGTGCTACCTTTGTTGGTCTGAAAAGTGACGCTGGCGGTCACCCCGCTATCAGAGTAGGTGACGCTCACCCCCGAAACACTAGTGTAGCCCCCGATGGCCCGTAGATCACTCAGGCTATACGGATTGCCCCCCCAACAAGATCCTTGAGGAGTGACCCGAGAACTATCGCCTCCTCCTTGGAACAATACCACCCAAGCGTTAAGAACGTCAGCCATTTCTTCACTAGTTAACCAGGGGTGGTTTCGGCCACAATTATCTCCCGACCTGTCTTTATACCAGCCTTTGTAAAACCAAGGGCTGTCAGCAACCTTTTCGTAGGCTTGGCTAGTCCAGCCACCCCGCCCACTAGGAGTATCCCAGAAGGCAGGAGTGGTGTAATTACTTCCGTTTTGTAAATATGCCAGGGCATTATAGGCTTCTTGATATCCGCCGGAAGTGGAAGAATACCAAGCACTGACTATTTTTCCATCTTTTACTAGAACCCAACCCCGCGTTGCGTTGACTGCCACTTCCCACGGCCCTCCTTTATTAGCATTTTTATACACCTGGCAGCTTTCGGTCGTACAGATATTTCCCCCTGTGCCTTCACGCGTCCAGGCCAGAGCATAACTCCGAGCGGCTACCGCCTGTGCCTTCAAGGCTTCCATTCCCCCTTCGTCCCCCCAACTATTGGGCATCTCGTAAATCCGCTTAGTATACGTCTCAATGTCCATCCGGCCATTTCCGGCTACCCCGATTTGGCGACTCGGATCGTAGTCTTTTTTGATCTCCACCCCTCCTCCATAGTAAGCCTGGAGGATGGCTTCTGCAGATTGGCCGCTTTTAGCCCGTCCGAAGGCGCCATACTGACTCATGCCCTTAAAATGGGGGGCACCAAAAGAGAAGGCCGCAAAGGCTGGACTGAAGCCCGGGTTGTAATCAGGACGAGAAGCAGGATCATCAGCCAGGGGCACATCCCCTACCGTAGTTTGGAACGTCCCGGATTTGGCGTTTAAAATTGCTTGCTGTTGGGCAGTTAAGGCAGCAATCTTACCGGACAGATCTGAAACATATTTATCTGCTTTAGCCACTTCCCCAGCTAAAAAGGCGGCCTGTTCGTCTACTTTTTTTTTGACCGCCCCCAAGCTGGCCTGTTGGGCTTTGAGCTGGGTACTGCGGGTGTTCAAGTCTACTATTTCCCCTGAGATAGATGAGATATATTGTTGGTCAGCCTGAGCCAGTTTTTCCCGGTAGGCCAAATCCCTAAAAAAGTCAGCTGCGGTTTGGGACGAAAACATCAATAGCAGTAAGGACTGGTCTTGTTTGCGAATATAGTCCTGGCGTACCCGGGCGGCCAGTAGTTCATTTTGGACTCCTTTTTTAACTTCCCGGTCAAATATATCTTGGGATAATTTACCCAACTGCACATCGAGTTGCTTTATTTGGGACTGCAAACCGGCAATTTGCTTGTTCAACCCCGCCAGCTGTGAAGCGTTAGTAGCATTAGCTTTGGAAATAGCATCTACAATATTGTTGAATTTACCAATACACTGCTCGATCTTGACCGGGTCAGTTAAGCTACCCGGACTCTCACATTCGTCAGCCTTAACCGCTTGGGTCCAAACACCTGCCACCAGGACCATAACTAATATCCCTACAATAAGTTTCTTCGGCATTAGGCAAATTTTACCATCTGGTGCTAAACTAAATTTGACATGAAAAAATTTTGTCTGGCCACGTTTGCTGTTATGGGCCTGATTCTATTTAATAGTTTTCCTTCTTCTGTTTACGCCGCCGGACAAGTCTGTTGTACTAATCCGTTTAATGGACGGACAGGTTGGAGATACGACTCGGACAAAAACCAATGCCTTGCTCCAATTGGTTTGGGTTGGGACTCAAGAGCTAACGAATGCAGCTCTAGTGAATACTGCGATACCACTAGCAGCACTTGTTTGGCGGTAGGACAACCGCCAGGGACTACTCCACCGGCTGGGTCCTGCGGACAAATAGGCCAATCATGCTGCGATGGCGGACCGATGCGCTCACCCAGATTTGATTGCAATAACGGTGAACCTAAAATGACAACTGGAGACGCAAGCTCATGTTCTTGTATCGCCTCTAACGTCCCAGTCATTTCTGCTCCCATATCAACTCGGAGTTCTGGGGGTGGTGGGGGTGGAGGTATCTCCCCTTTTTGTAGCGGTGACAATCCTGAAAGCGGAGTAA
>JAUSIY010000006.1 GCA_030647735.1 bacterium
GAGAAGCTAGATACTTCGGCTAAGACGGTCAGGCGCCAGCTAGAAGATAAGCGTGCAGAGGGTCTACCGTTTACTAGGTTCGGTGTAGAGATTAAAGTCGAGGGAGGAGCTTTAAACAACTTTATTAGATCCTCTGGTTCAGCCACTTACGACCCCAACACCTTTTTTCCTCCCCAAGCGGCAGGGGATAGAAAAGCAGAAGGGTTATAAAGGCAGGAAATATGAACTTACCTGTAGCAATAGTCGCAATCGTTTCACTAATTTTAATCTCAGTTTTTTCAAACCATAATAGTGGCAACCAAAATTCACATATCTCTCCCTCTGCAATTACTTCATCTCCAAGTCCGAGTACAAATCCCAGTGTCGATCCACAGGTTTTAACCGATACTGTAAAACAGTATTATGTAAATATTTCATCAAAAAGAATTGATCAGGCATGGGGATTACTAAGTAAAAATTTCCAAAACAGTGCTAAGAATTATGACAGTTTTGCTAAAGGTTACACCACTACTAGATCTGTATTAGTTCAAGACACTCGTATACAGGATTTACCAAATTACATTGTATTTATAAAATTACAGGCTTCAGACACTATTTACGATCAGGTTCAGACTAAAGATTATTCGGGGACTTGGAAACTTATAAAAGAGGATGGTTCGTGGAAACTTGATTCGGCAGACATAGTTTTATTAAACGTGTCACCTTCATCACGAGCTTTAAGCGTGGCTACCTTTGTTTATGCTTATGACAGTCCCACTGAAATTGAGGACTGGAGGAATAAGCACGGTATAAAAAAGTCCAACAGTACTCAAGAAATTCATGAGCAAGCCCTATGGATGGATCAGCACCTAGACGTACTAGCTTTAAATGAAGCGAAAATAGAGGAGTTCAAAGCTCAGCAGTTAAGAGCAGCTAGTCAACCTCAACAGATTTACGACAATTCAAGTGACGAGAATATTCAGCCACCATTAACTAATAGCTATGCTGCTAATACTCCTAATCCAGTTAACATATTACCAAAGAGCGGATCGTCAATTAGTTATTCACAGTATGGAAACACCCTATACGGCAGTGACGGAAGTTCATATTCAAAGTACGGCAATACAATCTATGGATCAGACGGATCCTCTTATTCCAGGTATGGTAATACGACATACGGTAATGATGGAAGTACATATTCTCAATACGGTAACACCATCTATGGTAACGATGGTACTTCTTACAGTCAGTATGGTAATACCTTGTATGGAAGTGATGGATCTTCAGCTACTCAATATGGGAATACCATATATACCCAGCCAGGCTATTAACAGATAGATGATAAAATATATCCTATCTGATACTGCCGGTGGAAGCTAAATCAGAAAAAACGGTTGAGATGAATCTAAAAGACTTCACTAAAAAAACTATAGAGGATCTGAGTCAGGCCCTAGAGGAATCCCCGGCGGTTGCTGGAATCCGAGGAGTAATTGATTTTGACGTGGCTATTGTGGCGAATGAGTCAGCCGGGGTTGGTGGTGGTATAAGTGTTCTTGGAATAGGAAATGCTGGGGGCAAAGTCGACTTCTCCAATCAAACGACTTCTAGAGTTAGGTTTTCCGTGCAGACAAAAAAGGCAATCTCCCCAGGAGGTAACTCTCGACTAAATCCAGACGAGATATTTCACTCTACTCTTATCTAAGAAGAGTACCACTGCCAGACCAGAAGTATTTGTACACAGTATTGACACCTACTATAAACGTGACATATACTACGCACGTGACTTTAATTACTATCGCCGAAGCAGCAAAAATTCTTGGTGTAAGTAAGCGGACCCTTTACCGGTGGGAAAAAGAAGGCTGGTTAAGAGTTGCCCGGGAAGGGCTGCTTAATATTCGTGTCTACGACAGAAACTACATCGAAACTGTAAAAAGGCTAATTGATCTTAACAAAAGAGAAAAGTTGCACCTAGCCAAGCTCTCGGACATAAGGAAGCGATCTAAGAGGCATATGATGGAGCAAGACTACACCGGGAAACCGCTAAAGCTAATGGACGAAAAGGACGTTGAAGAGGCGATAAAAGTTTACGAAGAAGAGGTAGAGTGGGATAAGGAGAACAAAAGAATCCTAGCCGAGTGGCTTTCCTACCCCCGAGATATTGCCATGGAATTCCTGCGGATTAAATAGCAACTCTGGTAAATTTGACTTTACGTTAATTACAGATATAAGGATAGGATATGCCAAAAGGAAAAAGGCGAAGCAGGCTACAAAAAACTGCGAACCATTATTGGAAAAAATACAACTCGTGGGGTTCTGTTGAATGTCCGGCTCTAGATAGGCCAGTTGCTTTCACCCGCTGGGGTTGGGACCATCTAATGAACACTAAATTCAGGACTAAAGTAGAACGGATGGAGAGGCTTAGGCTCTTACCTATTGCAAAAAAGATACTGGAAATGAGCACCACGATCCAAAGTAGACGGTATAAAAATTCACGTAACTACTACGAATTTGCAGTCCTGTTCCCTGACGGGAAATTTAAGGTTGTAGTTATTGAAAACAAGAAGCAGTATATATTCTACTCGGTATTCAAAGTATAGACGCTGTGTCTCCCGACTTGTGCCCGTTTGAACACGTGCGGCGTCAAGGTCTAGCCTTTCACAACATCTACAGAGCCATTTTTGCACTTAGTGTTTTAATTGTCAACGAGATCCGGGAGCTAACTACCCCCATTCAGACTAAGAACAGCCGTTCTAGGGTATCTGAGTCTCCCCCCATGCTCCCTGCAAGGGGAATAAGTTAGTGTATGATTGAACTATGACCGATCGATCGGCAGTTTGGGGTGGGGCAATAAAGAAATGGCTATTGGTTGCTGTGATACTGGGAGGGTTGTTTTATTGGTTCCAGCTTCGTCCTTCTAACGTCCGCATCAAATGTGGTCAAGAAGCTAGAGTTTGGATTGCTAATAGCGATCCCCTTTCTCTCTTTACCTCATACGATGAAGTATATAGAGGTTGTTTGCATGAAAACGGTTTGGAGTAAACGAGTTTCATGCCACGCAACAAATCTGAGCAGGCCCAAGATCACCAAGAGTAGAAACAAGACACTCCTCCTAAGAATGCCGGTTCTAGCGACCAATGCCTCTCTAACCTCGGATCATCCCAGGAGGCAATAGGCGGGTCAATTTTGCCCTTCGTGAGGAAACTGTACACCTAATCCTAATTTTTAAGCCAGCTATCCTATTAGGGGTAAAATATAACGGGGAACATCCGCAATGACCATGTCAACAAAGTTGGTGAAACTATTTGCATTGACAATAAATGATGGCCTTTTTCTGGGCGCTACCCCTCGGCTACTGTCGAATTGAAAACTGATGGGGAGAGGAAACTCGTAGTGTAGCCAAGGCCGTTCGACCAATTTAGTTTTTCCACCTGGAACTTCTCCAGTATGAATATCCACGTCCTCCGAATGGTAGTCCAATAACAGTAGCGGAGCAGTGGTTACAACAATAGGGAGAAATATACAGGTGTGAGCATTAACCATTAGTTGGTTAAATACATAGGTCCGTGGATCTCCGGCAAAGGCGGACAAGGGTTGATTCGCCTGTTTTAATGCGTCATAAATTCTTCTATCTCCGTGATCCTGATCGAGACCCCCTTTATAGTTTGTTGGAAACCCTTGAATTGCTTTTTCGTATTGGTCGGTATGACCGTACCCAAGCGACGGAAAGATGGCTCTAACGCCATAGTTAATACCCGCCACTTTGGGGTCAACATCCCAAATGAGGAAGGGATATTCCTCGTCTCCCGTTTTGCGTCGCTCAAACACCCATCTCTTCTGGGCGGGATTAACCTTCTTACATTCAATGCTCATGCAAACTAACGGTCCGTCATTAAAAGTGCGGGCAATTGCGTAAATATCTACAATTCCTTCTAAAACCGTATTTACTAACCTATTTGTTGTATTTACAACAGAGTATGGAAACTCTCTCTGAGCGAATGTGTCTGATCTTTGATGCAGGAGAGAATGAACCTTGTCCTCAAGGTATGTCCCAGCTTGGTTCAGCTGGTAGTAAATATCCCGGTAGATTTCATTACTGCCTAGTCCTTTGGCCGTGCTATTCTCCATTGCTTTGGATTATACTTTACTAGTCCAAGTCTCGAACAGGTGTATGATTAAGCTATGTTTGGACTCGGGAAGAAGAAGGAGGACACTAGAATATTAAACCCCCAGCTGGGGCTGGGAGCCAAAGTTATTTTAGGAATATCAGTTTTAATTCTCGTTGCAGGACTTCAGGGCGGTATAATCGGCGGTGCTTTAGGAGGTGGGCTTGCTTATGGTTTTTACACTATTGCCATCGGGCGGCTTGCAAAATACAAAAAGATTCCGTTAATGGTTGAAAAACCACCGTTAACTAAAGAGGAATTAGAAAAAAAAGAGAAATCTCATAAGTTCAGCGTTAAGTTTTGGATTATATTCCTGAGTATTTGTGGCATTATCCTTGTTCTTGCCTTTTTATTAGCTTAGTATTTTATAATTCTGACGGGTAAAACTGGGGTGGGTACACCCGGCTACCATGGAGCAGTGGGACAGAACCCCCCCCGCAACTGGTTACAACAATTCCCATGTCGACTGCAATCCACAGAACTAACTTGTTCTGAAACTACAGCCCATCGAGGAATCGGTGGGTTGTTTGACAATCGAAGGAACGAGTAGTAGCATGAGGTTATGAAAAGGCTTATAGTTTGTTTTCTTCTTGTTTTTGCTCTCTTCTTTACGACCTTACCGATATTTTCAGGAGTTGGGGCCTATTATGTAAACGGATATTATCGTAGTAATGGAACTTACGTTAACGGTTATTACAGATCTCGGTCGAATGCCTATACCTATGACAATTACAGCTATACTGGACCTTCGTACTCAAACGGTTATGGTTACAACACAAGTTACTACACTCCCAGGTCTTACTCCAGCAGTTGGTACACCCCTAGTTATAATGACTACAATTGGTCACACGAAAATTCATGGTCAGACTACATCAGACTACAATAGCGGTAGGTCTTCATACTATAGTTGGTAGAATAAGTTAAAAACAGCCGTTCTACACCCCTTCACTACCTGTTTTGACTCAATATTCCCGGTGTATTTAGCTGGTATGGTTGCCGGGGAGATATAGTAATTGCTATAGGAGCCAGAAGTTATTGCACACAAATTGATCAGAACTGCTTTTTACTGTTATTAAGGCTCAGATACTGTGTCGATCTGATGTAAGCTATCTAAAGCATATTCCATATCCGAGTAACTTGCTCCTGCGTTTGATTTGGCCTTTCTAATTTGGTAATTGGCGTCCTCTATGTGTGAGTTTGCTTCATCTAGACTATTTTCGTACTCTCCTACTTTCGTTTCTAGCTCTCCCACTCTTGCTGTTTCTGCGTCACAAGCGTTAAACCAATACTCTGCGTTTTCCCCCTCATATTCGTTAAATCCGAATAATCCCAACAATATTACTCCAACAATTATGCTTCCCACGATATAGCCAACCCAACTGAAATTGTATTCTTCGTCCATGGTTCAACCGTCCAAATATTATATTTTAGCATAAAATTATGGCTACCTAACTCATAGTAAACATTACGTTGGCATGGTTAATTAAGTACAACATCTTGGATATAAGTAACTGATCAAAGTGTAGAAAAAGGGAAGTTACGAATTGGTGAAAGAAGCAAGTAAAATAAAAATTAAAGAGTTGACGAACAGAGGTACGGTTTTCTTTATTTGGGTCCCATCTGGGCCTTATGATTTCCAAGGTCTTTTGGCCTCAAACTACCTTTGGCAATTTAGGCATTTCATCTTTAACTACCTCGCCTTCTTGGACTCCTGGAATTTCTTTAATTCCCTTGTTATCTAGCTGTTTGAGTGGCTGATAGCCTCCTGATAAGACGGCTATGGTCACTCCGTTGCTCTCTAAGAATAAGTCTGCCTTCTGGCTGTACTGTTGTGGGTGGATGCGTTCTAGGAGCCAAGCTGCTGGCTGCCATTGCTTCTTGGAATGTTTAGATAATTGCTTAACTAGCCTCATTCTATGAAACGCCTGCGCTCTCTCTACCTCTTTAGTTAAATCGTCATACTTATCTAGCCATACACTTAGAGTTTCGGGCCTAATACCTGCTAATCTTGCTGCATCTTCTTTATACAAACCATTTCTCAGACCCCTAAGGATTTTAACGACTGTCTTCTCGTTATATTTAGGTCTTCTGCCCAGTTTTACAATTTGTGGACTTTTTTTGGCTCCCATATCTCATGCTTTAACGGTAGACTAGGTATCCCATTTTAAAACCCACAGTGGGCGATCATAATAGCTAATAAGACCGTGTCGGCAAGGTGTTTATGGCAAAAAGGTAATCTAGTGGCTCTCATGCTTGGGATGTGAAAGCGCAATGCTGATTAAGTAAATCCAATTGCAGCGCAAGTTTGCTGGCGTCTTTTTCTGCATCATTGAACCATTGTCGGAAGTCGGTTAAAATTCGATCAGAGTTTGATTCGAGCCAGCTTCCACCAGCTCCACCCTCTCCATATAAGAGTTTTTGCCACACCCGAATTTCGCTATTGTCTAAAACTTGGGGAAACTCAGTGGGTTGTTTTTTGGTTGATTTCACAGTCGCTAGTTTTCACTCTTCCGGTAGACCTAGCATGCAAACAGAGATGGTTCAAATTTCAACTTTTTTTGTTAATAGTTAGACTTGACTAAAACTTTTAGACGGAGTACCTTAAGTTGGTGGTTAATTTACCTAAGAGTTTGGAAGAAGTCCATCGGACAATTCCCATCCATGGTCATTTTTCCTGGTGGAGAAAGTTACTAGCCTTTGCCGGTCCCGGATATTTGGTAGCTGTAGGTTACATGGATCCGGGAAATTGGGCCACTGATTTAGCTGGTGGATCAAAGTTTGGCTACTCCTTACTAGCCGTTATTCTGATCTCTAACCTATTGGCCATGCTGCTCCAGCATTTGTCCCTCAAGCTGGGCATTGTAACTGGCCGGGATCTAGCCTCTATTAGTCATCGTTTCCCCAAACGGCTACGTCTATTTTTATGGATCATGGCCGAAATAGCTATCACTGCCTGTGATTTGGCAGAAGTAATCGGATCAGCTATTGCCTTGAATCTGTTATTTAAGATTCCGTTATTTATAGGAGTACTGATTACTTCTTTAGATGTCTTAATCCTGTTACTTCTGCAGCACCGGGGACTACGCTATCTGGAAGCTTTGGTCATCACTTTAATTTCGGTGATCGCGGTCAGTTTCGGCATTGAAATATTCTTATCTCAGCCTAATCTGCCTCAGCTGTTAACCGGCTTTATTCCCTCTACTCAGCTCTTTACCAATCCTCAAATGCTGTATATCGCCATCGGTATTTTAGGAGCCACCGTCATGCCACATAACTTGTACCTGCATTCAGCTCTGGTACAGTCACGCAGTTTTAAGTCCAGTATCCGAGGTAAGGCTGAAGCTATTTTCTTTGCCACCATTGATTCCACACTGGCTTTGAGTTTTGCATTTTTTGTTAACTGTGCCATTTTGATTTTAGCGGCGGCCACTTTCTACAAAAGCGGTCTGAACCAGGTGGCCGAGATCGGCCAGGCTCATCAGTTATTAACCCCTTTACTAGGCACTTCCCTGGGCAGTGTGTTGTTTGCCGTAGCCCTGTTGGCTTCAGGACATAATTCTACGATAACCGGCACTTTGGCCGGCCAGGTGGTTATGGAGGGGTTTGTGCACATCAAGTTGGCTCCTTGGCAGAGACGGCTGTTAACCCGACTGCTGGCTATCGTGCCGGCTATTATTGTAGTGTGGTTTTATGGGTCCGGGGGACTGGCTAAATTATTGGTTTTCAGCCAGGTCATTCTCAGTCTGCAGCTGCCTTTTGCCGTTATTCCTTTGGTGTACTTTACCAGCGACAAGAAGTTAATGAAACGGTTTGTTAACCGGCCTTGGTTAAAGATAGCCTCATGGTCTGTCGCCGCCCTGATTACCGTTTTGAACTTATTTTTAATTCAGCAAACTTTCTTTAGTTTATAATTCCATTTATGAAAAACTTAAGCGAACCCAACGAAGATTACCTGGAACGGATTTTTGAGTTATTCAGGGAAAAAGGTTATGCCCGAGTGAGCGATATGGCCGAACGATTAGAGATTAAACCGGCTTCAGTCACCCATATGATTCAAAAGCTTGAACAAGCCGGATATGTCCAACGGGAACCATATCGGGGATTTACTTTGACTAAGCTAGGTTTGAAGGTGGGGGGAAAGGTTAACCAGAGACACCAAGTACTGCAAGATTTCCTGACTTTGTTAAAAATTTCACCCGTAGCCATGCAACACGATATTGAAGGACTGGAACACCACCTGAGTGATGAAACTCTCAAAGCCCTGCAGGTTTTGGTCAAGAATTTGACTGGGTCTAACAAAGTAAGTTAAAATACGGTTAATCTATTTCTGGCGTTTGCATGAGCCTACCAACCTCAAAGCCGGAAGTTATATTGAGCCACCTAGTAGTTACTTGGAACCCTGGGAGTAACGAAAGAGGTGGTTTTTTGTTAGTATAAACATATGGATGACATAGATCATAAAAAGCTCGGTCGAGAACTCGACCTGTTTACCTTTTCCGACGTAGTCGGCAAAGGTTTACCGTTGTGGACTCCTAAAGGGGCTGCCATCCGCCGGGAAATTGAGCGCTGGGTAGTGGATGAGGAAATCAAAGACGGCTATCAGCATGTGTATACTCCAGATATTGCTTCTCTTAAGCTATACGAAAAATCCGGTCACTACCCGTACTACAAAGACTCCATGTACGCTCCTATTCAAATTGAAGATGAGCAGTTTATGCTGCGGCCCATGTCCTGTCCGCACCACTTTGAGCTGTATCTGTCCCGGCCCCATAGCTGGCGGGAATTGCCCTTGCGAATTGCTGAGTTGGCTAAACTGTACCGCTTTGAAAAATCAGGGGAGCTGATGGGCTTAGAACGGGTGCGCTCCTTCTGTCTGGCTGATGCCCATATCATCTGCCGACCGGATCAGGCAGAAAGCGAAATTGACCGGGTCCTTAATTTAATCGAAAGAATGGCCGGAGTACTAGGATTAAACTCCGGAGCTGACTATTGGTACCGCCTGTCCCTGGGAGACCGTCAGGACAGCAAGAAATATTTCAAAGATGATGCGGCCTGGGACAAAGCAGAAGGGCTCCTGCGCTCCGTACTGCAAAACAGGGAAAGTAAATTCGTGGAAGCAGCTAATGAAGCTGCTTTTTACGGACCGAAAATAGACATTCAAATGAAAAACGCCAACGGTAAAGAAGACACTGCTTTTACTGTGCAATACGATTTTGTTATGCCTGGCAGATTCGCCCTGACTTATATTAATGAAAAGGGAGAGAATGAACAGGCTATTGTCATCCACCGCTCTTCAATAGGGGCCATTGAAAGATTAGTGGCTTTCTTAATCGAGAAGTATGGGGGAGCTTTTCCCACCTGGCTGGCTCCGGTTCAGACACTTATTTTGCCCATTTCTGACAAACATCTGGAATATGCTCAGTCTGTAGCTGACCAGTTAAGGGAACAACATATCCGAGTAGAGCTAAATGCTAAAAATGAGCCACTAAACGCCCGTATTCGAGATGCAGAACTGGAAAAAGTACCCTATATTTTAGTAGTGGGGGATAAGGAGGCCGAATCGGCAGCTGTGGCTGTGCGGAGGCGGCATGTAAAAGAGACTCAGGTGCAATCTACAACCACATTTATTTCCCGTCTGCGAGAAGAAATTGCTACTCGGAGCAATAATTGATATAATTTAAGAAGTCTAGTGAGCACGCCCGGATATCGCATTAATCACCAAATACAGGCAAAAGAACTGCGGGTATTGCGTGATGATGGCACTCAGATCGGGGTCTTGACTCGCGAGAACGCACTTTCCCAAGCCCATGAAGCCGGAGTCGATCTAGTTGAGATCGCCCCTCAAGCTGTGCCACCGGTAGCTAAGCTGATCGATTACAAAAAGCTTATGTATCAGCTGGCTAAAAAGGAGCAGGCAGCTAAATCAGCTGCCAAAAAGGTGGATCTGAAAGAAGTTCGCCTGACGCCTTTTATGGCTCAGAATGACTTTGATCACCGGCTGCGCCAGGGACGCGAGTTTCTGGAAGAAGGTCACAAATTACGCATCAACGTGAAATTTGTAGGCCGTCAGCTGACTCACAGGGAATTCGGTCCCCAAACGATTGCCCGGGTGACCGAATCGCTCAAAGATGTGGCCACTATTGAGCAGGCCGGCAAATGGATGGGTAAGTTTTACATTGCCACATTTACGCCCTTAAAAATTAAACATGTCCAAGCAAAAGACCAGAAAATCAGTGAGCAAGAGGTTCAGAGTAACCCGAACGGGCAAAGTCCTGCATAGGGTGTCCTTTGGCCGGCATTTGCGAGCCTCTAAATCAGCATCCCAGAAAAGACGTTACAAAAGCACCGCAATTCTTACAGGCGTCCGGGCATTAAAGATCAAAAGAATGTTAGGGCTAGCCTAATATGAGAGTCACTTCTCCCAGACACGCCCGCCATCACAAACTCCTTGAGCGAGCCAAAGGCTACCGCATGACCAAGAACCGGCTGTACCGGGTGGCCCATGAAGCCGTCATGCACGCCGGCCAGTACGCTTTCGCCGGCCGCAAGTTAAAGAGACGGGACTTACGTCAGTTATGGATTGTGCGTATTAACGCGGCTTTGGACGGGATGGGCATTTCGTATTCCAAATTCATTCCGGCTCTGAAAAAAGCCAAGATCGAACTGGACCGCAAGATTCTGGCAGATCTAGTCGTCAAACAACCGGAAGTGTTTGTGCAAATTGTTAAATCAGCCGGCTTTACTGTCTCTAAGTAGGGGAGGTCAGCCATTTTTGCTATACTCCCCGCACAGGGGAGTTTTTGTATATAAAACACAATTATGAAAGTATATTTTGTCCGCCACGGTGAAAGTGAATACAATGTAGCTGAACGGCACCAGCACGCGGCCGTGCCTTTATCGGCCAACGGCAAACAACAAGCTGAAATAGTGGCCGAAAGGTTTACTAAGATTCCGGTAGATACAATTATTTCCAGTAACTATCTGAGGGCTTTGGATACAGCCAAAACGATCGGGGCTAAAATCGGCAAAACTGTAGAGGTCATTTCTCTGTTTCGGGAACGCAAGCGCCCAAACGAAATTGAAGGATTGTCTATTAAATCGAATAAAGCCGGTCAGGTCATTGAACAGATTTTAGAAAACTGGCACAACCACGACTGGCATTACTCCAATGAAGAAAACTTTTTAGACCTGAAAAACCGGGCCCAGGAGATTATTGATTATTTAGAAGCACGGACAGAAAACGAGATCCTAGTCGTCACTCACGGAGGGATTTTAAGAGTGGTGGTGTTGTTAATACTGTTGGGGGATCAGCTTAACTCGCATACTTTCCAGGCCAGTTTTGAAGTACTTGAGATGGCTAACACCGGCATTACTATTTGCGAAAAGAAAGCGGGCAGACCCTGGCGAGTGTTATGTTGGAGTGACTTCGCCCATTTGGGTTAGAATAACTATATGCGAGACAAGCTGCAAAATATTAAGAACGAAGCTTTGGCTTTAATTATCGCAGGTGCAGATCAGGCAGAAAAAGACCGGTTACGGGTGCATTACTTAGGCAAAAAAGGGGTATTGGCCGAAATTGCCAAAGAATTTCCCAGTTTGGCTTCGGATGAAAAAGCTGACGTCGGTGAACTGTTTAACGACGTCAAGCAGGCAATCACAAATGCCTTAGGGACAGTTCAGGCCGAGTCTGGGGGGGCTGCCTTACCATCAGTTGATGTCACTCTACCCGGAGTTAAACCTCCTTTAGGTCATTTACACCCTGTCACAAAGGCCATCGCTGAAATCAGTTCCATTTTTGAAAGAATAGGTTTTACCCGAGTGCGCTACCCAGAAGTAGATTGGGATTGGTACGCTTTCGAATCCTTAAATATGCCCAAAGGTCATCCGGCCAGGGATGAGTGGGAAACGTTTTTCGTGGATGCCCCGGACCATTCTAAACTGGGTAAGGTAGTCCTTACTCCCCATACCAGTAACGGCCAGGTGCGGGAGATGGAAAGAGTCAAAGCTACTCCGCCCATTCGCATGGTGAATATTGCCAAATGCTATCGTCGGCAGTCTGATGTCTCTCACACCGTTATGTTTCACCAGTTTGAAGGCCTAGTGATTGATGAGGGCATCAATATTACCCACTTAAAAGGAACCATTGATCATTTCGTCAAACAGTTCTTTGGCCCCCAGCGCAAATCCAGATTACGGCCGTATCACTTTCAGTTTACGGAACCCTCCTTTGAAGTGGATGTTACCTGCGATATTTGTAACGGCCGGGGATGCAAACTGTGTAAGGAAGGCTGGCTGGAACTGGGTGGAGCCGGCATGGTCCATCCCAACGTTCTTAAGGCTGGTAAAATCGACTCTGCCAAATATTCCGGATTTGCTTTCGGTTGGGGAGTGGAACGCACTTATATGATGAAGTCGGGTATCAAAATTGATGACTTAAGACTGTTATATAGCAATGACATTAGATTCTTAACCCAGTTTTAATCGCAGATAATTCTATGCAAATCTTAATTCCTGATTCCTGGTTGAGAGAGTACCTCAAAACTAAAGCTACTCCCAAGCAAATTCAAGAAGCTCTGTCTCTGTGTTCGGCCTCAGTGGAACGATTGCACCAGACAAAGGATGACTTTGTGTATGACATCGAAGTTACCACTAACCGGGTGGATTTGATGTCTGTCATCGGAATTGCCCAGGAAGCGGCGGCTGTCTTACCTCAGTTCGGTCACCCAGCTAAGTTGATCAAAAATCCTTTACTTGAAAAGCCCGAGGTAAAAATGGCCAAAGCAGTAGACTATCTTAAGGTCCAGGTAGATTCCAAGTTATGCCCCCGGTTTACGGCGGTGTTGATCAAAGGAGTCACCGTCAAACCCTCACCCCAGTGGCTGGTGAAAAAACTGGAATTGGCCGGCATGCGCGGATTAAATAACGTGGTGGATATCAGCAACTACCTGATGCACTTAATCGGTCAACCGGTGCATACTTTTGACTGGGACAAAATTACCAACCACACCATGATTCTAAGAGAAAGTAAACCCGGGGAAAAAGTGACTACCATAGACAAAAAGAGCCATACTTTAGGCGGAGGAGAGATAGTCATTGCCGACGGTTCCCTGAGACTAATTGATATGTGCGGCATTATGGGGGGATTGAATTCAGCAGTAGATGAACGCACCCAAAACGTCCTGTTGTTTGTACAAACTTACGAGCCGGTGCATATCCGCAAAACTTCCATGTCCCAAGCCCAACGGTCAGCCGCTGCCGTGTTATTCGAAAAAGGACTACCCACTGAAAACGTTCCCCCGACGCTTAATTTAGGTATTAATCTGTTTAAGGAGTTAACCGGGGGTAAACCCGAACCGGTCGCCATAGATTTGGCGACTCCTCCTAAAAAAGAAGCTCCCATTAAACTTGATGTTCAGTTCGTCAACCGTCGCCTGGGCATAAATTTATCAGCAGCGGCCATTTCCAAAATCCTGGTTAGTTTAGGCTTTGGAGTAAATAATCTGCAAGTGAGCGTCCCGCCCCGGCGCAGACTAGACGTAGTTTTAGCAGAAGATCTGGTAGAAGAAGTGGCCCGGGTGTACGGGTATCACAATTTGCCGTCTATTTTGATGACCGGGTCTTTGCCAGAAGCCGTTCATAATCAAACCTTTTATTGGGAGAGCCAGATTAAATCGGCTCTGTCCCACTGGGGCTTTACCGAAACGTACACTTATTCCTTAATGGTTCAAGACAGCGGACTGAAGTTAAAAAACCCCCTCAGCTCTGAGTGGGCTTATCTGCGTACGTCTCTGGTCCCATCCCATCTGTTGACTGTCACCGAAAATTTAGGCCGGGTAAAAGAGATTAATTTATTTGAAATTGCCAATATATATCTGCCCCGCAAAGGGGACTTGCCCCAAGAGAGGCTGCATCTGATTATTACGACCACTAATTTGGATATTCCCAGGTTGAAGGGGATTGTGGAAGCTGTATTTAACTGGGAACTGGGCATTAAAGTAGAATTTAATTTCGGCCGGGAAGTAAATCTGCACACTAGTCCCAGTTGTTTGACATATGAAATAGATTTAACGGAAGTTTTACCCCAGGCCAAAGCGGACAAAACCTATGTACCTATTTCTAAATTCTCTCCGGTTATTGAAGACGTAAATATCCGTTACCAGGGCAATTATGATCAGCTCTTAACACAGCTTAAAAAAATCAGCCATTTAATTTCGGTTATTGAAATGGTGGATATTTATGAAGACAAGCTAACTTTACGTATCACATATCACTCTGCTGCCAAACAACTTTCGTCAGCAGATGTCGCTGTCGTGCGGGACAAAATTATGGAGTTGGGGTAGGAGAGGCATCCCAAGGCGTATTCACTCCGATTAGCACAAATCTACTTCCGGTGTTGCCGTGATCATCATCTACCTCCACATCAATCCGGTGCGGGCCGTTGGATATATGGATAGTCACTTCCCAGGGAGTCGCAGACAGAGTTTCTTTGGTCACTCCGTCAACTTTAAATCTGACCTGTTTAATCGGGTTGGGAGAGGAAGTGTCTAATCTAACTTTAACATCATTAGAATTAACAGTGCTTT
>JAUSIY010000007.1 GCA_030647735.1 bacterium
AAGGAATTAGCGAGAATCCATATGAAGTTGGCAGAACAGATATTATTAACGGTGGAGCGTTGGAGGTGAATGCAGCCTGTTTAGACGCCCCGGCGGACCTACACGACCTGTCCTTGTTTCATCAAGCATTGATGAAAAGGCTAAGTGGTAGTCAGGAGATTGGGGTAGACCTGGTTTCCGAAGATTCGGTCGTTGAGTTAATAGTCAAAACCATGCTTTTGCAGGCAAGTGAGAACGATCAGGGAAACAACAGCCCTGTACTAGCCTGGTTAGGAACCGCCGCAGAAATTTACGGTACACGGGATAAAGGCGGATATTGGCCTAGAGAATTAAGGTTTAAACAGATTGCAGATACTTATCTGAAAAAGGTAGGCTCTAAAGCTACTTTTGAACTGGTGTGTATCGAACAACTTAACAATGCAGGCTTAGTAGATAAAGTCAGTTCTGCCTACAGAAATCTTCTACCTGAAGACATGGAAACACAAACACCAGAAGCAATCGTGGGGCTATGTAAATTGGCTACGGCCGGAAAACTAATAGGTTCGCTCACAGCCGAGCTTTTAACTAATAAAGCCGCTATGGCAGTAATTACTTCGCCCGATCTTTCTAGTAAAGCAGGAATTAAAGCAGAAGAGTGGAATCACTATGCAGGCGCATTTCCTCCAACTGCCTTTCTGTCTAGTGAGTATATTTGGTGGGACGGTGAAGCAAAAAAGATAGATAAGTTAATAGCAGAACACAGGGACAATCTGTATTTCAAGCTTTCAAACGGTGAAGAAGGTCATGGTGTATGGCCAGGGGAAGCAGTGACCGATGAAAAACTAAAACACTTTATGGATGTTGCCGAACAAGATCCATATGCAGTTATTGTTCAGAAAAAGTTGACACATGTACCCTTCGAAGCCATCGCTGTTGATTTAAATGGATTTAAAGTGGAGCTAATGCAAGGGGAAACTGATATGGGAACACACTACCAGCTACTAAAAGGACAACCTAACCCAGAAGGCAACATTGTAATGACTAGATTTGCTCCTAAGAATGGATATTCAGTAACGACAAACAGTGGTGGCGATGGTGTCTTTAGACCAGTCGCAACCTATTTAAAACAAGAGTAAATTTAGCCCCCTAGATAGTTGTTACCTAAGGGTAAGAGGTAGAATGAGGACATGGATTTAACGGCCTCCGTAACCAGTTTGGGCGGAGTGGGTACAATTACTGCCGGAAAGTTAGCTAAGTTAGGGGTAAATACTGTTTTTGATCTGCTATATCATTTACCCTTTCGGTATGAAGACCGTCGCCAGGTAAGTTTAGCCAAGTCTGCCCGGGTAGGAGAAACCACCACAGTCATTGGTACCATATCAGCAGTCAAGAACGTGTTTACTAAAAACGGTAAACGACTGCAAACGGCCACTTTTACCGATGCGTCCGGGACACTGACTGTCATCTGGTTTAACCAGATGTATCTCTCCCGGGTGTTTACTCCCGGAACTGAAGTGGCCCTATTCGGCAAAGTGGATTTCTTTTCCGGCCGGCCGGCTTTAATTTCTCCGGAATACGAATTAGTTACAGCCGAAAGCTCAGCTATTCATCTGCGCCGGTTAGTCCCGATATATCCGGAAACTGCGGGTTTAACCTCTAAGTGGCTGCGCACTAAAATATATTATTTACTTCCGCAATTAGAGGCAGATTTCATGCCTTCCAATAGCACTAAACTTCAGCCTTGGGCCCAGGCTTTACACGCTGCACATTTCCCTTCAAGTTTAGAGGGAGTAACTTCTGCCCGGCATCGGTTAGCCTTTGACGAATTATTACTGTTGGAACTTGCGGCCAAATTACGTCGGGAAAAGTGGGCCAAAACCCGTTTGGCTCATCCGTTCCAAATTGATCAGGAAAAAGTACTGGAGTTTATTAATCGGCTGCCGTTTGCTTTAACCGGTTCACAAAACCAATCCACTAAGGAAATTCTGGCAGATTTGTCTAAACCAATCCCCATGAACAGACTCCTGGCGGGGGACGTAGGCAGCGGCAAGACGGTGGTAGCCGCAGTAGGAACATATGTAGCCCATCTCAACGGCTGGTCCAGTCTGGTAATGGCTCCGACTCAAATCCTAGCCACCCAGCACTTTCACACTCTATCGGCTTTATTTGCTCCTTTAGGTATTAAAGTAGAATTGGTGACTGGCTCGCGCAAATTACCTAAGGATAGTCAGTGGGATATTCTAGTGGGTACTCACGCTCTATTTTCTCAAACACTTCAATTAACTAAAGTGGGACTAGTAGTTATTGACGAGCAACATCGCTTTGGAGTTGCCCAACGGACTCTAGCCACTTCTTTAGGTAAATCACCCCACATCCTGACTATGACGGCTACTCCCATTCCCAGAACAGTGGCTTTGACTATGTATGGGGACTTAGATTTGTCGACCTTGTCTGATTTACCTATCGGCAGGTTACCCGTCAAAACCTGGGTGGTGCCAGAGCCTAAACGCGAGGCCTCATATACCTGGATTGCCCAGCAGATGGCTACCACTCACAGTCAGGCTTTCTGGGTTTGTCCCTTCATTGACCAAAGTGACAGCCTGACCTCCGTTAAAGCCGCCACTGTAGAGTTTGAGAAACTTAAAAAAGTGTTTGGGAAGTTTAAACTGGCACTCTTGCACGGCAAAATGAAAGCTGCTGACAAGGACAAAGTTATTGCCTCTTTCCAGAAAAAAGAAATCGATATGGTGGTCGCCACCCCTGTCGTTGAAGTAGGTCTGGATATCCCCGGAGCCAATATTATGGTTATTGAAGGAGCTGATCGATTTGGTTTGGCTGGCCTGCACCAGTTGCGGGGGAGAGTCGGCCGCAGCAGCCAGCAAGCATATTGTCTGTTATTTGCCGACAGTGCCACACCCAGATTACAGGCCATGGAGAAATATCATTCCGGCCAACAGCTGGCTGAAATGGATCTGAAATTACGGGGAGCCGGGGAACTATACGGCACCGCCCAGCATGGTTCGGTGCAATTTAAGGTGGCTACTTATGCTGATTTTGATTTACTGCCCCAGGCTAAAGCAGCTGCTCAACAGCTGTTTCCCAAGCTAAGTAAGCTGCCCACCTTGCGCTCACTGGTCGCAACAGGTAAAATTGAGCTCGTCCAGCCCAACTAATATGACTCCACTACCAAAACGCCGCCATTCTACCCGCAGACAGGGCAAAGGGCGAGCGGCTCACCACCTGACATTGCCGACTTTGGTTGAGTGCTCTAATTGTCATCAACCTACCCGTCCTCACAGGGCTTGCGCCCACTGTGGTTTTTATAACGGTAAAAAGGTAGGATAACTTCAGTCAGTATTTACTCAGGTAAAGTATGAACATCGAATCAATTCTTCCAGCCAATTCCGGTATTGAAACTTGCAGAATAATTGTGGGGTATGAATGCCCCATATGCCACAAATCAACTGCAACTCCTCAAGGACCTGCAACAAAAGTTGGTCGCCATATAAACCAAATTCATGGTGGCCCTTGCAGCGGGGCAGATTGGCATCCGCGACCTATTTACAAAAATGTGTTAATAGGTAAACACTTATGAAAACAGCCACAGACCCCAGACATAAAAAAAGAGAGCTTCTGGTGCAGCAGTTATTTGCGGCAGACTTTCAAAAAAAGCCCCGGGCCGCAGTCAAGCACATCTGGAACGAGTTGGGCCGGATTGATCCGTTAATTGCTGCTGCCGCCCCGGAATGGCCTTTAGACAAGCTTAATCACGTAGATCTAGCTGTTTTACGGTTGGCCGTGTATGAGTTGGTGATTGACAAGCGCGAACCCTACAAGGTTATTATTGATGAGGCAGTAGAACTGGCTAAGCAGTACGGCGGTTCCAGTTCGCCCAATTTTATTAATGGCGTATTAGGCCATATTCAAAGTCATGAGACTGAAACAAGCCATTCTTGAATTCTTAGCTAACGAATTGCATTCGGAAACTTCGGCTATTACCGATGAGACTACTTTTGATGAATTGGGAGTAGATCCTTCCCAGCAGGCAGATCTTATGCACCGGTTGCAGGATTCCCTGGCAATTATTTTGCCGGAAGAAAAAGTAGCCAATATGACCACCATCGGTGATTTGTTGGATGCAGTTGAGGACCTAGACGAAGTTGAATGAAACCTGTTGCCGACCACTTTAAAAATCCGGCCTTGTTGCGCCACGCGCTGACTCATAGATCCTACTGCAATGAACACCCCGGAACTGAGTCCAACGAAAGACTGGAATTTTTAGGCGATTCGGTATTATCGGTGATTATTTCCGACCGTCTGTTTCGCCTGTTACCCAATGTCCCCGAAGGGGAACTGACTGCTCGCCGGTCACTTTTAGTGCAAACCCCAACTCTGGCCCAAAAGGCTCAACAGCTAGGACTGGACAAACAGTTACTGCTTAGCCGGGGAGAAGAAGAGGGGGGCGGCCGGCAAAACCCGTCGCTGTTGGCCAATACTTTTGAGGCGGTATTGGGCGGATTATTTGTAGACCAGGGTTGGGCAGTTTGCACCACCTACCTGGAAGAAATTTTTTCGGATGCAGAACTGGTCAGCCACACTCAAATCAAAGACCCGAAATCGCTGCTGCAGGAAAAAGCCCAGTCGCACTTATTAGGAACTCCCGTTTATCGTACAATTTCTATCATCGGTCCGGACCATGCCCGCCAGTTTACCGTAACCGCACTCATTGATAATAAAGAGGCGGGCACCGGTAGCGGCACGAGCAAGCAGCGGGCCGAAGCGGAGGCAGCCACCGCCGCTCTGGCCAAACTGTGGCAAGAGTGATAAAATTAGGCCTCATCTATGGTGAAAATAAAACTCAGTCCCGTCGGCACCAAACACGCTATTAAATTCCGCCTGGTGATTATGGAAGAAAATTCCAAAATTACCGGCCGGGAGATTGACCAAATCGGTTTTTATGTTCCGCAAGGAAAACAACTGGAAGTAGACCAGGCTAAACTTAAATCTTGGCTCGCCAAAGGCGCTACTCCCACCGACTCAGTGCGCAAGCTATTGGATCTATAAATTATGCAAGAATTCCTGCAGTTTCTTATCACTCCGCTGTTGGCCGAACCGGATCAGCTAAATGTTAAGTCTTCCGCTTACAACGTATCTATTTCTATAGCTACAGCCGATATGGGTAAAGTCATCGGCAAAGGAGGCACTATAATTTCAGCTATCCGAAACTTGGTCCGAACTTATTGCGTCACTCATCAGCTACCGTTTACTACGGTGACGCTGGCGGAGCCTCTTCCGGGGAAGTAGCAGGAGTAGGGGACGGAACCGGTGTTGGTATAAGTTCGGGGGTAGGAGAGGGAATAATTACGGGCTGAGCTTGCTCAAAAGGATTGAAATTTACATCACCCGTTTGAGGTATTTCCAGCTTGGGCAATTCAGTAAAGCTGGACAGCGCCGCCCGCAACTGAGCTAAACTGGCTGAGCTATCCACTACCGGGTAATCCGGCCCGGCCGGAAGTTTGGCCAAAGTATGCCACAAACCCTCGACCAGAAGGATTGCTTTACCTGCAGCAAATTCAATCTTGTTTATCTTTACCAATGGCAAACTATTTTCCAAAGACGCCAGAGCTGCCCGCAACTGAGACAAATCCACAACTACTAAGGTCACTTCCAGCTGTAAAGCATCAGAAGCTATCCCTGCTGAAGCAGTGGCCGATTCACTGGCCGCCACTTCACTCACCCGGCCTTTAAAACCTTCAAAAATAGCTCCCGAAACTGAGGAGGCTTGCTCCACTTCAGCCAGCAGGGTGGGCAGGTTCTTCCGGGCCGGCAGAACTGATAAGAGATAGGTCAAGTTGTCTGACTCCACCTGGCGGTTAGCTCCTTGGAGAACCGTTAACTTAGCCCGCAACTTAGCTGTTTGGGCTTCCTGTTTAGCTAATCTTTCCCGGCTG
Source organism: bacterium (assembly GCA_030647735.1). Classification (GTDB taxonomy): domain Bacteria; phylum Patescibacteriota; class Microgenomatia; order CAZETR01; family Amesbacteraceae; genus JAUSIY01. Next base: position 5,931 of record JAUSIY010000007.1, read on the forward strand.
CCGGAAATTTTCTCCCACAGACCGGATGAACCAAACAGAATATTAATGCTGGTCAAAACTACCACTCCTACCCCCAGGGGATATAACAGCCAGTGCCACTTTTTAATCATTTTCTACCTCCCACCAGCGCTACCTCAATCTGCCATTGGCCAGATTTATCCCGGGCTAATTTGTTTACGGTCACCGTGCCGAAATTATTTTTCAAACTGTCAGCATAGATTTCCAAACTGGCTGAATCCGAACTTTGGGCAGTGACCACCTGTTTACCGGTTGGCAAAGATTCCCAACCCACCACATTTGCTCCGGTCAGTTTATCAGCCACATCGGCCAGTTTCACCCGGGCGGCCAGACTCTGATTAACCAGCTTAATCCGGTCCTGCTGCTGGCGCAGAATAGCCTCCATCTCAGCTAGTTGGCTTACCTGACCGGTGAGTTGAGTCATCTCCCCACTGATTGTCTGTTCCCGGTTGGCTAAATACCAATTTCCCCCCGCCAGGGCCGCCAACACCAACAAGTAGCCTACCAACACCAAAGTGGTTCCAATCTGAACCCACTTCTTAATTTTAACCAGGCCCGAATCAGCAGCTACAGCAGTAGGCAGTAGATTAATCATTTCTTTGCGCCAAACCCAGAGCTACGGCATAAAATGGCTCGTGGCCCTTCAAAGCCTGAGCTTGGGCTGAATCCAATTCCACTCGGGCTAGCGGATTGCCGACAGCTACTTCCAGACCCAGATTGGCAGACAGCACAGTCACAATATCCGGTAAAGCCGCTACTCCGCCTACTAACACCACACTTTTGACCGCTTCCCCAGCATGTTTACTGGCATAAAAGTCCACCGTTTTTTTGATCTCAGCCGTAATAATGGCCAATACCGGTTTCATGGCCTCCAGCAGTTTACCGGCCAGTTGGGCAGAGGAGAAGCCGTAAGTATTTTTATAACTTTCCGCCTGGCCTTTTTCTAACCCCAAAGTGGTCTCGATAGAGCGGGTAAAGGCCTCTCCGGCCGTAGGCACGCTGCGGGACAGCAATAACTGGCCTCCCCGCACCACTCCGATATCAGTGCTGGTCGCCCCAATATCCACCAAAGCCGTTAAGGGAGAATTGGCTGCTACAGTAGCCCGGGCAGTGGCGGTCAGTTCGGTTTCAAATGCGACGGCTTCCAAACCGGCGGATTCAATAATTTGCTGGTACTGGGTAACTAAAGTTTTGGGGGCAGCCACAATAAGTACCTCCATTTGGCCAGAAACATCGTCTTTTTTGACCACCTGGTGACTCCAGACAGCCTGATCTAGGGGAATGGGAATGTATTGCTCAACCTGCCACTGCAGGGCCTGGGCTACCTCAGCGTCGGCCAGAATGGGCATATCTAAGAGGTGGGTGGAGACTTTGTCTTCCGGCAGAGAAGCCACCACCCGTTTGCCGTGGATCCCGGCTTCTTTGACGATTTTGGCAATGGTCTGGCTCATCACGGCCGGGTTAATTTTATCTAAGGATGAAGCCGCTGCGGTGGGGGAGGAAGCTGCCGTTAACAATCTCCACTTGTCTTTGCCAGTAGGAACCAGTTCTGCAATCTTAATAGAAGCTGAACCAATATCTAAGCCAATTTGGGGCAGGCTACTCATACTCTTCCATTATTACCAAAAAATAGCTAAACCACAACACCCATCATATATGGTAAATTCATAATTGTTTATGAAAATTTTTCTGGTTAGACATGCGGAGGGAGAAGAATTTACGGAAAAATGGCAAGCCCCAGATACACCTTTGAGTGAAAAGGGAAGAAGACAAGCAGAAGTACTGGGAAAATTACCCAGATTTAGAGTCATTGATAAAATTCTAAGTAGCAATTGGAAGAGAGCAGCAGAAACAGCAGAATTCGTAGCCAAAAACATAAATACGCAAGTTGAAGCATTCAAGGGAATAGAGGAGCGGCATCAGTCGTCCAAAATTTACGGTCTAATCCGAACTGACAAAATTTCCGAAGATTATTCTAAAATTGGCCGACTAAACCGCAATGATTGGAATTGGAAGTGGGATCTTGAGGAAGAATCTTTTAATGAAGTCTGCCAGCGCACCCAAAAGTTTAAGGAGCATATATTAAAAACCTACTCCCATAAAAATATTCTAATTTTTTCTCACGAGACGTTTATCAGACTCTTCATTTCAACTTGTCTTTTTAATGAAAACTGGGACAAAGACTACTACAGGCAGTTTTCCGGATCAACCGCTATTGAAGTAACCGGAATTTCACTACTCATATACCGGGAAGAACTTAAACAATGGAAGCTATGGTACTTAAATGACTATTCCCACTTGGGGTTTGTAAAGCCATCCAAGTAGTCATTATTTTTCCTAAGTTATTTCAGCAGATCTCCGCCCGAGAAGACCGTAAAGTCAATTAGATCCGCCATATCCGGATACCTTCTGAATGCCTGGACTTTGCGGGCCGTTTCTCCGGCTTTCCCGGTGGCCTCTACTAAAACTCCCTGAACCGGCAAAATGTTGCCGCTGTTGGCTCCGGCTGCTAGGTAGTGAGACTCGTTGGGGTTGTACCAAGTCCGCAATCTCATAAAGACCGGTTTGTCACCCGCCGCCAGACCAAAAGAAGTGGCCAGGGGATCAAAACTGACTTTGTATTTGTAAGGCCGGTCACCCGGGCAGTTATCACTACCTCCAGGAGCACTTACTCCGGCTGAACTGAAACCACCCCGGCCACTGGGGTCAAAAGCCAGCCGCTTTATTACATAGGCGCTGTTGTAATAATACAATTCAGCCTCTATACCCGGAGTTTCTCCGCTTAAATTAGGATCTCCCCAGCAGATATCCAGTCGGCCAGCAAAAGTGCCGCTTAAGGGTAGTTTCAGAGTCCCGTCCTTGTTGTAGTCGGTTAAAAACAGAGTAGTACTTTCTCCGGCCATTAATCCCTCCGGGAAAGTCACATACCGCCCACCACCCACATCCACCGTCTTAACGTCATATGTAGCTCCCTGACTACCTACATTACCTGATCCTACTCCGCCGACTACAACTCCGCCTAAAGCTGCTTCAATACCGGATTCGGCAGCTGATAATGCCCGGGCTGATTCTTCCTGGGTAGTGGAGATACCTACTTCAGTGACGTTACGGGTAACAATCGCCAGACCCACCGTCATGGCAATTGCCAGGGCTAAAAGAACTACTACCAAAGCTTGGCCTTTGCGCATAAATTCATTATGCAAATAATTTACCCCACTTGTCAACGTCACTAAAATGGTGCACAATTTTATTATCTACTTTAATGAAACCTTTGATTACCGCCGCAGTTGTTAGTGTTTTAGGTTTAGTGGTGGGCTGGTTGGGCATAACTTACGGTATAGTCCAACCCTGGTGGCCGCTATCCCTGTCAGGTGAACCCGAAGTGATTGTCACTGGAGTTCTGGCCACTAACCCGGCCGGATTTCCTACGGGCTTAATTATTCAGAATCCTGGTCAAACTACTTTTATTGATCTCAGTCGGATGTCTTTGGGAACAGCTACCGCTTATCTAGATGAACAAGTGTCTGCTCGCGGTCAAATGATTCACAGTGACATCGGGGATTATCTACTGGTATCGTGGTTAAAATGAGGTTTAAGTATATAGCCATTTTTATAGTTGCAGTAGTTATAGGCCTAGCTGCGAGTTGGTTTATGGCCAAACTTAACTGGAGTAATCAGAATTCAAAAAATCTGACCTACGAGTCTGAAGCAGCCAAGATTCAGCAGGAAACAGGAACTTCCAAATCTAAACCTGCAATTATTCCATCGGGGATAACTCTTTCTCCCACCGCCTCAGCCAGGTTGAAATCAGCTCCTACAGAAGTTGCTGTTAGTTTTCCTTTTCCCCCTAAGGCTGGCACCGTCAGGGTAGAAATTAACAATCTGGAAATGACGCTCCCTGACGACGACCTGCTTACTATCAGAAACAACTCCTATGTTTTCCCTTTACCGGCAACCGCTTCAGCCGGGGTATATTCGATCAGATTTTCCGGTTGCCCTGAGATTCCCACGGATTCGGGGGAAGACGAAGGCTGTCTTTCTGGTAGCTATGGATTCGTAGTGGAATAAAAAATTATCCTTGCTTGATGTTACTAATTAAATCTGCCTACAATACTTTTGTGAAGCGTTATCATATTTGGTTAGCAGTTGTATTGGTCATCGTTGTGGTTGGTGTTGCAGGATATTTATTAAGATTTGCCTGATGCCTGATTCAGACGAGGAAGTACATGATCCGAGTAAGAGAAAGTTTTTGAGAGATTCAGCAATTCTTGCTGTTGGCATACTGGGGGGAGCAGCCTTTGGAATTGCCGGAGACTGGTTAATTAAATCTGGTTTTGAAAATACTGAACACCAGGTGGCTGCTACAGCAATTGCTTTACAAGATCCAGAAGTCAGGTTACGTGAATTAAATTCACTTCCGGAACAGTTAAAAAATAACTCTTACCGAATCCAGATATACATTAGAAAACCGGATGATGAAACCAGATTAAAAGTTTATATGGGGTCATGTATAGCCGTAGAAAAGTTACCAGAAGGAACTATATTTCTAACAGCGAGGCATGTAGCTCAAGGAATTTCTCCTTTACTTAAATCGATCCATTTTGATCAACCACATCAGGAATCAGAAGATATAGAGATCTTGCCAGATAAAATAAAGGTTTCCTTATCTCAAGAAAGTGACAGAGACTTAGCTCTTATCTATGTTTCCCACCCATCACCGTTTGAAGCTCTAGAGACTCTTCCCATTACCGAACAAACACCACCTCTTCCTGTTAAGGGATATTTTTTAGGTTTTGCTGTTCCTACTTACGAAACATCTGGTTTCCATAGTGGTTCCATTAAATTAACCAAAGGCTTTATTCCCATTTTTAGCAGTAATGATCTGGAAGGTTGGCTTACTGAAACAGAAGGAGACAGCGGTGCACCAATTATGGGCGAGGGCGGAGAAGTATTGGGAGTTCTAATTGGCGGAAAACCACTAAATAGAGCCGTGGTTGAACCAATCGATCGAGAATTTTACCGAATTTTGAAGAATAATTTAGCCTCAGTTTGATATAATTGAAGCATGGAAAGAAGAAGGAGTAGGGAAAGCAGTTTTTTCAGAGTTTTTGTCGCATTAGGAATAGTAATTGCAGCAAGCGGAGAGCGCCTATCCGCATCAGTGTTTCCCTCAACTGAAGTTCAGACAAAATGCAGTGAATGGTATGCGGTTAGTCGCACTGGGGAAATCTTATCCAATGGACCCAGAACTAAAGTTGATGAGATTGTTTCTACATCAGTTATAGACATGACCCATGCCAGGAGAACACAAAACCGAGGAGCGGGTACACTAGTGATATTTTTCAACTCGCAAGGAGAAGAAGTAACCCATGCACAGTTTTGCAAAACAAACTTGTAAGACTTCCTTATTATTGACACTTTAAGTTGTACCTGCATACAATGGATTTAGTGAAACCGTATTTACTGACTTTCTTAAATACATTAATTGCTTTAGTATTTGTATTAATCGCCAGTTTTACCATCGGGTCAAAGGTATCAGCAAATTTGTGTCCTGTCTTTGGCTGTGGCCAATGTGGTACTATTAGCCCTAATGGTATAGCTTATTGTTGTAATCTTTTCCTGAACGGCAGTTGTCAGAGCTACTCTCAATGCAGCTGGCCACCCCCTGGTAGTAATGCGTGCTGTAGTCCACCTTGTGCTCCTGGTGAGACACCTCCACCCCCTCCTCCTTATGTTCCCCCTCCTCCTGGACCTGGGATTGACCCAGGCTGCCAAGGAGCTTGTGGATTTACCGGATGTGGTTGTGCTGGCGGTGGAAGTGGCTGCACTCAAACAACTGGTTGCTGTGGAAACGACTGTTTCCCTCCTAATCCGCCAGATGCCCCTTGGTTAAGAATTCCCGGAAAAGCCAACAGTACATCTGCGGACGGAATCCAGTGTACTGGTACCAATAATCGAGGCCAGTGCAACTCTTGGGGACAGATACCCAATTTAAATACAGTGGTTCCCTTTGGAAACGTTACTCTTTCCTGGTGGACAAACGGGCCGGGCATATATGACGATTGCCGTCCTCAATGCACAAGAATGGTTTATGATAATTTTTACTTTGGCCACAGAAGCTGTAAGGCATGCGCTTCAAATCCTGGAAGAACTGACTTCAGTGGACATTTTGAACTCTTCATGGGTACAGACAAGAATAATTTACAATTAGTTCCCAATCCTCGGGAGAATCGTCAGTACGTTAATTCTAGCGCTAGGGATCCTCGCACAGGAGGCGACGTCAACAGAGGAATTTCTTCATATACTGTGCCCAGCAATCTAATTCCCCTGGGGCAACCAATGTATTTCAGGGTCTTTGCCGTAAACAACAATGGTCAAAGTACCAGTTCCGTTCGCTGGTCTTTCACAGTAGCCTCTACCTGTACTGTCTCTGTCCTTCCGGTCAGCTCCACTCTCAGCTATGGAGCGACCACTAATCTTACCGCCACAGTCACAGGCGACACCCCTGACCAAGTAAGTTTCGTCTCAAATTCCAGTAATGTCACCGTTAACCCGGCAACAGTCAGCAGCCCTTTTACAACAACAGCAACAGGAGCCGGAATCGGTACCGCTAACATTACTATTTTTGCGCTCAAAGCCGGGGTTCCTATTTGTACCGGTAACGCTACCGTAACCGTATCGCTGCCTAACTGGTGGCAAGTGCAGGGCGGAAACGCAGCGGCAAAAGGCAGCTTGGGATCAAGTATTCCTGGGAGCAACAAATTCATTCTTGATGCACCAGGAGTAGCCGCCCACGGAGGAAGTGTGAGCGGAATTACTCCCGGCACATCTGGTAACGTTTCTTCAACAGGTTGGCTGGCTAACTCTTCTGTATCTAATCGCCTGCTAACTAATTCCGGTTATGCGGCCCTGAAAAGACGGGTTCTAGACGTAGTCACTCCGACATCTGTTGCCGGATCCTCTTTATCTCAAGGCGATATATCTTCAGCTCCCCAATCCAGCGATGGGGTGGCGTATTTGTACAAAACTGGAGGGAATCTGACTATATCTAACCCCGGAGGATCAATTAATCTCGGGGGGCAAAAAGTAGTTCTTCTGGTTGATGGGGACGTTAATCTTTCCAGTACAATTAGATTTTCTGGTGGAGGGTTGTTTGTGCTCTTGGCTGGCGGGAATATCTCAGTTGACTCCAGCGTAGGCGTAGTAGGTGATCCCACTCCCCGGCAGGCAGACTTTCAGGGAGTATATCTAGCCCAGGGAACCGTCAGTACTGGCGCTGAGCCCGGAGGAAAGATGCTCAGATGGGGAGGCTCTGTTATCGGTCTGGGAGGCTTCAACCTGCAGCGGGGGACTACTCCGCCCGCAACCTGGCCCAGCGAAATGTTTGTCTCCCGACCTGATATTTTACTGTCCCTACCGGCATCGCTTCTGCGTCAATCCACTATCTTTACTGAGGCAAATCCCTAAAACAACCCCTCCACTTGTCAACAGATCTAAATTAGTTGATAATTTTTCTTAGACTAATGAAGCATTGGATGATTATTGTAATTACTGCAGTTTTCGGATTTATCGCCGGTTGGGTAGGAGTGTCGTACGCTATTGTACAACCATGGTGGCCTTTATCAGCTTCAGAACCGATTACCGATCAAACGGAAATAGCCGTTTCAGGTATTCTTACTCTCAGTTCCGGAGGGATCCCCACAGGTTTAACTATCCAGGATTCTACCCAAACCACATTCGTTGATATCAGCCAACTGGGGGTAGGAACAGCTGCCAAGTATCTCGACCAGCAGGTCTCTGCCCGAGGCCAAATAGTGGAAGGGCCAAACGGATCTTATTTGATCGTTTCCTGGCTCAAATGAAATCCAAGTGGAGGAATTTAACTAACAGAGCATCTCTTGACTAGTTTAGAATGATCTGTCTACAATAACTTAGTGAAACGATACCTAATTTGGTCAGCCATTGTTTTGGTTGTAGCAGTAGCCGGTCTAAGCGGGTATATGCTGCTCTTTAAACCTCAAAAGCAAAGTGCCGTTGTCGTTCAACCAGACGATCTCGAGTCTATACTGCTGATCAGACCCCAAACGAGTATTTCTAATCAGATTTCAAATCTAATCCCCTTCAAATCCGAAACGCAGAGAGTAGAGGATATTCTGGCTAAAACAACCGTTGATCCGTCCATTTTACCCAAACCAGAACTTTACTCTGAAGCAGATTTGGTTAGCTGGACAGGCGGAATTTCAGCCCAGGAAAGGTATCAGATCATTGGTACAGTTAACGGCTTTGCTAATGATCAACTTAGTCTACAAGCTAAAGATATATCAGAAATAAAGACTAACCAGGATACAATAATAGCCTGCATCAGCACCGCTACACCCGAAACAGAATTTAAAGATTACTCTCAGTATTACGTTGATTATCAGGCATTTGTACCATTTAATGTAACAGCCCAGTATTTGCAAGGTCATTACCAGATGC
>JAUSIY010000013.1 GCA_030647735.1 bacterium
AAAGACAGCCAGTAATACTGCCAGGGTGGCGATAAGTTTAGCTACTCCGAAAATGTCAGCCAGAGTAGCCGCCAACACCAAAGGGACGGCCGTCCCGACAATCAGCAGAAAGTTTAAAGAGCTGTATACCCGGCCCCGAAACCAGGTGGGTGTGTGTTCCTGGACCAGAGTTTGCGCCGGCACAGTCACACTGGCAATGGCTACCCCCATACCGATGGCCACGGCAATGGCCACAATCCAGCGCAGTTCGCCAAAGTAGCCCAACACTGACAGAATACCCATGGAAACTGCGGCCACTAATACTCCCATCTCAATGAAATTCTTTTTGCGGATTGTTTTGGCATATTTAGGTAATATAGCCGTGACAATAATTGCGCCGATAGCCCCGGGAATAACTAAGACCACACTGGCCAGGCCCAGAGACAACCCTAATACGTTTCTGGTGTAGGCCGGCAGAATAATGGCCATAATGGTAATCGTCATTTGGGCAAAAGCAATCAACAGCAAGGGGTACAACACCGGCCGGTGTTCTTTGATGAAGGCAAAGCCGAGTTTGAAATCGTCCAGATATGTAGTTAATTTGTGCGAGACCACTTTGTATTTGGCCAGATCTTTAGGCAGTAAATACACTGAAACTGCAGCAATAACCAAAAATATTGAGCCCAGTATCACCGTTCTGGTCCGGCCTAAAGTGGCCAGGAAAGCCCCTCCCAGACCAAATCCGATGAGAAACGTGGCCTGCTGAGTAAGCATGAATAAGCCGTTGGCGGAGGGCAACAGTTTCTTATTCACTACTGAAGGTAAACTGGCCTGCTGGCTGGGTAAATACAGCTGATCTAACAGCGAATAGGCAAACACTAGTACATATAGTAAGTACAGCCGGGTGTGCACAAATACATACAGAAACACCACTCCGCCCTGTAACAGGTTAGTCACAATCATGGTTTTACGTCTCGAAAAGCGGTCGACCACTGCCCCGCTGATGGGGGCAAAAAACAAAGCCGGCAGGGAGTAGGCCAGCCACAGCAAGGACACGGCTACTGACGACTTAGTCACTTCAAAAACCTGGGTTAGAATCAAAAAGTTCACCAGCTGGATGGTCAGCTGGGACAATAGCTGAGAGATCCACAACTTCACAAAGTGGGTCTGGGAAATTAAATTTCTAAAGGGATGGGTGCTGTTCATGGAATGGGGTGGCCAGCTCATATGCCTGGGCCGCGGCAAATAACTTCTGCTCGCTAAACTTAGGACCAATCAGTTGAAACCCGACGGGTAACTTGGTTTGGGAAAATCCGCAGGGCAAAGAAATGGCCGGAAGTCCGGCCAGATTCACCGGTACAGTCAGGATGTCCTCTAAGTACAAAGACATGGGGTCGGCAACTTTTTCCCCTATTTTAAAGGGTAAGTGCGGCATGACCGGAGCCACAATCAGATCCACCCGTTCAAAGGCCTTATCAAAGTCTTCTACCACGAGAGTGCGCACCTTCTGGGCTGTTTTATAGTAGGCATCGTAATACCCGGCCGACAAAGTGTAGGTGCCCAGCATAATCCGCCGTTTGGCTTCCGGGCCAAAAGCCGACCGGTCGTGGCCATATCTGATGCCGTCGTAGCGAGCCAAATTGGAACTGACTTCAGCCGGCTGGATAATATAGTAGCAAGCTAACGATTGCGGAGTGTGGGGCAAAGAAACCTGACTGACAATCGCTCCTAGCTTCTGCAGCTGGTCAATTGCTGCATCAGTTAGTTGTTCTACTTCTTTATCCATGCCCTCAGTCATAGTTGAACCCAGACGCAGATATTCCTTGGGAATGCCGATTCTGACCCCCTTAAGGCTGGTTGCTAAAGAGGCGGGGTAATCAGGTACTGGTTGAGTGGAAGTGGTGGCATCTTTCGGGTCTACCCCGGCAGTAACCGCCAGCACCCGGGCGGAATCTGCCACAGAACCGGTAATGTGGCCGATGGAATCTAAAGACGAAGCCATGGCAATAATTCCGTAACGGCTAACCCGGCCGTAGGTGGGTTTCAGACCCACTACCGAACAGAAGCTGGCCGGACATCTAATCGAGCCTCCGGTATCGGTACCTGCGGCTACTAAGCATAAGTCTGCGGCTACGGCTGCGGCCGAGCCGGAACTTGATCCACCGGGGACGTACTGAGTATTCCAGGGATTTTTGGTCGGCCCGAAGTCCGAGTTTTCTCCGCTGGAACCATGGGCCCAGGCATCGCAATTGAGTTTACCTAACACTATGGCTCCGGCGTCTATATATCTCTGCACTGCCGTGGCGTTGTACTGGCCAATGTAGTTTTCCAAGACTTTAGAACCGGCGGTAGTTTTGATTCCTTGGGTTTGATATAGGTCCTTAAAAGCTACTGGTACGCCAAACAACGGGAATGAGTCAATTTCAGCCAACTTTTTTTCCAGTTCTTTGGCCTGTTGCTTGGCTAAATCCTCAGTAACTGTCAAATATGCGTTAAGTTCGGGATTAAGTTTATGAATCCGCTCCAGGTAATACTCCACAACTGTGGTGGGGGACAATTTACCAGTTTTATAGCCCTCAACGAGTGAGGCAATATCGGTCCAGGATTTATTCATCGCCGAAAATAGCCGGTACTTTAATAAATCCCGTAACTAAGGGGGGGCAAGCTGCCACATCGTCTGACCGAGTGATGTTTTTGGTTCCGGTAACCTGGTTGGTCTCTCCTACTTTGGCTGTATCTGTTTGTTGTAACTGCTGGACGTAGTCTAAAACCTGGTCCAATTGTGGGGAATAGGTTTGCTCTTCAGCTGCTGTTAAGGGTAAGTTGGCTAAGCTCGCCACGTGCTTAATATCCATGACCCAAGTTTACCACTTTCTCAAATATGGCTGTTCTGCTATAATACTATAAGACATGGAAAAGCAGCTTGGCTTATCTAAATCCGAATGGGCATTGCTCATTGGCATGAATACTTTGTTCCTGCTGGGGGCTTACCTGTGCGAATATCAGGTTCAAAGCAATATTCCTAACTACCTGTGGCTAGTCAAGACTCTAGGATCTGGAATTGCCGGTTTTGCCAAAGACCACGGAGGCGATTTATTTGTTCCTTTAGCAGCAGCCGTCTCGACAGGATTGGGAATAGCACTAGCCTCTACCACAATGGAAAGAGAAAAAAGTGAAATGCAAGTGGTAAGCGGTATGATGCTAATAGGTCTAGTAGTGGGAGGAGCTTACACTGTCCTCGAACTCATCGATATGTTCGCTCCTGTTGACGCGGTTAAGTGTGCAGATCCACTTCAAATATGCAAAGGAGATCTGGGTGACGTGCTTAGTTTTAATTCAACACCACTTGCTCTCGGAGCACTTGCTCTCAAAAACAGACTTGCAGAAATTAAACTGAAGCAGTAATTTCTTTAGCAGCAGCCTCAATTTTATCCTGAAGAGCAATAGCCTCTATCTCAGTCAGTCCCCAGCCTGGCTGGTGCAGATCCATTAACAAGTTGGCCTGGACTCTGCGGCTAATAATACCCAATGACCCTAAGGCAATGCCTAAGTTTAGGAAATCAGGATCCGCCGGAAGTTTCCCTAAAGTTCGGCTAATGCTTAACTCGAGCTCATTTTGCACGTCTTTGGACATGCTTTGATTATATCAAACTATATCCACACGGCTTGCCATAGTGCATCCAAAATCCTTTTATTCACTCTTTGCTCAGGCGGTTTGTTATATTGGCCAAACAAAAATCCAGATACAGCCAGGCCAGCCCATTTTTTGCCCGATTCTAAATTATTATAATCAGCCGCCACTTCGTCAGGAATTAGCAAAGGGACTCCTTTCGGCTCTGTCCAAAGTTGGGTATAAATGCGCATTTGCCAGTCTTCTAGAAAAACTGGTTCTTCCCCCTCAACTAGAATAGCCCGGCCCATACTTTAGGTCTTTAGTTTTGCTGCTGCTGCAGCTAAATCACTCTGGGAGAGATAATTTTGACAAACCATGTGGGTGCAACCAAAATGTTTTCCATAGGTGACCTCCTGGTTAAGTACTCCGCACCAAGCAGCAGCAAAAAGTTTAATGGAGCCCCCTCCAAACTCCCTAGCTGCCTCGTTGGTAATCTTTAGCGAAGCCTTAACGCGGCAATTACCAGGTCGGGTTTCTACAGAAAATCCTTGAGCATTTACGTCATCCACAGGCTGTTTATACCTAAACTACATCATTTTTTCAAGTACAGATATCCGTTCACTTAAGGGCGGATGGGTATTAAATAGACCGGCAAACCAGCCGATGGCGTCGTGACGGTTTTTCAAAGGATTGACTATATATAGATGGGCCGTAGCTTTATTAGCGGCTTCTAAAGGTTCCTTATCGCTGCCCATCTTCTTTAAGGCCGAAACCAGTCCTGAAGGCTGGCGGGTTAATTTGACACTGGAGGCGTCGGCTAAAAACTCACGTCTACGGGAAATGGCCAACTGGATTAATTGGGCTACCAAAGGAGAAAGTAGAGCAAATACAAAACCCAGAAGGAGAAACACTGAACCGGCTCCCTGATCATCCCGATCCCGCCTGCGGCCGCCGAACCAGCTGGCCCGCAATAACCAATCTCCCAATAGCGTCACTACTCCCACCAGCACGACTACTATTGACATCAGGCGGGTGTCGTAATTGCCTACATGGGCCAGTTCATGGCCGACTACCCCTTCTAACTCTGTACGGTTAAGTTTAGCCAACAGCCCAGATGTGGCCACCAAAACTGCGTGCTGAGGATCTCTCCCTGTAGCAAACGCATTCATGGCTGTATCTTCAATCACATATAACTTAGGCAGCGGCAATTGAGCGGCCATGCTTAAGTTTTCCGCCACGCTGTAAAACACAAAGTCCCGCCTCTTATCAGCAGGTCTGGCTCCGGAGAGACTTAAAATAACTTTGTCGCTGAAGTAGTAGGATACAAACGATCCCACCCCGGCAATTATCAGGGCCAAGCCGCTAAATTCCAGGCCTGAAGAAGCGTATCCATAGTAGGCTGCCAAGCCTCGGGCAATCATATAGGCGGCAGCAAACACAAATACCACAAAACTAAGTATTACCAACCAACTTTTACGCCGGTTGGCATCAACCGACTCGTAGACGTTTAACATATGACTACAGGGACACCTTGGGGGATTTTACGTCTTCCTCAGATACTTGCAAGTGAGCCCCACTGGTGGGAGTGTCTAAACCCTTTTCAGCCTGAAAGCCAAACAGGTTGGCTACTATGCTCGTGGGAAAAGTCACCCGCTTGACGTTGTAGTCAGCAGTCAGATCAATCAGAGTTCTTCTGGCATACATTACTTTGTCGGACGTATCCCGTAACTCATCCATTAACCGGGTAACTACTTCGGCTCCTTTAAGTTCGGGGTTACTTTCGACAACTACCTGCAGTTTGGGCAAAAACTCAGCAATTTTAGCTGAAGCATCCTTGCCACTGGCTACCAGTTTGCGGGCATCTGCAATAAGCTGCATAATCCCTTTTTCGTGAGCCAAATATCCTTTGGCCGCGCTCTCCAGGTTGGGAATCAATTCCGCCTGCCGCTTGAGTTGATTGCCGATTTCCTGAATTGAGGCCTGAATCCGGGTCCGGGCGGAAACGAAGAAATTGTATTCGGATACTAAATATACGATGACTGCTATCGCCGCTAAACCTATAATAAAAGGTAAACTCATGTGTATAATCACCTCCTGTGTCCCATTACACTCCATCCGAGCTCATTTTGCAACGGTATGCCCGGGTATTGGTTAACTTTGCCCTGAACTCCGGGGCTGGATTAAAGCCGAAAGAAGTAGTCAGACTGACCGTAGCCGAATCGGCTAAACCTCTGTATGTGGCCTTAAGAAACCAGGTTCTTATCTCAGGTGGACATGTGCTAACCAACTACTTGCCCGATGATGTCACCCGCCAATATTATCAACTGGCTTCAGACAAGCAATTGCAGTTCTTTCCGGCCAAATACTTCCGAGGCATTGTCGATCAGACCGATCACTCAATTTTTATTATTTCAGAAACTAACCAGCGGGAACTGGCCGGCATTGATCCGGCTAAAATTATGGCTCACCGGGTAGCCTTTCAGCCGCTACGGCTATGGCAGAATGCCAAAGAGAACCGGGGCCAGTTTACCTGGACCGGAGCTTTATACGGGACAGAAGGCATGGCTCGTGAAGTAGGCTTAACTCTGCAAGAGTACTGGGGGCAGATTATTAAAGCCTGTTTCTTAGACTCAACTGACCCGGTGGCCAGCTGGCGTCAGTCGGCAGCTCAAAATGCCAAGTTGAGGCAAAAACTTAACCGCATGGAAATTGAGCGGTTGCATATCGTAGGTCAAGACGTGAATTTGTGGGTTAAGCTGGGACTGGACCGGCAGTGGCTGGGCGGAGGAGGGCGAAATATACCCAGTTTTGAAGTGTTTATTTCTCCCGACTGGCGGGGCACCCAGGGACACATTTCTTTCAACCAACCTCTCTATCAACAGGGAAATATTGTCACCGGGATTAAATTGGAATTTAAGGATGGCCGGGTAGTCAAAAGTTCCGCCCGGAAAAATTATGCTTACTTAAAATCCATGCTGGCCGTAACTAACGCCGACAAAATTGGGGAGTTTTCTTTAACTGACAAACGCTTGTCGAGAATTGATAAATTCATGGGGGAAACTTTGTATGACGAAAACATGTCCGGGCCTTTTGGCAACACCCATATTGCCTTAGGCAGTGCATTTCAGGAATCATATCCGGGGTTAGTTATGAAGGTGTCTAAAAAACGCTGGCTGCAGTTAGGATTTAACGACTCGGTGATCCACACCGACATTATCAGCACTACGGACCGGACTGTAACTGCACATTTGGCCGATGGCAAGCAAAAAGTAATTTATGCCTCAGGAAAGTTCACAATTTGAGGTTTTATTGCATATTTAGGCGATATTAAGGGTAAAAATTGAGTCACAAGAGAAATAGCACTCAGTAGATCAAAGTGATAGTTATTGTATCAATGAGCGGATTCTGTCTAGGGAGAGTGTGTTGACCACATCCGCTTTAGTTGCCCATCCCCGTCGGGCTACTGAGATGCCGAATCGCATATATTCCAGTTGGTCTGCAGCATGACTGTCGGTATCTACGACTAACTTTACTCCGGCCGAGACTGCGGCTTTAGCTAGTGTATCAGGCAGGTCCAACCGGTTAGGCCAACCGTCAATTTCTAACCACTTATTATGCTTGGTACAGAAGTCGAAAATCTGTTCCCAGTCCACTTCAATCCCCTCCCGTTCCTGCAGCAGCCGGGCAGTGGGGTGGGCCCAGAACTTGACCTTGGGGTGATCCAGTCCCGCTAGTACCCGTTTGGTCATTTCGGTCCGGGAACCCCTGAAACTGGAGTGGATACTCACACAGGCATAATCCAACAACTCCAAGGCTTCATCGGGTAGAGCCCGGGTGCCGTCAGGTTGGATGTCTATCTCTAATCCGTTAAAAATATGTACTCGTTTTTCACTTGAGTTAAATTTGTGCACAATATCCGTTTTCTTTTTCACAAGATCAATTACTTGCTGTTTGGAATGCGTGGAAACTGAAGGGTTATGTTCGGTGACTCCGATGTATTCATAACCCAGTTGGTGGGCCGCTTCTGCCAGTTCGGAAAGAGAACTGGTACCCAGATCGTGGGATGGCTCAATATCGATATCTGAATGGATCTGTAAATCTCCTTTAATATCCTTTTGTTCAACTAATTGCGGGAGTAGACCGATTTTAGCCAGATCAATTTCATTTTCTCCCTCTCTCAACTCCGGGGGAATCCAGTCCAGATCCAGAAACTTGTAGAAGGACTGTTCATCGGCAAACTGGATAGTCTTGCCTTTGACCTTAATCCCGTATTCGGAGAGAGAGTAACCTTTTTTTATGGCGTATTCCCGCAGCTTAATATTATGAAACTTGCTACCAGTGAAGTGTTGCAGCAAAGCTCCGTAGGCCGCTACCGGCTGGACCATCAGATCCACCTGGTAGTCGTTGGGTAAGATCAGGGAAGCGGAATGGTCCCCAGCCTCAATGATCCGGGTCTTTTTGGGATATTTCACGAAGTGGTCGATGACCAATTCCGGTTTGTCTGTGGCCACAGTTAAATCAATGTCGCCCACGGTTGAGGCCTGACGACGCAGGCTGCCCAAAGTATCGATCCGCTTCACCTGCGGGATCTTCTGCATCCATTCAATAACTGCATCGGCAATGGCAGTGGCCACTGGTAACAGCAGGCGTTTGCTACGGCCCTGATACTCTTTTACTCCCTGACCGATTTTGGCCTGGGATTCTCCACCAAATCCGGCAATGGGGGCGATCTTACCGCTTTTGACAGCCTTTTCCAGCTTAGCAATGGCACCATGAGCCCGAGTGATTCCCAGAGCTTTAGACAGCTTCAAAGCGTTTTTAGGACCGATGCCGGGAACCTCCATCAGTTCAAACATGGCCTCGGGGAACTTTTTCAGGATGGTCTCAAAATGTTTGACTTTACCGGTACGGAATAATTCATCCAGATGGGCAGTCAAATTTTCCCCAATTCCGGGCAGCTCTTTCAGCTTGCCGTCATCCCATAAATCCTTGGTCTCACTGGAAGCATGTTCAATGGCATCGGCTGCCCTTTCATAGGCCAGCACTCTAAACTTGTTATCTTCCTCAGACAAACCTAACGCTGCGGCTACAGCCCGCAGCACTTTGGCTATCTGCAAATTAGTCATGTGCTTATCAGTTTTCATAACATCTTCAGTAATTCTGGTTTAACTTTCTCAGGAAAAATAGTCAAGGCTGGAATATTACTTTTACTGACTAATTCAGCTACATATTGGTTCTGGCTAGAAGCATCGCTGTCTAATTCCGGGCCTGAGAACAAACCCAAATCTCCTTCGGTTTGGCAAACAAATACCGGATGTTTGTTAGCAGTTTTATTGTAACTACTGACGTAAAATGCCAACTTACAGTTGGTTACATCCAGGTTTGTTTCTTCCTTTACTTCCCGCACCACTGCTTGCTCAGCAGTTTCTCCTGTCTCTACTCCCCCGCCAGGTAAGACCCAGTATTCCCGACCATGATTGTGCCTATGAATCAACACTAATTTGTCATCTTTAAAAATTACGGCACTGGCTCTGATACCTGTTCTAGCCACTTAATCATTCTACAAGATCCACATTTATAGTAAAGAAGTGTAAAGCGTTGCCTTGGTTGCTCTAGGTCTAAAATCCAGATATGATTATTTCATGAAAGTGACAACCAATGTAAAGGGACAAATAGCTGCCAGTAAAACTGAGCTTAGAGCTTTAGAGTTAGGATATATCCCAAGTAAACCTATCTTTGATGCTAGATATGACTTAATTCTGGATGATTCAAAGGGAAAATTAACTAAAATTCAAATTAAGTACGGTGACGGAAAAATGTCAAATAGCCAAGGAGCGGTTATGGTTAAACTCGGTTATGAAGATAGGAGAAAGAAACTATACACTTACCAAGCAAATGAAATTGATGGGTTAGTTGTGTACCTTCCTAAAATTGATCGGCTCTGTTACTTTCCCCCTGAAGTTTTCTGTGGAAAGGTAAAAATACACGTCCGTTATCAAAAAACAAGAAATAACCAAAGTAAGGGAATTCTATACGCTGAGGACTATTTTTGGTAAAATTAGATGTAGTGGGGCCGTGGCGCAGTTGGTTAGCGCGCTTTCCTGTCAAGAAAGAGGTCGCGGGTTCGAGTCCCGTCGGCCCCGCAGATTGTAAATAACACTCGCTGCAGCTGAAGGTAAATAGGTTTAGAATTATTTTGATGTTAAAACTTCTTAAGTTAATTGAGGATTCAATTGCGTATCCTCTCAGATGGAAAATTGTGCCCCCTTTTATATCCCCCTATTTGAAAAATGTTCGGTCAGTGTTGGACCTTGGATCATCTTCCGGACGATTGGCCTTCGAGTTATCGAAGACGCATAAAAATATAACCTTCACCGGAGCTGATGTCTTTGTACCAAATGAAACGTTTATTCCTGTAACAAAATACGCATCAGGAGGAAAGCTTCCATTTAGTAATGAGTCTTTTGATTGTGTAATGATAGTTGATACTCTCCATCACGATAATCACCCAGAGTTGATATTAGCTGAAGCCAGACGTGTCTGTAAAAAATTTATTCTTATAAAAGACCACTATTGGGAGTCTAAGGCTGATTTACTTGCTCTACGATGCATGGACTATGTTGCAAACAAACCCTACGGTATAAATCTTCCATATAATTATCTCAGTATTCAAGGTTGGAAAGAGCTAATTAAATCCTGTGGCCTAAAGTCATTCAAAATGAGAAGGTTTAGATATGGATTAGCTGATCCACTTAAGGAAATATTACTAATATGCAAAAGGTTATAACTAATTGTGAACGCCACCATTAAATCTCTCACCGATGCCAAAATCGGTTCAAAAGAAAAACCACTACTCCCGCAATTCCACTAAGCTAGTACTTGATTTAATATCACACTTAGCTTGGCTTAATCTACTGAATTACCTTGCCACCAGGTTAGAACATCGTTCAGGAGAGGCCGCTTATCTTTGAATCGTTAAGACAGGTTGAACTCTGGTAAAATTTAGAAATGATTCGCAGAGCAAAAGAAGAGGATTATCAGGGTTTACAAAATATTAAACCCTCAATTTCGGAGTCAACCATTAAAGAGAGACTGCAGGCACAAGCTGTTGGAAGGGTTGAATTTTTAGTTTTGAAAAACAGTGACAAGTTAGTCAGTTTTGTTCTATTAAAGTGGGGCGGAAAGAAAACCCATCCCAATTACCCAGACATGGAAGATCTATACACCATGGAGTCTGAACGAGGAAAAGGTTTTGGAAGTCAGCTTGTCGCAGAGTGTGAAAGATTAACTAAGCTAAAAGGACTCGATAAAATCGGCCTAGCGGTTAACCCTACTTTAAATAAGCCGGCAAAAAGGCTTTATGAGAAACTAGGCTACAAGCCCGATGGGAATCCGTCATATATAGATGGTGTTTACGATGGAGTGGAAGATTGGTGTATCGATATGGAAAAATCTCTTAAATAGTATTGAGGATAATATTTCTGCTAGGAAACTTTTTTGACCTCAGAACAAGGGGTAGTGAGGCTCTCAGTTATTTAACTAACTTAAAAAGCGAAGATGTAATTTTGGTAAGTCACGGAGCGTTCACCACCATGCTTCTTTGCATCATGTTATTTGGAGAAAAAGTTAAACCAACTATTTATCAAAAGATTAGATCTTTTCTCTGGGATCACAATACGGGAATCACATGGTGCGTGTATAAGGGCAACAAATGGAAAATGCTCACCTGGAATGATTACGCTCACCTAGGGTAAATAGTTAGCTAGACAAGTTTAGACTATACGAAATAGGCTCA
>JAUSIY010000032.1 GCA_030647735.1 bacterium
TGTTGTATAAGATTCCTATTATTGGTCCGCTACTGCAAAAAATCATGTTCACCGAATTAACCCGCACCTTGGGTCTTTTGGTAGGTGCAGGAGTTTCCATTATTGAGGCCTTAAATATTGCCGTGGGGATCATTAATAATCAAACGGTGGCGGCGGAAGTAAGAAAAATTGCCAAACAGGTAGAAAAAGGTTTTCCGGTGTCAGTGGCTTTTGCTGAGGCGGGTAGTTTCCCTCCTTTAATGGGACAGATGATTGCCGTAGGTGAAGAAACCGGAAAACTGGATGAAGTATTATCCAAACTGTCGCATTTTTACGAGGTAGAGTCGGAACAGCAAGTTAAGGTCTTGACAACAGCTATTGAACCGCTAATAATGATTATACTGGGTATTGGCGTAGGCTTTCTAGTCTGGACCATTATTCTGCCGATCTATGACATTACTAACAAGTTTTAAAAAGGGCTTCACACTAATTGAGCTTTTGGTAGTAATTGCCATTATGGGAGTAATTGCTGCTTCAGTGTTAATTGCTATTGACCCCGTCGACAAAATCAATGCTGCCAATGACTCTCGGGTTCAGGCAGATATTGGTCAGGTAGCTGGAGCCGTCACGGCCTATGCGGTAGCCAACGGAGGTTTGTATCCTGTGGGTGACTGGGCTGCTATAGGTGGCATTCTAGTTGCCTCTGGAGAGTTAACTAAAATGCCTTCTCCCCCCACGACCGGATATTCTTACACCGCTTTGTCGGCGGCCGCTGGTCCGGTGCAACTAGCTGGCGATTTGAAATCTAAAAAATACACCAAAGCAACCCCCACTAACTTGCTGTTTTGGAATTGGTGCAGTACTAGCGGTGCAGCGGGACCAAAAGCTGGATCTGCTGCCGCTGACGCAGCCAATTGTCCTTAATGTGGTGGTGGTTTGCATCCGGTGCAATAGCCGGCAGTGTAGCTAACGCTTTAATATATCGGGTTCCTCGGCGCATCAGCTGGTGGCAAGGCAGATCACATTGTCCCCACTGCAAGCATGACCTAACCGGACTGGACCTGGTACCTCTGCTGTCATACATATTGCTAGCCGGCAAATGCCGGTATTGTCATCAACCCATTTCGCCCAGGTATTTTCTGGTAGAGCTAGGCCTGGCAGCCGGTTTCGCCTATTTCCACTCTCCCCTGTTGGCGGCCATACTGTGGGTTACGGTAATTATTGCGGCCATGGATTGGGAAACGATGCTGGTCAGTGACTGGCTGGTAGCCGTTTGGGCAATTCTGGTCATCGTCTGGCAATATCCGTTAAATTTCTCCCAAATGGCTCTGGGTATAGCTGTTGGAGTAGGAGTTATCGGCGGAATTTGGGCTGTGACCCGGGGTCGGGCTATGGGTTTGGGAGATGTGGAAATAGTCGCTGTGGCTGGTCTGTGGTTGGGCTGGCCCAAAATTCTGCCGGCCTTATGGGTGGCTTTTGTAGCCGGGGCGATTATTGCTGTAGGACAGTTATTATTTAAGAAGAAGAAATTGCAGAGCCAAATTGCTTTCGGCCCCTTTTTAATACTGGGTGTTTGGGTGGCACATATAGTAAACTGGATTCATGTTCTCCCTTTTTAACTGGAAAAAGCAGGAATTGATTTTTGTACTGTCGGTGCTTGTGGTAATTCTGGGCATTTCCCAGCTGCAGCTGCGGGTTGGACAAATGAAAGCCCGGGATGCCCAGCGCAAAGCCGATGTGGAACTAGTAGGGCGGGCTTTATGGAATTATTACGAGGTATATGAGCAGTTTCCGGCAGCCCGTGACGGCCAGATTGTGATGTGCGGAGACATTTTGGATCTGGCTTGCGGATGGGGTAAAGATAGTCTGAAAGATGAAGAAGGCATTGTATATTTACGTATGCTGCCACAAGACCCCTTAATCAGTAAAGGCTGGCAGTATGTATATGAAGCCAGCCCTGACGGAAAAGGATTTCGGATCTCAGTGGCTTTAGAATATCGCCAAGATCCGGCCTACAAAACTAATTTGACAACCAGCTGCTCAGTTGGGCTACAATGTAATTGGTATGTGGGAAACTATTAAACACTACTTTTCTAGACGGAAACAGGGTTTCACCCTTATTGAACTGTTAGTCGTGATTGCCATAATCGGAATTTTGTCTGCTGCCTTATTATTGGCCAATGTGCAGACTAACCTTAAACGGGCCCGGGACGGCAAGCGGGTGACTGATTTGGAATCTATCCGCTCGGGACTGGAAATTTATAGAAGCGAAAACGGCAGTTACCCCGGTACTTTGGTTGAACTGATCCCTGATTTCATTACCGCCGTTCCGGATGATCCAAAAGCTCCAGCCCAGATCTACTTTTATGAATCCGGAAATTGTGCAGGGATATACTGTAAAACCTACGAGTTATGTGCGGCTTTAGAAAAAACACCGGGTAGCGGATCTGGGGGGTGTATCAGTACTAATCAATGTGGCCTAGTGTGCAATTACCGGACTACTAATCCTTAATTGTTTATGAGTAAAGGCTTTACTCTCATAGAAATTCTGATTGCCATGGCCATCATGGTGGTTTTGGCAGCCGGAGGGGCAACCATTTCTTTGCGAGCGTCGCGGCGCAAAAGCGTGGAAACTACCACTGATAAAATGATCAGTCTGTTGCGCCTGGCTAAGTCCAATTCTCAGGCCAGCAAAGTAGGCACTTGTACTACTAACTTCCAGGGCTGGCAGGTCAACATTAATTCCACCAGCGTAGCCTTGCAGCTGGTGTGCGGTGCCAGCACCAGCGATACCCAAACATTCACATATCCCACTGGGGTGACTGCCTCCCCCTCCCCAACTGTCATCTTGTTTAAACGTTTAGGGGCCGGAACGAATTTAGCAGGCGATGCTATCATTGAAATCTCCGGATTAATTACCAAAGAGATTACGGTTACAACAAAGGGAGAAATTGAATGAAGTTTAAACCGGGCCAAATCCTTTTAGAACTGGTCTTAGCTTTGGGCATTTCCTTAATTGCCCTGATGGCTATTGTTCAGGTAACTACTAAATCCATTACTACAGCCGGCTTTTCTAAAAATAAAACTGAAGCCACTACTTACGCCGTGGCGGGAATGGAATGGTTGCGCCAGCAAAAGAGAGTCTTGGGATGGCCGGCCTTTGCGGGTAAATCCCCTAACACTTACTGTCTGAAAGATTTACCTGAGCTGTGGCCGGGAGCCGGAGACTGTAGTGCTGATGACTTTATTCCGGGGACTATGTATCAGCGCAAAGTTGATCTGACCACCAACGTCGGCCAAGTCCAAGCAGTAGTTACAGTGACTTGGCAGGAAGCCATAGGTAAAACCGTCAACACCTTCACTTCTAAGCAAACATCCTTATTTACCAGATATTAACTATCACTAGACAGCCAGGCTTTACATTAATAGAAACCATTGTCGGAGTAGGCGTTTTTGCCATTCTGGCGGCTATGACCAGCGTGATGCTGTTCGGGGCTTTGCGGGGAGCCAGGCGAGCTGCAGCTGTGGCTGCAGTGCGCAATGAAGGCTCATATGCCCTGAACACCATGTCGCAAATGTTGCGTTTTGCTCAGGGAACCCCGGATTGCACCGAAAGCAATGCCGTAACTTTCACTTCAGCCAACGATCAACAGGCGACTAAATTTGCCTGTACTGCTGAGAGCATTGCTTCCAATAGCGCTAAGCTGACTTCCTCAAAAGTTGTGACCAAAGACTGCACTATTAGCTGTTCACCGGCGGGGAACGAAGTATACATTCAGTTCACCTTGTCTCCTGCCGGAGCGACCGACTCGGTTATTGATGCAGCCAGTGTAACTTTTGATTCCCAGGTGGAACTGCGAAATGTCAGATAGCCAAACTTAGGGATTTCCCTCTGTAAAGATAGTGGATTGACGCAGCAGCGATGAGGGCAAACTAAGTAGAATATCAGGATTGGCGAGAAAGAACTCATCAATACCAGACATACAAAAACATCTATTGATTTCCTGGGTAAACCGATCCGAAGTGAGTGGAATAAGGAGTTCCTAAATAGAGAACGGAGGGGGCCACTTCCCGAATTTGTTCAATCGTTT
>JAUSIY010000034.1 GCA_030647735.1 bacterium
CTACTGCGGCTGCGGCAGCTGCACCAGCCACAACCTTTTCCCCGAGATGGCCATTACTTGGTGAGGGTTTTGATTTTTCGTCGAGCTGGGCTGCAGACATCATTGGTTCATCAGGCTGAGGTGTTCCGGGAAGTTTTCCTGCACTTGCTCCTTGTGTATTCCTGTTTATTTTGCCCTCGTCGGTTTTACTATTCTGTTTGTCCTCTTTTTGATCTGTTGGTTTGGGAGAATAAACCACTTCTCCTCCCACTATCCTGCTCCAGGCGGCTGCATCAACCACGTTTGGTTTAGCTTCTTCTGGGTTGGCCCAACTGCCCGCTTCGGCCCATCTCTCCATAGTTACTACGTTCGGTTCTACTACGGGAGCAGTTGGGATAACCTGCTTTTCCCCTCGAGGGGTCGCGGGTTCATGTTTATGGCTTTTGGACTTGGGTCTAATTTTTTCAGGTTGGGAAGCAGGGGTAGCTTTAGGTTGAGTTTCTACCGCCTTAACTCTGGGGTGTTTCTCTGTAGCTGGTTTAACTGCAGTTGTAAGTGTGGCTAATACTTGCGGCGAATCGTTAATTTCTACGGCTAGATTCTCTGCTGGGGAGCGTTTCTTTTCTTCGGTTCCCCGAGCGACATTTAACTTGACTTGATATTCCCGGGCCGGAGTAAATCGAGGATCTTTTAAGGCGGTTTCATCTCCGCTGTCTATTCTGGCCCGCATTTGGCTGGTCAGCTTGTTCATCTCAGCGGCCTGGGCAGTTGAATTAGATATCATTTCCCCAATCCGGTCATAATCTACCCCCATGTTTCGCATATCTTGGGTTAGATCAACTACGGCTTTAACCAGGCCTTGGGGGCGGTGTTCATAAACTTGGTTGTACGCATCTAGTTGGAATTTCTCAGCCGAGGTAAGATGGCCTTCACCAGTTGACTTCAGTTTGAGGCTGTTAATCTGCTGGTTGAAACCATTAAACCCGACTTCATCCCACCAGGGGGGCGTAGGTAGGTTTTTGCTGGCCCGTTCAGCCACGTGGTCGGACATTTCTACCATCTGCACAGTCCGGGTCACGGTTTTAACCCGACCGGCAAAATCCAACTTTTTAGCCAGCGGCTCAGTTGGTCCTCCTTCTATGGAAGAAATATTATGTTCCACTTCTCTCATTGTTCATTAGTCAGACGATAATGTCAAACCTGCGTATCATACTACAGGCCGTGGGATATTTCAATCAGTCGTGTTTGTGAAAATGGCTTAACCTTGCAAAGAGTACTTCACGCGGTACTATAAATCCATAATGGACCAGCACCCAGTACCTCAAAATATCTCTTCTTATGAATTCCGCCTGGTCGGCGACATGACTTTGAAGCAGTTCTTTCAGCTGGCTGGGGGGATTGGATTAGGTTTAGTTTTCTACCGCACCCCCTTGCCGGGCCTGGTCAAATGGCCGCTCAGCTTTATTGCCGTGCTGGGAGGAATATTGCTGGCTTTTGTGCCTTTGCAGGGCCGGCCTTTTTCCCAATGGCTGACGGCCTTTTTCAAGGCAGTATATTCCCCCACCCAATATTATTGGAGTCCGGTGGCTGAAATCGAGGCTCCGGTAGCCGCTGAGCCCAGCGCCAGTTCGGTTGTGTCCTCCTCGCCTATAGACAAATTAGAATCTCAACTATTTTCCAAGTTTTCTGATTTGTTTAATACGATCACCCATTTTCCCTCGACCAGTCGGTCAACCCCGCCTCCGGCCACTTTGCCAGCCGAACCGGAACCTTTCCAGCCCCTGGCTGCACCTGCCCCCCTGCCAACCACCCCGGTTGCCCCCATACCTACCCCGCCAGCTAATTCTCTGCCCGCTAAAGACGTCTCTCCTTTTTCAGTTATTTCAGCCCTGACTCCTACGGTTGCTCATTCGCCTCTGACGGGAACTGCTCCCACGGCTAGTCAGACTGCCGCTGCCGCCTTACTAACCCCTACCCGACCTAATATTCTGGCCGGAGTAGTCGTTGATGGCCAAGGCCAACCAGCTGAAGGAGCCATCATGGAAATTGCTGAAAAAGACTCGGGATTACCGGTGCGGGCTCTCAGGTCAAACAAACTGGGCCAGTTTCAGATTGCCACCCCCTTGGCTGACAATGAATATGTGATTACCACTGACAAAGAAGGCTTGGTGTTTGAACCGTTACTAATTTCGGTGCGGGGCCAAATCCTTCCGCCCTTTGAGGTGAAAGCCAAATCCATCAGCTGATATGCCTAATAATCCTGCCCAAACCCCTCTCCGATCTACCTCTCAGGATCATTTGGATGTCGAGGACATTGCTTCTGATATTGTCGTCTTAAAAGACGGCTCGGCCTGCATGATTCTGGAGGTGTCCGCCTTAAACTTTGGTCTATTGTCAGAAAAAGAACAAGACGCCACCATTTATGCCTACGCTCAACTGCTAAATTCGTTGACTTTTGCCATTCAAATCGTCATTGTCAGCAAGCAGAAAGATGTCACTGACTATCTCAAACTGTTAGACAATCAGCTGGCCAAAACCACTTCTCCCCAAATCCAACAGCAGCTAGTCAAATACCGGGATTTTGTCAAAACTATTGTCCGCCAAGGCAACGTTCTGGACAAGAAGTTTTATATTTCCCTCCCCTTCAGCTCTTTGGAATTGGGCGTGGCCTCTACCCTAGGCTCAGTCACCAAGAAGAATAAAGGGTTGCCCCGACCCAAGGCCCAAATTATTGACCGGGCCACTACCAATTTGTCCCCCAAGCGGGACCACTTGGTGCGGCTGTTGGCCCGCATTGGCCTCAGGGCCAGACAACTAACTTCGGCTGAGTTGCTGCAACTGTTCTTCGACTATTATAACCGGGGACAACTGGGTACCAAAGTGCGATTACCGTTATATTCAGCTACTCCCTTGTAATGAATATCCCTACTTTCAAATTCGGCCGCCCTCCGCAACCTTCGGTTCCCGTAGCCGAGACTGTCCGGCCGGCTAAGGATTTAAATTCGGCCAAATCTGTCAAAGACATCATTGCCCCCCAAACTATTGACGTCGACTTTTCCACCATGGAGGCAGACGGGTACTTTTTCCGGACGCTGTTTGTGGCTGGATATCCCCGGTTTGTGAACGCCAACTGGTTAGCCCCCTTAATTAACTTTGACCATTCCTTGAATGTATCCATGTTTATATATCCAGTGGACAGCAAATCCACCCTGGATGATCTGCGGCGCAAGATTGCCGAAATGGAGGCTGAAATATCCACTGACTTGCAGCGGGGGCGGGTGATTGACCCCGGCACCCAAGCCAAGCTCGAAGACGCGCTGACTTTACAAGAGCAGTTGGCTAAAGGGTCAGAACGTTTCTTCCAGTTTGCTCTGTATGTGACCGTTCCCGCCAGGACCAAGGCAGAGCTGGATCAGATCACCAAACAAGTGCAAAGTACCTTGGGGTCACTATTAATCACCACCGTTCCCGCCACCCTGCAGCAGGCAGACGGCTTCAAAAATACCCTGCCCACCAGCGTGGACCATCTGACCGTCCCCCGGAATATGGATACCACCTCACTGGCCACTACTTTTCCTTTCACTTCTTCGGAGCTCACTTCAAATGAAGGAGTGCTGTATGGCATTAACGAACACAACGGCAGTTTGGTGATTTTTGACCGCTTTACCATGGAAAATGCCAATATGGTGGTCTTTGCCAAGGCCGGAGCTGGAAAAAGCTATGCCATCAAGCTGGAAATCTTGCGCAGTCTAATGTTCGGCACGGAAATTATCTGTATCGACCCGGAAAACGAATACAAAGCTTTGTGTGAGGCTGTGGGCGGGGAATATATTAACTTTTCCTTCAATTCCACTAACCGGATTAACCCTTTTGATTTATCAGCTCTGGTGGAAAAATCGGACGAAAACGAACTGAACCTCAAAATTCTCTCATTGCACTCGCTGTTTAAAGTGATTATGGGCCAAATGACTCCTTCCGAAGAGGCTATTTTAGATCGGGCTCTGGTAGCCAGCTACAAAATGAAAGGGATTACCCCCGATCCCTTAACCCAACACAAAGAACCGCCCCTGATGGAAGATTTGTATAAAGCTCTGGTCGGGATGGAAGAGGTTCAGGCCAGATCTCTGGCCGACCGATTGGAAAAATTTGTTAAGGGCAGCTTTGCCGGGATCATTGACCAACCCTCTAACGTTAACCTGAGAAATCCGTTTACTGTATTTTCAGTGCGGGATCTGGAAGATATCCTCAAGCCCATCGCTATTTTCATAATTATGGACTACATCTGGACTAAAATCCGCCGGGAACTGAAGAAGCGGATTCTGGTCGTCGATGAGGCCTGGTATTTAATGCGCTCCCCGGATTCAGCCGCTTTTATGTACAGTATTGCCAAACGGGCCCGCAAATACTTTTTGGGGCTGACTACCATTACCCAGGACGTGGAAGACTTTTTAGCCACTGACTACGGCAAAGCCATAGTGACTAACTCTTCCATCCAAATTCTGATGAAACAGTCACCGGCCGCCATCGACAAAGTAGCCACTGTCTTTTATTTGTCTGAGGGAGAAAAACACTTACTGCTGTCGTCTGAAGTGGGTGAAGGTCTTTTCTTTGCCGGTAACAACCACGTAGCCATGCGGGTGGTGGCCAGTCCTGACGAACACAAGTTAGTCACTACTAAACCCTCTGAAGTGGCCCAGAGGCTGGCCGCTTCTGCTCAACCCCCAGCTCAGCCTGTCCCTGTCTCCCCACCCGCTCCGGTGTTTGCACCGCCTCTGGCGGTTGTTCCCCCCATTGCCCCGAGTGCTAAAGTGCGCTTAGTCACTGATACCGTCCAATGAACGTCAATCTCACCCCGGAATTTAAAAGCCGATTAGAAGGCTTATTTATTGGTGTTCTCCAAGACCCCCCCACAGCTCCCCCTCCCTACAACCCGCTGCAGGCTGAAGCTATGATTTGGGAATTTTGCCGCTCCTTGCTTACTGAAGAGGAACTTAAACCGGTCGAGAAGATTTTAGACCACAACCAAAAGCTGCTGGCCCTGAACTTGGCCATCCTCAAGAAAATGGCCGATCTGCAAGCCAGTTCTTTACCGGAAAATATGGCTGAGCTTCTGGAGGCTTATGACAAACATCTGGCCCAGGAGAAACAGGAAGCTGAAGCTAAAATCAGACTCAAACCCGAGATCCACCAGCAAGTTCAACAAGCCATTGAGACCTATCGCAAAAATCTGGCTATCCTGTCTCCTGAAGCTGCTCTGGTTGTTGAGGCGGCCCAAACGGAACTGGTGTTGCAGCTGGAAACAGAGACTCCGGAAGTGGTTATTCCCCGACTTAACACTTTGGCTACCCAACTGGCTGGCCAGGCAGGGCAAGTAATAAGTGAAACCCAAGCTATTCTGGCTTTAGAACCAGTGGTTGTCACTTTGGCCCAAACCCATATTCAGACCGGAAATTTGTTTCATACGGCCGCAGCTATCAGCGGCCAAGAACCAGCCGCCGCCCAGACTATAGCCGCTGCGGCGGTGGTGGCTAAAATTAACAATTACACTCCCGCTAAAACCGTGGCTGTACTGGAGGCTCTGGTTCCCCCCCTGGAAGCAATTACCCGTAAACCCATTAGTCTGCCCTCAAACCAGATTTCCCAAACAATAAGTAACTTTAATTATCGGGCGACTGGCGAAGAATTAATCCGCCAAACATACGAAGCTGTGTTGAAAAAGGAGGGTATGGAAAGCCCGGTAAGTGAGGAAATGGCCCAAATCCTAATTGATCTGCGCACCCACACAATTGGCATCGCCGTTTCCCGATATGCCACCGAACCCGAGGCTTCCCCCGAGCAAAGCCGGCAAAACAAGCTAGCTGCTTTTAAGTCGGTCAACAACGCCGCCTTACAATATTTATCTACCGCGGGCAGCCCCAAAGCCCGGGCTCAACAAATGATTGAAATGGCTACCCGGGTAGATTGGGAGGCTGTTTACCAGGTTACTGAGTCTTACTATCCCATGGGAGATGTGGTTGCTGTCCAAGAATTTTATTTAAGAAAAAGCAAGTCGGCCGGAACCAGTCCTTTGATGGGCTTCCTGTTAGGCCAGGGTAGATCATACGCAGCTAACAAAATTACCCAAAAAGCCGTCGGGGGGGCGGCGAAATGGGCTGCCGAAAAAGGACTTATTAAAGCAGCTGCAGTTGCGGCTGCTCCGGAAACAGCTGGGGCTTCCCTGGTCGCCGCAGCTGTTGCCCAGGCCGTTAGTTGGGCCAAAGATGTAGGCTCTTGGGCTTTGAGAAAAATTAAAGATAATTGGCAAATGCTGGCCGTAGGAGGACTCACTCTTGGAGGAGCAGCCATCGCCGGGTTCTCTGCGCCAGTCGTTGCGGCTGCAGGAATGGCCGGAGGGGCGGTGGGAGTAGCCGCCAGTCCCGGAGGATTAACTAAGGTTGGCTCCAAGGCCACGCAAATATTTAATGGCGTCACTGGTTTGGCGGTAGTGGAAATAGCCACTCCGCTATTGGTGATTACTTTAACTGTGCCGATCGTTGTGGTGTTGATCTTATTCATCATCAATAATTCTGCTTACATTGTGCCTCAGGCTACCGGCACAGTTGGTTTGGGCGGGGTCGGCAGCTCCGTGGGCTGTTTCACTTTCGAAGGCTTTGACGATGCTGAGTTACAGGTGATGAATGCTGCCGCCCAAACTATTGCCAGTCAAAGTTGCTACAACGGTAAACTATGCGAGAAAGGACCGATCCGGGTAATTAATTTAAACCAGAATCGCTGTTACGGAGGGTATGCCGAAAGCCAAAACCGCACAATTTACCTTTACGAAACCGGCTTCAGACAGATTGTTAGTGGGGTTTCCGGATGTACTGCCGGAGGCTTTTCCGCCTTCAATGCTTTATATACCCTGGCTCACGAGTCCGGCCACGTTTATGCAGCCGCCAACCCAGAATACGGCACTAATTATGCAGCCTTGAACCTGCCCCTTTCCGACGGATCCTGTTTGCCAACTTATTCTTTGTACAACAACAATAACCCCGTAGCCTGTCAAATCGATTCTCCCGGGGGGCCGATTTTAGCCAGAGGCGAAGATTTGGCTGAAACCATTGCTGACCACTTCTCCTTTCCGGAGGTGTTAGCAAATTTCCCAGTCCACACCCAACTGGCTAATACCGTATTTAATTCCTGCAGTCCTTAATTGATGAGTATAATAACTTTATGACTCTGCCCCAACTTTCCCCTAAAGCCAAGCTCATCTCTGGATTAGCCGTGCTTTCCGCTTTGGCGGTTATTTATCTATTTGTTTCAGCCCAACCCAAGTCTCTGGCCCCCGCTTGGAAAGGGATCCAGGTTGGTCGGGACTCAAAAGACCAAGTTGTTTCCAAATTAGGTTCGCCCCTGGCCGCAACCGCTTCGGCTGACGGCTTAGATCGGCTGGATTTTCCCTCTTCTAACCAATACTGGCCCCACGAAGTGTTTTTCAAAAGCAACACTTCTCAACTGATTCGGGAGAGGTTGTTAAAAACCACCCCGGGGGAATTACAAACATATCTCACCCGCTATGGTCAGCCGGAGGCTGTATTAAACAATACTCTGACGGGTTTAGAATTTTATCTACACGTGTGGCCGGCTTCAGGAATTGCGGTGAACGCTAATCCCACCGCCGGAGTGGTCTTTGAGGTGTGGTATTTCTCTCCTACCACACTGGCTAAATTTCAGCAGGCTTTTAAAGCTGAAATAGGCTTCTATCCGACTGGAGAGGAAAGGTTCTAAGTGCAAATTACGATCCACAGATCCTTAAATTCTGACCGGCATGACTAAAGCCAACAGGGAGTCGTCTTTTTCAGGCCGAAATACTCCCGGGGAAAGGTGGTCTTTAACCTGCAAGCGCACCCGCTCGCTAGTCAAGCTGCCCAACACGTCCGCCACGAATTTATAGTTAAAAGCAATTTCTCCCTCACCTGTAGTTTCGGCTTCAATTTCAATCTCGCTCTCCCCCGCCTGAGCAGCCTGGGCCGAAATATTAAACTTCGCATCGGTAATTTTAAATCTGACAATATTGTTGTTCTCCCTGGCAAAAATACTGGCGGCCTTGAGGCTGCGGGTAAATTCCTGGCGATCTAAAATAGCCTCTACCGGTAAATCGCTGGGGATAATTTTTTCGACATCCGGATAATTACCTTCTAACACCCGGGAGATCAGGTCGGTGCCGGCACAGGAGAAGATAACCTGATTGTTTTTAATTACTGATTCAATGGTAACCTGGTCTTCTTTTGACTCTGAGGCAATTCTGGCCACCTCAGAAATGGTTCGGGCTGGCAAAATTAAGTCTGTGATTAACCCCGCCAATTTAGGATCGAGAGGAATTAACTTCCGGCTCAACCGAAATCCATCAGTGGCGACCACGGCTAAATTGTCTCCGCTGCGTTGAAATTTAATTCCGGTCAAGACCGGTCGGGATTCATCTGTTGCCGCGGCATACGCCACCTGGGAGGCGATTTGACCCAAGAGCTGACTACTGATGGCTTGACCGGCTGAACCGTGAACTGGCAGAACGGGAAATTCGCTGGCGTCGACTCCTGAAAAGGTGGCCTGATACTTTCCGGCTTTAACCTTAAGTTTCATTTCGTTGTCTTCCAGTTCCAAATTGTCTCCGGATAAGGAAGTTACAAATTCTGTCCAACTGCGAGCGGGAACTGTTAAAGCCCCTTCGGCAGTCACTTTGCCTCCAATATGAGTGCGGATGCCTATTTCTAAATTGGTAGCCGAAAGAGTAACCCCTCCCTTCACGGCTTCTACCAGCACATTATTTAATACTGGGAGCTGGACTCGACTGGATAGGGCCCGGCTGACTTGAGACAGGCCGCGGGCTAAATCGGATTGGGAAACAGTGGCTTTCATTTTTTCTTCTTAAACTAGTAGTACTAGTAGTAGATCTTGTGGATAAGTAGATAACGAATAGGCACTAGCCTGGGGAAAACTCTGTGGATAAGCTTGTGTATAAGTTGCCATATTTGGTGGATTTGTGGACGACCAGCTAACGGGGTCCACTTTCTCCACTTACTATTTACAAGATATCAACCCGCTTGTCCACTAGTTGTCAACAAACGGTTACGGATATCACTCAACTGAGATTGGAAATTGGGGTTCTGCAAAGCTTCCGTTTTAACTTTAGCATCAGCGTGCATCACGGTGGTGTGGTCCCTCCCGCCAATCAACCGACCCACCTCATCAAGCGGCAGTTTTAGATCAGTCCGCAACAGATGCATGAGAATCTGGCGGGGCCAGGCAATCGTTCGGGTGCGCCTGTCCCCTTTTAACTGTTGCACCCCCACTCCGTAATAGCTGCTCACCAAGCCAATAACTTCTGTCGGAGTAATGATTTTAGACTGATTAAAAGAAGGCCGACTCAGATTTAACAACCTTTCCACCAACTGTGGCGACAGGGGGATCTGTCTTAAGCTCATCTCCGATTCTAAGCGCACTAAAAATCCCTCCAGCTCCCTGAGTCCTTCTATGTGCTCGGCTACTAAGCGAGCGATTTCAATAGGCATCTCAAATTCTTTTTGTTTAGCTTTAATGAGGAGCACCGCCGTACGCAATTCGAAATCTGCCGCTCCTACGTCGACAATCATGCCCGCCCCAAACCGGCTACGCAACCGCTCTTCCAATTTGGAGATTTCCCCGGGGGGCCGGTCGCTGGTCATCACTATCTGTCCGCCCTGGCCAGTCAGGGAGTTGAAAGTGTGGAAGAACTCTTCCTGCACCTGGACCCGTCCGGCAATGAACTGGATGTCATCAATGAGCAACAGTTTCAGTTTGCGATACTTGGCTCTAACCCGGTCGGTACTTTTGTTGCGGATGCCCTCCACCAGGTCGTTGGTGAACTCCTCACTAGTGCAAAAAAGTATCCGGTCTTCGCCGTTACTCAGAGCAGTCAGGCCAATGGCGTGCATTAAGTGGGTTTTACCCACCCCCACTCCCCCATAAATAAAGAAGGGGTTATAAGCATGGCCCAAATTCTTTGATACGGCCGAGGCGGCAGCATAAGCCATTTGATTACTGGTGCCCACAGCGTAGTTATCAAAAGTTAGAAAAGGTTTGAGTTTAGCCAGGCGAATCATTTCGGCGGTGACTGTTTTTTCCTCAAACAGGGGGCCGGCATCTTTTTCGGTCTCGCCCACATTGCGACTTTGGACCCGAAAGACCAATTCACAGTCTTTATCGGTCAAGTTAGTTAACAGCTGGGAGATTTGTCCCCAATATCTTTTTTCGACCGTGTCTTTGACGTAAGCCGAGGTGCAGCCAACTTCACAGATGAGTTTCTTATCCCCCACTTCAGTTACGGACAATAGTTCAGTGGGTTTGAGATAGGTGGAGTAGATGCCTTCAGAGACCGAAAGTTTTAAGGCCGCCAGAACTGATTTCCATGTCACTTCCAAATTTTTTTCCACATCCCCTTTTACTCAAGTTATCCACAAGCAGTCAAGCCCCAATTGGTATGGTATAATTTTAGCCATGGTTAAAAGACCCTGGCAGCCTAAAAAAGTTAAACGGTTACGTAAACACGGCTTTAGACAAAGAATGACTAGTCGGACTGGTCGGGCTGTGTTGGCCCGTCGCAGATTAACTGGGCGCAAACGTCTGACCGTCTCGGTATAATCAAGCAGTGCTTCCCAAAAACCGCCGCCTAACCAGAAGTGAGTATTGGCAAGTATCTACTCAGGGTCGATCTCTAACCCAACCAGACCTGACGGTCAAATACTTGCCCAACCAAACAGACCGTTCCCGCTGGGCAGTAGTCACCTCGGCTAAATTAAGTAAGTTAGCCACCGTGCGAAATCAACTTCGTCGGCGCATCTTTCGGCAACTGGCTACTGTGACAGACCTGGCCGGGTGGGATGTCATTATCTTTCCCAGATCAAGCATGCTAAACTTAGTCGATGAAAAATTTAATGCTGCAGTTGATCAAATGGTATCAACTCTCTCTGGCCTGGCTTAACGGACCAACGGCCGTGTGTCGCTTCTCTCCCCGCTGTTCCGATTACTGTTACGACGCTGTGTCTAAATACGGGGTAATTAAAGGTAGTTGGTTGGGATTATTACGCATTAGTCGCTGTCATCCGTTTCACTCCGGAGGTTGGGACCCAGTCATTTAACCTATGGCACAGTTGTGGAACATCCTGCTATATCACCCGTTGGTTAACGCCTTAGTCTTTTTAGCCAAATATACCGGCGACTTAGGTTGGTCCATCATTTGGTTGACCATTGGTTTACGGTTGATAATGACCCCCCTGGTTATTCCCAGCTTAAAATCCGGCAAGAAAATGGCCGAGCTGGCTCCGGAGCTTGAGAAATTAAAAAAGGAATTCAAAGATAACAAGCAAGGTCTGGTAACGGCCCAAGCCGAACTATATAAAAAGCACGGGTTGAACCCGGCAGCGGGTTGCTTGCCCCAAATAGTCCAAATTGCCGTCTTAATTGCTTTGTTCAACGCTTTCAACACCGTTCTGAAACCCAACGGAACCGATCTGGTTACCAACCTTAATCCCCTGCTGTATTCTTCAAACCAACTACCCCAGGACTTTGCCTTGTCGACTAAGTTTTACAATTGGGATCTGGCTAAGCCCGATACTTTCTCCTGGCCTGGTTTGCCGGTGGCTTTACCGGGAATTCTCCTGGTGGCCACAGCGGTAGTGCAGTTTTTCAGCTCCAAGATGATGATGCCCCAAGCTAAAAAACAAGAGAAGCTGGCTGAGAAAACGGCAGGCACCACCGACGATATGATGGCGGCCACTCAACAGCAGATGCTGTACATGTTCCCAGTAATGACTTTAATTTTTGGTTACACCTTTCCAACAGGACTAGTAATTTACTGGTTAGTTTTCTCCCTGGTAAGCTCGGTGCAGCAGTATACAGTTTCGGGTTGGGGAGGTCTCCGGCCTTGGCTAATTCGAGCCGGTTTGCTAAAATCCTGATCTAGCCATGGCAGACGTAACCCAAACCATTACTCAGACGGCCGATAAGTTCCTGCAGCAGTTAGGCATTGAAGCCGAAGTAACGGTCGATTTTCAAAAAGACGAGCAGCTGTATCAGGTAAATTTGAAGTGCACCGATCCGGGCGTGTTGATTGGCCACCACGGCGAAACCCTATCGGCCATGCAGTTAATTTTGGGACAGCATTTAAAAGCCCAAACCGGGGAATGGTTAAATTTGTCAGTCAATGTCAACGACTACCGTCAGCGCCGGGAACAAACCTTATTTCTACTGGCTGATAACACGGTGGAGCAGGTGTTAGCTACCGGTCAAGCCCACTCCCTGCCGCCCATGCCCGCTAACGAACGGCGGATTATTCATTTACATTTAGCTG
>JAUSIY010000042.1 GCA_030647735.1 bacterium
AAACAAGAGGCTGAGCGGTCTAAAGAAGGAAAAATTGCCCGGACTAAGGCTTGGCTTAAATCGGCTGGCCAAAGAGCCATTTCAGCTTTAATTCCTAGTTCTGAGATTAATTTGCCTTTCTATGCTTTAGGAGGAACGGCTGGATTCTGGGCCACTCTGGCCATAGCTTATGCCTCGGTTCACATTGAGGGAGCCAGAGAAGTCTTTATTAATCAACCCTGGCTGCGCAGCTCTCTTACGTCAGGGGCCGCCACGGTCGCTACCTACATAGCTTTGCGGGGAGAAAATACGGCCCCGGGATTTATTGAAGGCAAGCTGGCTAAAATGAAGCCAGAGACTCGACGCAGGCTGGAGAGCGCTGCTGCAGGCTTCACTGCCGGTTCATTACTGGCGACCGCCTTAGTCGTTTTCCATGTGCCTGAAGCCACCGGAGAAGCATTGAAAAGTGCAGGTAATATTTGGGACACATTCTCAAGCCGAGCCAGTGAGACTGTCGGCGGAGCGGCAAGCTGGATATCCGGATTTGTTCACGGAGATATCCCCCTGTTTGGCCCACGTCTTGCCGAACGAGCAAGTCGAACGGTTGTTGAACAATTTGCCAAAGGCCTTCCGGGCAGCCTGGAAGTTCAAGCCATTGGAAATATGGTAGTAGATCAGGATTTGGGATATTGGAACGAGAACCTTAAGGAACTGTTTCCAACTTTTTCCGACTGGCCGGAGGCCGGTCAGAATAATGTCAGTGGCAAGGACGGAGTAATTAAAGCAATTTTAGCAGCCTGGGAGCAGGCCAGAACAGGTCACTATTACCCAGCTGACGGATTCACTGTATCTAAAAGCGTAATTGAAGCAGATACTTCTCATATGGGAAGTGAAGTATGGAGAGTTATTGAAGAAGTAAATAATACAGAGAACCTTAATCAATACCAGACTACAGTTATGGCAGACGCGGATAAGTTAATTGCTGACTTAAAGAACTTGCCCTAATGAATGACTCTTTGAAAAAACTGCTCCAGATCCTCAAAGATGAGGGGGAATCTGACAAATCAATCGCCGTGGTTCTGGAGTCCATAACCGGAATAGTTACGCCCACTCTGTTTCAAGATATGGCCACAGTGCTGACTGAGGAAGATATTCAACTCCTAGATACCATTAAGGACGAACAGGAATTTCAGGAAAAAGTGAAGTCTTTGTATTCCCAAAGATCCGGAAAGTCTCCCGAGGACTTGATTAATGAAATAACCGACAAGTTTGTGGAAGGATTTTTGGCCAGATATCACCAAGATAAACAGGCAGCCCTGGCTCAGCCAGTGGTAAAATAAGCACATGACAGAGTTTGGATCCAGTGGGGGGCTTGAGGAACGGGAGTCTCGGACAGCTTCAGACGAGATCGGATTTTCGGGTTTACGCAAACCAGAAGCCAGATATGGGAAACCAAACAGGAGTATTGGAGGGGGGGGGAAACCTACACAGGAAAATCAACCCAAAGCTGAAAAGGAAGCAAAAGAACCAGAAACAGCCCAGCCAGAACCTGGGATAGCTGGGAAAAAGGAAGGTGCCGTAAACAAAGTAAAGAGAGCCGTAAAAGAGGCAGCTGAAGATGTAGAGAAACTAGCGAGAGAAGAGCCCGTCGTTGCGGCAGTACTGGTGGGCGGATTGGCTGCTGGGCATAAGTTGGTTGATGTCGGAGTTAGTGCTCTTAAGAAGGGGCGCGAAAAAGAAGAAGGAAAAGAAGAAGGAAAACAGGTTCCGGCAACCTTCGTAGAGGTTCAAAGAGAACTTAAGAAACTGGTTATTCGCAAATCCGGTACCCAACGGGAAGAAGACCTGATGGATAAACAGGCAGAATTAGTAGCTCAGGCTGAAAGAGATGGTGTATTTGGTAATGTGAGAAAAAGGGTAGCCCAAACATTTAAAGATCATGAATATCCAGAAGCTATTGAACTAGTTCGGCAAATGGCCGATACGGACCCGGTTCATGGGGAGATTGATGGTAGCAATGTGAGCTCTTCCTTGAAAGCAGATCACCATGAAATGGTAAGAGAGTACTGCAAAGTAGCTTCCGAAGTGGCCACCCACTCTCTCAGAGTGGTTAGTGGTCGTGAAGACCCTCGTTTGTTAAGAGAGATTGAATTAAGAGGATGGGGATCAATACCTTTTGAAGAACAAGAAATAGCAGCACAACGGTACTTAGGAAGCCAAGTCCAGAATGCTCCAGCGTCACCCCAAGCAGGGCCTGAGACTGAAACTGCCGGAGCAAAGCCGGGAATGAGTTTTAAAGACATGTTCCCCGCTGTTGAATATAGAGAAAAACCTGGGTTTGCCTCTCTGTTTGCTAAAGACGGGTATTTTATAAAGAAATATGGGTTTCCAGAATCATTAAAGTACGCGGGAGGAGGGTTAGAGTCAATACGCAGGAAAACAATTAATATGCTTACTGATGCTATTCAAAATGGTAACGTTAGACCATTTGAGTCCATAGATTTCATAAACGCGGCTGGAGAAGAATTCGGTTGGGCATATAAATCTCTATTTGCTTCCAGAGATAGGACCAAGGGCGGATCATGGAAAGAGCTAATTGGTGATCAGGACGGTACCCCCGCAGCTCTCGAAGGATTTAACTTTAAATTTGCTGTTGATTATTTATCTAAAGACGAAAGATTCGTAAGGGCCGTAAACATGCTGATGGCTGCAGACGGATCTTTAGGCGAAGGTTATATTAATGTTGAAGACGCAAGAATAGTAGCTGAACTTGTCAAAGCAGGATATCGAGAATGGTTAGTTGCCCCCGGAACCATTACTGTGGCCAATTTTGGTCTAAGTAAAAATGAATTGAAGGAGATTGAGGAAGGCAGGAAAGAGCCCCCACTAGTTTTAAGCCAAGCAGAATTGAGGAACAAGATGGACGAATTTTCCATTAAACTTGCAGAACACCTGGGGGTTGATCAGGGACTAGTATATCTGGCAAGGCAGATGGTAACGTTCATGGGATATGGGGTAGAAATGGAGGCTGCGCGAACGATCCGAGCAAAGAAAGCTAAAAAAGACAGTGTTTACGGGTTAGTTGCCCAGGAAAAAGATTACAGCTTAAATACTGCTTTAGAAAAAGCGGGAATAAAAGGGGACTATTCTGGAAGACTCGCGAAAGCATTCAGAGAGGGGGGGTTTGCTCAAATGGCTGAAGTGGCTCAGGAGCTTAAAGTCGGGAACGAGGTATTTCAATGGGCTCGAGGAATGAAAATGATCGAAGACAACCTAGACGAGATAGATAAGATGTGGCAAAAGATAGGAGTTGCGATGATGGCAGGATCAGCAGAAGATTACATGAAGTCAATTAACGGGTTTTTGGAAAAGATGACTACAGGAACCCCGCCACTAATGAAACCTGAGACAGCCGAAAGAATAGCCAAACTTTCAAAAGAGCGATGGGATATCTTAGAAAAAGGAAGACTAGCGGCCGCTGCGGAGTTGACTCCGGAAGAACAAAGAAGGCGGGCGATCGCAACCGCCGGTCAATCTCGTCCAACGGTTGGTGGTGTTACAAATAAAATTTTGGGGAGTCTAGTCCGATCAATCCCATTTGTGGGATATGGGATTTGGGAACAAATGACAGGCGAAGGATTCGAGAAGAAGAAAAAAGAGGAAGAGTAGCCTATTTCCCACCAGTTCGTTTTTGTATCCCTCTGAAAATTGCCCCGGCAGTCCCATACTCTCTGATTTCTCTTTGTTGATCAGCAGTAAGGGCTTTACCAACCATTCCTTGTTCAGTTTCGGCAATGCCCGCCGCCCGGCCAGCAAGTAATCCTATGGGAGCCAGGGTTTCGCCAAAGGCAGCCCCATACTTAAAGGCTGGAACTTTGAGTGCATCTCTGACCATCTCTGCAGCCTTGGGAATGAGAGCCAGAGTCGCATACCCAATCATGAATCCAAATAGACCACCCTTGGCCGCCATCAGGGGAAAGCTGGGGAAAGGCCCACTGCCTGGAGTTATTGCTCCGAGAGGCAAAAATCCTGTGGCGAATGTATCTAGGACCTTATTCAATACAAGATATGGGTCCCAAAATACCATAGTCATGATAAACATGGCAGGGACAACTACAAAAACTGAAGCCTGGGCAATGATATTTCTAAACCAACTGGAAAAGCCGCTTTGGCCGGGAATGAGATCCAGCATAATTTGCCAGGGACCGACAATAATAAGAATCAAAAGGGTGATGTAAGTTTTCAACATCATCCACCAAATTTTAAACAGCGTCCAGGCAAAAAAGAGCATCAAAAGAACTGACACAACGGCCATTAAAGTTCCCAGGTAAATGCCTACAAAAGGGATCCAGGCAACTACGGCCCCAGCAGCCAAGAGAGCCAAGAGGGGAATAATAAAGAAGCCCACAATACTACTGTAACCACCGGTAAAGAACTTTATTGTTTCACCAATTCCTCCAGAAGCCCCCGTAAAGACCCCAAAGGTCTTTAAGGAGGTGATGAGGAGAACAATAATCACATAAGCCAGATCAATAACTAAGCCGGCAATAGCGTACGAAAAAGTAATTAAGATGAGGGTAATGATCAGTTTGGGGATCATTGTTTGCAGAGAAACTACCGTTTGGGGATTGATTTTGACTCTGAACATAATCATAAAACCTGAGGCGATGAGTAATATTATGGTCAAAAAGTAGGCCATATTTCTGGAGGCTTTCCAGAGCATTTGCACCCCGTTTAGAGATGAGAACCCTACTCCTCCGGCTTGAGCATGGGCAGGACTGACCAGGCTGAAATTAGCTAAGGCCCCATTAATGCTTTCGATGCCCGAAGCGGGAGGGTTGGACATGATTTCTGCGGTTCCCCCCACCAGTAATCCGGGGACACCCAGCTGGGCGAACTTATTTAGGGGAAGAGGCCCTTCTGCCCCCGTCGAATAGTAATCAAGAATGTCTTGGATCAGCTTTTTCAGGGTACTTTCATCGGGTGGGGGGGCAAAGGCGGTATATAGACTATTAATAATCCAGTTGACCTGGGCAAAGGTATATCTTTCCCCGAAAATCTCGTCTTCTGGTGAAGACATGACTTTTTCCCTAAACTGCTGGGGGTTTTGATTGTACCAAGGTCCGATATCTTGAGCGGCCGACAGCAGGGGGGTAAAGGAGGAAATAAGACTTAGCAGCACAAAAAACAACAAAATTTTGGCAGGTTTCATGTGAATTTACATTATCATAAATTAGGGCTGATCTGTAGCGTTGCGTTTGATATATAGCTTGGGTTTGAACCCTCCGGGTTTACCAATGGCCTCAATGACATCTTTGTCCTGTTGGTTGTGGGCTTCAATATCCGAGACAGAAATAACCACTTCGCCAGTAGTATCTTCCAGTGAAGAAAAAGGAATATTCTGAAATAGTTGGGCCCAGATGTTTTGCTTGGAAAAGGGAGTATCTACCGGACCAATGATGGGAATATTGACATAGCCTTGCCAACTGACGTAGTCGTTCCAGTAGTCGCTAAATTTAGTGTATTTAGGATCAGTCGGATCTGGGGGCAAGCGCACTCCTTTGGCATAAGGAGTAGCGGGATTGGAGACCACATAGTCTTTCAGGCGCAAATAAGCATTGCTCTCTTTACAGGAGACCGCCATATCCAGATTAATAGCGTCCATCAGGTCTCCCAGTTTATGAATCCATTCCACCCCCTTTTCGCCGATTTTACCAATGTCCTTAGCTAACTCTGTTTGACCCAGAGTGTTTAAGGTAGCTAAAACCTGAGGTAAATCAGCCAATTCCAGTGTTTTTAAAATGGGTGAGAGTTTGGCCGCCTCTTCCGGGAGAACTTTGACGAAATTATATAAGTTTAGGGGAAAATCGATTCCCACATTGAGCAGAGTCCAAGACAGGCCAAAAGCGGCCTTGAAGGTGTCAAACCAGGCTTCAATTATGGAAATAATGTAGTCTAAGTTTACATCCTTCTGGCAACCGACAATATAGTTGTGATACTGGCCGTTGGGGAGGTTAGTGCCTACCACATTAGTGCCTCCTTCATTGCCTTTAGCCAGCTCGCTTCGGGCAAAGTTTTTGAAGTCAAAGGGCAACAGTTTTTGTAGCGGTCCTGAGAAGTTCACCAGTCGGTAAATCGAAGGAAATGCATCCTGCTCAGCCTGCTGCACTGTGCCGTTTAAAAACCAGGATAAATACTCGGTCATTTTCTGGGCATCAGTGAGGCCGGAAATTTGAGTGTTTCCCAAAATGGGAACCTGGGAATCGGTCATGTCTAAAGTCATGTCGAAATTTTCATTTAAGACGCACTCTACC
The DNA here is from genome assembly GCA_030647735.1 of bacterium. Classification (GTDB taxonomy): domain Bacteria; phylum Patescibacteriota; class Microgenomatia; order CAZETR01; family Amesbacteraceae; genus JAUSIY01. The sequence continues at coordinate 6,294 of JAUSIY010000042.1, forward strand.
TGATTGCCGTTACGGGTACACCCGGCCGGAATATTAGGACTGCCCCGGTCAAAAGGATGATATTTAGTGGGGGTAAGTGAATTGCCACAGGCAAAAACCACTTGGTTACGCATTTGGTAGTCTTTCAACAGCTGAGTATCCCAGCTCTGATTAGGTTGGGGAATTGAAGCATTGTCAGCCCGATTAGCGTATGGGTCAGAGCGCGGAATCAACGGGTCGCAAGGTTCTCCGGGATACGGCCGTAATGGGTGAAATTCAGGAGAGTCCTCAGTAGGACAGGGGCGCATGGTGGGCCGGGGAGTGGGCCGGGTAATTTTAGCCAAAGCCGTTAAGTTGACACATTCCGCTCCCAATACGTCGGCTAACTCGGTATCTGTCAGAGCAAACTGGCTCCAGCCGGTATTGGTGTTGAAAGCGTTAAATAACAGGGCCCCCATGACCGGAATCTCCCCGGATTTAATTTTGCCGATATTTGTTTTAAGTAAGGCCCGGTTTTGAGAGGTGTCCTGAAATTCATTTAAGACAATGCTGATTCCCGGCACCAACCGGGTAACTTTGCCAACCTGGTAGGGAATGTCATTGGCGGTTAAATTGCCGAAACTATATGAAGTGCCGGAAAACCCGTCCAGACCGCCGAAATTGGCTCCGTGGCGCAGCATAGCTTCGATTAACGGCTCTCCGGACCAGGAAGACAGATTGATGGTGGGGGATAACAACAGGACCTTACTATCCAGCTGCCGGCTGGCTTTGGCAGCTACCAAGTAGTTCATGTATTGAGCCAGTAAATATCCGCCCCGGTCAATGCCGCTGGTATCTGGGCGCACCTGGTCGCCCATGCTGTACTCATTGCCACTAATGCCGTCGCCGGCCAGCGGATCCAACCATCTTTCTGAGTCCGGCTCGTTGGGGCCGGCTACGGCGTAGAAACTGCTGCCGACTTGCCCGGCCAGGCCATTAAGAAAGTCCACATAGTCTTGAGGATTAAAGAAGCCGCCGTTATCGGCAGTACCGACGCCAATACGGACTACCGGTTTCAGGCCTCGGGAGAGAGCTGAATTAATTCCGGCCACAGCCGAACCGGGATCATTCTTAAACGCAATCGCCAGTGTCCAGCCCATGCCGAAACCGGTATAGGCTTTTTCGTAAAACGCATCGTCAACGGCATAGGGAGTGGCAAAGTTAACTCCCATTTTGCGACAGCTGTCTGGCACTGCCGCAACAGGAGCTGTTTGGGCGGGAGGACCAGACCTGGGTTGAGCCCAGACTAAGAGCGGATTAACCAGGTTAGATACCAGCAGAAAAATAATCAGTAGCCAGGCGATCATTGTCTACAGACCTCCAAATTAACTGGGAGTTTATTCTCACAAACGACACACCGGCTGGGATTGCCCGGCAGAGGATACGAACCGTCTGCCGGTTTGGAGAGGCAGATTTGGGAAGGGGTAAGCCCTCCGGGCTGATTAACATTTCCCGGGACAGGGGCCGAATCGCCGGCCGGAATGTAACCGCCCAATAAATCACAGAGATTGCTGGGGAAGTTAGGATTATTAGTAAAAGTAGTGCACTGGCGATAAGGTTGACTGGGATCAGTATCTGCTTCTCCGCTGTATTGACACATAAAGGTTTGGAAGTCATCGCCGATGGCTGTGACATATGATTTCAGACAGGTAAGCTGTTCATTTAAAATGCCTTCGCGATATTGGCGCAGACCAGCAGCCGAGAGATTGGTGGGGTGGGTGTTGGCTTGGGATTCAGCTTTGGTCTCCAGATTATAAATACAGCCCAGGTCATAACTACCAACAGCTGAACCCCCGGATTCCTCCAGCCACAGGGCGGCCACAAACTGGGGGCACATGCCGGAAAAATCAATTTTTTTCTGGGCCCAGTCCTCTTTGACTAAAGAAAAAGAGGCGTTGGTATCTAGGTTATAGGCGTTGGCATATACATCGTAAATCCGCCGGTTCCAGTCGACTGCCGCACAGCTGGTGAGCGGGGGAGCCGTGCAGCTGACGGTGCCGGGAGGAGCCGGGTCGTCGGTTGTTACAATCTCAAAAGTATCAACGCTGCCCTGCGGCCGGAGGAGTTTCTGCAGGTTCTTTAAAAAGTAGTCATACACGCTACCTAAGTGGGGGAAATATATCTTGGCCGTTTTACTGGTGGATCCGTCAGCCACAGTCATCAGGCCCGGCTGAGAATCCACGGCGATATTGGCCTCAGTAGGAATATCTTTGATATCAGCTGCTGTGTCTTGAGAGACAAACCGGCGGTAGATGCCGGCCGGGCCGGCCACCAGATTCTGATACAGATACTCCAAAAAAGGAGATTTAGTAAACACTAACACCTTGCCCTTAGAGGGCTGATTGTCATACACTGGGCCGCATTTGCAGCCAAAAGTTCTCGAGTTTCCAGTAAGCGGATCTTCAACTGTAGTACAGCCTTCTGGCTGGGAACCAGGACAGCAGCCACTGCCGTTACTGTCTGTTCCCTGCCCGGTATATTTTTCGCAAGTCAACAGAGTGTATTTGTACACCTGATTGTAGTTGAGATTGGCATAGATCTTTTTGCCTAACAGATCGTCTCCGGGATTAGTGCGCACATCAGTGACGGTACACCGGCCATCGCCGGGAACTCCTTTCGGAGGTTGGTTAGCAAAATCAAAAATGGGGGTGGGAGCGGGTTTGCCGGGAATAAGCGACGCGTTGTTGTCTTTTTTGTTGATCACCGGAGTAGCGTCCGAAAGGCCCTGGTGTTCAAACACTTGAGAGTAAACTACGTTGTGAATAATCTCTGAGACGGTCCAGGAAATAGGCCGGTACATGGACTGCAGCAGATAGGTAATGGAGGAAGTATTTTTGACGTGGGGAAAGTAAATCCGGGAGTCGGTTTCAGCCTTTTCAGCCTGGGGATCAGTGGGCCCTCCACCGTAGTTGGGACACCAGGCCGGAATAGTGGCTGCCTCATTAGGTGGAGTGCAGCTGGAACCGCTGGTAGGAATATCCGTGGGAGTAACGCATTGAATATCGCTTCTGGCACAACAGAAATTGCCTTCTTTGCATGTCAACAGTTTACTTACTCCAGTGGCTGAAAAGCCGTTGAAACTGACTCCGCCACTCCAGGAGATGAGCCCGGCTGTTTCAGCGGGGACATTGCCGGGGTTGCTGGCAAACTCAGTCCCGTAGCAAGTCACTTCAGAGTAATCTATTCCGTCCGGTAAAGTCCGGTCTACTTTGAAAGCACAGTACGGTACAATTTCGGAAGAAGTGCCGCAAATGGGGGATTGAGTGGCAAATAAGCTATCGGCTTCTGATTGACTATCACACAGCACACTAATTCCCTGTCTGGATCCGGGGAAAGTGGCCGAAGCCGGAGGAGTGGCCGCGCAGCGACACTGGGGATTGGGAGCGCCGTTTACCGGAGCACAATAACAGGCGGCCTGAGACTTAATTGCTCCGAAGCCGAAGTAAAAAACAAAACCAACAACACCCCAGATAAGCAATTTTTTTACGGGCATCACCAGCTATTTTATACTAGTGTTTGCAGATTAGGGAACCTGAGTGGAGAACGACCCCAAGTCCACTCCCAGAAGATTGCCTAAGAAATTCAAAATTATCCAGGCGGATAAGACCAACACTAACCCACCAATGGCATACGTGATGGTTTTGCTGGCTTTGGCGGTGGCATCTTTGTCATCCCCGGCAGACAGGTATTTAAACCCGCCTACCAGTAGCATGACTAAGACGGCAATTCCGGCAGCTGATAAAGCCACTCCAACCACACTAGTAAACACACCTTCTAGATCTGATATCTTAGCTGGGTCCATGTCTTAGCCTACGATTTTAGGAATATTGAACTGTAGGATGTTGACACTAAAGACAGCATTGACCAGATAAGCTAGGGCGTAGGCAGAAAAGACGATGGCCAAGCCAACCAGGGCGTTGGTAATTCTTTTTCTGGCTTTTTCTGTGCCTTCCTTGTCTCCTCCGGCCAGGATCCATTGGACCCCACCCCATAACAGGAACAAGAAAGCAATCAGACCGGCCACGATCAGTAGGCCGTTTATGACAAATGACAGGACTCCCTGAGCGTTGACATTAGAAAGGTCCTTGTATTGGTCACTGATTTTAGTCAAATCGACGTCTTGGGCCAAAGCCAAAGTAGGCGATACCATGAGCACCGTTACCAGGGCGGAACCAAGTTTTAAAGCGGATTTGATTTTATTCAAAGATGCTCACCTCCTTTATGGCTATTCTATTACCGGAATATTGAACTTGGTAATAGGAATGCCGAAAATATCTTCAACTAAGCGAATTATAGCAAAGATCATAAACACTAGGGCCAAGCCAATTAAAGCGTTGGTAATTCTTTTTCTAGCCTTTTCAGTGGCCTCTTTGTCGCCTCCGGCCATAATCCATTGCACTGAGCCGATTAAGAGCATAAAGAAAGTTATAGCTCCGGCGATGCCCAAGGCCAGGCTGATAAAGTTAGTCAAAAACAACTGTAGAATGCCGCGGCCTTCTTGAGTCCCAATGCTGGGGTCGATGGCAGGATTAATAATATCGGCCATACTATGGAGTAGAAATAACGGTATTAAAGACTTTTGCCGGAGAGAGAATATCAAAACCAAATACCAAACCGACCAAAGAAATCAGAGCATAAGAGGCGACGACAATAAACAAACCAATCACGGCGTTGGTCAGCCGCTTGCGGGCGTTTTCGGCTCCTTGTTTATCTCCTCCGCTGGATAGCCACTGGAAAGCTCCCATGAACATTTGGATAATAAACCAAGTACCGGCCGAAATAGTTAAAATGCCAATCGTGACACTGATAATTCGGGAAAAAGAACTCAAAGCTGTAGGCAAATCGGCCCCAATCTGGCCAAGCGGGCCGAGTCCCTCTAAAGTGCCTAAATTTGCGGCCAAGAGATTGCTCACGGCGTAGCTCCTGGTCCGTAAATGGTGGGAGAAATAATTGCTCCCGGATTGCCGAAGATTATCTGACCAAAAATGACGGCCAGAACAAAGGCTCCGGCGATAAAGATCAGTCCTAACAAAGATTGCCAGAATTTGGCAAAAGCTTGGGTGATTTTCTTGGAGTCTTCCCCCGCTGACAAAAAGCCGTATCCTGCGGCAATGAAGTTCCAGAAAGCAAACAAACCCGCCCCCACAATTACCAGTTTTAAAATGCTGTTAGACAAAGTGATTAAACCACTTCCCCCCGTACTGCCAGCCAAAGTAGAATTAAGAGTAGCGAAAGGATCTTTTATTGTGCCGAAGATTTCAAAGATCATGGTTATAGATTAGTAGGATTCTCAATAAAGTTAATTCCGGTTACAACCCCCACTATTTGCAGTATAAAGAAAGCTGAGACGACTAGCAACAAACCGACCACTCCGTAGGTAACCGCAGCTTGGGCCTTAGCCTTATCTTGAGCTGAGCCGTCTTTGCCTGCTCCGGCGATCAGACTAAATCCGCCACCAACAATCAGTCCAAAAAAAGTCACTCCTGCCAGAATCATGATATTGGGTAACAAAGAAGAGATGAGCCCCCCCACCGTAGTGAAAGGAGATTTGAATGTGCTTTGGATATCTACGGCCATAGTTACAGTATATTGATTCCAAAAATTACTTCCAATATTTGAGCCAGGAAGAAAGAGGTGATGACGACGACCAGGCCGATGGCCGCATTGGTCAATTCCTTGGTCGCCCCGGCAATTTTAGCCGAATCCCCGGAGCTGGTCAGAAATTTATAGCCGCCAGAAAGCAGGCGAACAAAGAAAAATAGACCGGCAGCGATAATTGCGTATATCAAAATGCGCGAAACCAGACCGCCCACATTTAAGATATCTCCCACAAACAGGTCAGGATTTAATCCTGCTGGCTTGGCGATTCCGGTAATTTGGGTGAGATACATGTTTACAAAGCAGGATTATTAATAAAGCCGGGCAAAGATAATACCCGGACTCCGATAAAGTTTAGCAGAAGGACAGAAATGATAATAAGGATTAAGCCAGAGAGAGCCGAAAATAACAGCTCCCGGCCGCCTTGCACTCGTTTAGGATCACCGGCAGCTGTAGCA
>JAUSIY010000049.1 GCA_030647735.1 bacterium
GTTTTCCCCCTGGGAAATCCCACGTCTTGGCAAGAAAGAGGGAGTTTGAATTCACAAGCGATGCAGATAATTTTTAAACACCCAATGTGGGGGGTCGGTCTGGGTAACTTTGTTTACACTGTTCCCCAGATTCGTCAGCCGGTACATAATATCTATTTACTGTTGATGGCTGAATTGGGATTTCCGTTGGGGGCTTACATCATATTTAAATTCACCAAATCCCTATTCAATATTTCAGATTTCAAGCTACAGATTGCCGGGTGGAGTATTCTGGCTTTGGGGATGGTTGACCACTACTGGTTAACTCTCCAGCAAAACATCTTGTTATTGGTGATAGTGCTAGCGCTTGTTAAAATAAACAATAATGCAGCTAAAGATTCACTGTGATGGGGGAGCGAGGGGTAATCCGGGACCGGCCGCAAGCGCCTTTGTAGTTTATGACGAGACAGGAAAAATTATTTTTGAGAACGGAGCGTATTTGGGAACGGCCACTAATAATCAGGCTGAATATCAAGCAGTTCTGAATGCCATTACCTGGTTGGCTGATCACCATTCTCAAGCCCACACAGAATTTTTTCTGGATTCGTTATTAGTTGCCAGTCAACTAAATGGACAATATAAAATAAAAAACCTGGAATTAAAAAAATTAGCTGACCAAATAAAAAATATTATTGCAGAGAAAAAATTATTAATCACCAAATTTAGTTTTGTCTATCGAGACAAAAATTTTTTGGCAGACAGTCTGGTCAATCAAACACTAGATGAACGCAATTCGGCATAACTTCACTTTCGTTTTCACATCTTTAGCAGCTACAGAAAATATTCTTGTATAACATGAAACGCCCCATTAGGAAGTTTATAATCTAGAGAATGACTTCTTCAAAATGGTTAACAGAAATTATTTCTTCATCGGTGAAAGTATTTGTTAACCATCCGCGTTATGAGCTGTCTCAAAAGATTAGCGAACTATTAGAAAAACTTCCCGACGTAGAATTAGTGAAAGAGAGTGATCCTTGGGAAATAATTATTTATTTAGCAGGATACGAGAGATTAAGTGAAGCAGAGACTTTACAACTAAACTCACGACTGCACCAGAGTTTAGATAAGGCCATGCAAACACACGCCCGGTTTTTACTGGTGGTTCCCAGCGTTAAAACACCTTTCGGTAAAATGGCCCAAACAGTAGTCCAACAATTTGGTAAGAATTTCGGCTTAAGCAACCTGATTGTGGAAACTTTGAAAGTGGCCTCACACACTTTGGCTGCCAAACAAATCGTAGAGCTCTTAATAGGCAAGGCAAATTTATTTCCTGCTCAGGACGACAAAAGACCGCCATCCATAAATAAATCTGATCTTCGCTCTTCCGGTTGGGGGTGGTGGGTGTTGCTGATTTTTGTTCTGTTTTCCCCCTGGCTATTTTTCGGGTCGGTTTTGGCCGTCGTTTTGGGGTCAGTGGTTTGTATAGACTCTAGTCTGACTAGAGCTGATTGGGGGAGAACGGTCTTCTGCTCCCATACCCTGTTTAAGTCTAGCCGCCTGGCCAGCGATTTGCTGCCCCTAGTTCCGGGGGTTTCACTGGGGGAAGAGTTGAATGCAGCAGAACAGTTGGGCCAAGTACTAATTAGCGCCAATCAAGTAATGATCAATCTCCTGCCTTATGGTGAGGGCTTGGTTAAACCTCAGGCGGTGGACATGCCCACCGACACCAGTACTCTGTCAGCTCAACTGACGCAGTTAACAGAACAACTGGCTGAATTGCAGGTTCGCCTGCAGGGAGTGTATAACCAATGGCCACCACTAGTACAAATGACAGGCCGAGTCAGTCAAGCCAAGCAGCTGGCTGCAAAAATGAATTTACTGGTTCCGCAACTGCCCCGGCTTTTGGCTCTTTCCGGCCAAGCCCGCTGGCTGGTGCTTTTGCAGGACAATACCGAACTCAGACCGACGGGAGGGTTTGTTTCGGGGATTGCCCTGGTAAGTATGGAAAATGGTCACATTACCTCGGTGCAGTTTCTGTCCTCAGCTGAAGCAGACAGTCAGCTTAACGGACAGGTGCTTCCGCCCACAGATCTAAGGCAAGCAACGGGGGAGACCAATTGGTATCTGCGGGACAGCAACTGGGATGCCAACTTCCCGACTTCAGCTGCCAGAGCTGCCTGGTTTGTAGAAAAGGAGCTGGATCAAAAAATTGACGGGGTAATGACCGTAAACCTATCCACCTTGGGGAAGTGGCTACAAGTAGTAGGCCCTGTCACCTTAGCTGATTTTGAAGGTCAAATTACGGCTACCAATTGGATGGAAAAGTATTTAGGCCAAATAAAGGCAGATTCAGCTACCGAGTTCACCCCGCGCCTGGCAGAAGCAGTTTATGATCGGGTAAGTCAGTTGCCTCCGGTCAAATTAGCCGCTCTGATGCGCGTATTCATTCTGGCCCTGGAAACCAGACAGGTGCAAATTTGGCCACTGAGTTATACCGCCAATGCCTTGTCAATTTCCGGCTGGTCCGGTGAACTTTCCCGACCCAGTTGTTCCTCTCCTTACCCTTGCGTCAACGACTTCGTGTATCAGGCTGACGCAAATGTGGGAATCAACAAAGTCGACCCATATATCGGCCGACAACTACAGGTAAATATTAAGGTTAAACCTAAAGACATTACTACCAGCTACACCCTGATATATAACCATCGAGGTCAAGGTAGTAGTTGGCCGATGGGGGAGTACAAAGATTACGTACGGATGTATGTGCCCATTGCAGCCGAGCAGTTGCAAATTAAGCTAGATAGCCAAGCTCTTCCTCCAGACAAGCTGTCAGAAAAGACAGTGGGAGAGTTGCGAGAAGTCGGTTTTATGGTAATGCTGCCCCCTGGTCAAACACGCCAAATTGAAATGACTTGGCGACTACCTGCTCCTTCGGGACCACGGTGGCACTATCAGTTGGAATTACCTAACCAACCGGGACTAGAGCCCTACCCAGTGCAGGCGACGATAACATACCCAGGTAGCTGGTGGTCCCAAGCGGGCAGCTCTTTTGGCCCCCCCCAGTTTGCTACCATGGGCCAGATCCGATATAATTCACAAATCACGCGCCCGTTGAGGATTAATATTGATTGGGTGCCAAGCCAATAACCAATGGTTAAACATACTCTCACAGCTTCTCCCCGCCAAGTGGTGGGACGGAAGGTAAAGCAGCTGCGCAGCCAGGGTCAAGTCCCGGCTAATGTTTTTGGCCAGGGAACCGCTTCAGTGAATCTTCAGGTGTCCGAAAAAGAAATAAGCAACTTATTAAAGGATGCAGGAGAATCCACCTTGATCTATCTGCAGATTGCCGGGGAGAAAACAGACCGGCCAGTCATGTTGGCTGAGATTAGCCGCAACCCAGTAACTGATTTAGTCCAGCACATAGGTTTACGCCAAGTAAATTTGCAAGAGAAGACCACTGCGGCTGTACCAGTTAAACTAGTGGGGGAGGCTCCGGCTGAAGCGGAAAAGTTAGGCATTTTAGTGCAACAGTTGCACGACGTAGACGTGGAAGCTTTACCGACAGATATGCCGGATGAACTAGACGTCGATGTCACAGGCTTAGTGGCTGTAGACAGCGCCGTGTATGTGAAAAACATTAAGGCCAACGCCAAAATTAAAATTATTACTGATGCAGAAGCATTGGTAGCCAAGATTGAACCATTAGCCGCTGAAGAACCCAAAGAGGCGCCGGTTCCTGCAGAAGGCGAAGCTCCAGTTGAGGGTGAGGCCGGGGTTGAGGGAGAGAAACCGGCTGAAGGTGAGACTAAGGCAGAAGAGGCAACAGGGGAGAAGGAATAATCCAGTTGGGATCCAATTGAATAGCTTTTTGGAAATAAACCCTAGCCAGTTCAGGATTATCTAATTGGGCGTTGAGAAGAGCCAGCTGGACGTAAGCGTCACGGTAAGTAGGGGAGGCAGAGGCCACTTGCTCCCAATATCCAATCTGGTTTAGCGCATCTAGCTGATGCTGGGCTCTTTGAGTAGCCAAACCCAAAACAGATTGTTGTTGGTGTAAATGGTATAGTCCCAGCCCAACTATTGCCAGGAGGAGGAAAGTAATAACCGGTAGCAGGGCGCGGGTGGACACCTCTAATTTTGTAGCACAAAATCAAATGGTTGGCCAGCTTGAGGAGATGAGCGGCCCTGCTCCCAACCTCAATTCTTGCCAGATGGCTTCAGTAACAAAAGGCATGAAAGGATGGAGAAGCTGTAGTGAGGTGGTAAAGACTTCGACCAGGGTAGAGGCGGCTGCTTCTTTACGCTCTTTTGATTTTTCCAGATATACATCTGCCAGTTGATGCCAGACAAATTGATAAATAGTTTCTCCAGCGTCAGCAAACCTGAATTTGCCCAGATGCCTGTTTACCTCGGTGATGGTTGTTTTTAATTCGGCCAAAACCTGTTGGTCATCGGGATGAATCTCGGCGGCAGACACTGGAGAAGGCAGGGATTCAATATATCTGGCCACGTTCCAGATTTTATTGGCAAATTTTTTGTAGCCGATAACCTTGTCCCGGGGGAAATTAAAGTCCCGGCCGTTGGCCGAACCGGCCACCAAGCCCATTCTTAAAGCATCTACCCCGAATTCCTGAATATAGTCGTCAGGATTAATAACATTACCCAGACTTTTACTCATTTTCTTGCCGTCTAGAGCTCGGACGTGGCCGTGTAGATAAACTTGGGCAAACGGGGATTTCCCGGTAAGATAGTAGCCGAACATAACCATGCGGGATACCCAGCGGGTGACAATTTCCCAACCTGTTTCCAGTACAGAAGTGGGATAGAAATACTTAAAGTCTTCCGAGTCGGGGTATCCCAGGGTTACCAGGGGCCATTGGCCGGAGGAAAACCAGGTGTCAAAGGTGTCTGTTTCAGGAATATAGTCAATCTCGCCAGAGGGTTCGGTAGAGGAGACCACATAATCTTTTTCGGCATTTGCAGTTAAGGTGACTATTCTCTGCAACCCCTGTTTAATCTGGGCCAGAGAAGTAGTTTCATTAAGAAAGGTATTAAGGACGCCCTTTTGCTGGACCTTGTGGCTATCAATCCAGGCCACCCAAAAGTCTTGCGCGTTCTGGGGGGTCACCTTATACCAGACGGGAATACGAATGCCCCAGACAATTTGTCGGCTAATGGCCCAATCCCGCATATTCTCTACCCATTGGGTGTACTTGATCTCCTGCCATTTAGGAAAAATATTTAATTCTCCTTTGCCTATGGCCTGTAAGGCCGCCTGTTTAATGCCTGAAGTTTTAACGAACCAATTGGGCAGTATCAGATTTTCAATATAGTCGCCGCTGCGATAATCAACGGGTACCTGATGAGTATAGTTCTGGTCAATTTTCTCGATCCTTTCTCCTAATAACTCAACCGCTTTTTGTCTGGCATCCGTAATTTTCAATCCGAATAATTCGGGGACGTGCTTTTCCTGAGCCCGCTCGTTAATCTTGCCCTCTAAGTTAAAAATACTCTGAATGGGGAGACCCTCTCTATGCAGGGCCACTTCATAATCGTTTTTATCGTGGGCGGGAGTTAATTTAACAATTCCGGTTCCAAACTCGGGGTCGACAAAACCTTCCCCGATAATCTGCATTGATTCTTGGGAGAGGGGATTGACGACTTTTCTGCCGATCCACTGCTTATGGCGCTTATCTTTAGGATTAACGGCCAGGTGGGTGTCAATAAAAACTGTCTCTGGGCGGACCGTGGCTACGGTTAAGTACTCTGGTTCATCAGATTGCCGATCCACAAGCTGGTAACGCACAAAATACAGAGGGTCAATCTGATCTTTGTATTGCACCTCGGCGTCTGAAAAAGTGGTGCCCCACTTGAAGGAGTAATTGACGAGCTGGTTTCCCCGGTAAATAATGCCGTCCTCAACCATTTTTTTAAAAGTGTCATAAACTGTCCGAACCACCTTCTCGTCGAGCGAAAAGGTATACCTGGTCCAGTCAACTGAGGCTCCCATTTCCCGGATTTGATTTTCAATCAGACCTTTGTTTTGCAACACAAAGTCCATGATCATTTGGTACAGGGTTTCCCGGTCGAAATCAAAGCGGGACTTGCCCTGTTTTTTGAGTTCTCTCTCAAACGTAGTCTGGGTTTCAAATCCAGCATGATCAGTCCCGGGTAGATACAAAGCATTAAACCCCTGCATTCTTTTCCAGCGGATTAACAGATCCTCGATGGCAATCATCAGTACATTACCGGTATGCATTTTGCCGCTGGCATTGGGGGGAGGCAGCACAATGGTAAACGGCTGTTTGTGTTTATCAACTTTGGGAGTAAAAGCTCCTGATTCCTCCCACAACTTGTAGATCTGACTCTCGTATTTATGGTGATCGTAATTTTTGTCAAGCATATGTCAAGGATAACAAAAACCCCGCAGTGCGGGGTTGCGGCTTGTGGAGGTACCACCTCAACCAATGCTTAATTTATGGCTATTACGGGCTGCCCCGGAGCACTTACTAATTTCAGTTGCTCTGCTTGTCCGGTGACTAGTCAGACTCAAACGCTTTGAGGTGATTATAGACCAATAATTGCTTAATCCCAAGCCCTGAGTATAATTTGGCCCGATGACAGTAGCTACAGATAAAGAAAAGGAACAGCGGGCCAGGGTTGCTCAGTTGTTAGTCACAAGAGGAATAAGTGTGGATGGGGAGAGAGTAGAAATTGATGCAGAGACCGCCAGGAAAATTTCTCCGGCAATTGTTCATCTGGTGAGACAGGCAACTCGGATTGCTGTTGGTAAAACGGGTCTGTCTCTAAATATGTCACCAGTGGTGACGGCAGCTATTGATGAGGCCTTAAAAACAGCGGAAGAAGGCACCGGTCCATTAGAAAATTATCGCTTGTCACACCTGATCAACCCGTAGTCTGGGCTGTCGATCAACCTCTTCAATATTTTTGACAAACTCTCTCCGTTCGGCTTTAAATCCGGCGGCCATCCCGATCATGGCCGCGTTATCTCCATAGAGCCCCTTAGCTGGCAGGTGCACTTTCAGACCGGTGTCTCCTCCCAGCTTTTGCAGTCTGGCAGACAGCTCTTTATTAGCCGCTACCCCACCCCCGACCAACAGATCCTGTATTTGATACCTGTTCAAAGTTTTACCCATCACTCTGGTGAGGTGCTCAAAAGCCCGGTTTTGGAACGCGGCAGCTAGGTCTGGATAGGATTTTTCTCCAGGCGAATTTACTAGGCGAAAAAAAGCCGACTTTAAACCTGAATAACTGAATTCATTTTGACTTTCCCGGCCGGCCATAGGGAGAGGCAATTTATATCTTTTTATGTTTCCTTCTCTGGCCAGTTTTTCCAACTCTGCCCCACCGGGGTATCCCAGTCCCAACATCCGGGCAGCCTTGTCTAAGGCTTCACCTAGGGCGTCATCAATGGTCCTGGCCACGATTTGATATTTGCCTATTTCGGTAACGAGAATTAATTCCGTGTGACCACCTGAAACCACCAGAGCCATGGCTGGACAAATGATTTGAGGGTGATTAACCAGTGAACTGACTATATGTCCTTCAACATGGTTGATAGCAAGGAGAGGCTTCTGCCATTGGGTAGCCAATTGTTTGGCTTTGGTAATGCCTACCTCCAAAGCAATAGCCAAACCCGGCCCGACCGTGACCGCAACAGCGCCTATTTCATTCAGGGTAACTCCCGCCTCTTTCAAAGCTTTGTCTACCACCCAATCTATTTTGTCCTGATGGGCCCGCCTAGCAATACTCGGGACCACTCCGCCGAACTCTCTGTGCAGATCAATTTGTGACCAAATAACATTAGAAAGAATACTTAGTTCTTCAGTTACTGCAGCACAGGTTTCATCACAGCTGGTTTCAATGGCTAAGATTTTCAAGACTTATTCTCCTTTCGTTAGGGCGATCTCCATATTCAAACTTAATCCACATTATTTCAGCCTGATCGGCAAAGCGAAGAATTTCTTGACAGGCTTTTTCGGCCCATTCAATTATTATTACTTTTTTGTCAGTTACCATGCGCAGTAAGCCCAAATCAATTAACTCTTGGGGTTGATCAACGCGCCATAAATCCAAATGATCTAACCGGCCGTACTCACCGTGGAGAACAAAGGTGGGGGAGAGAACCGGATCAGTGACGCCCAGGTGTTTAGCCAAGGCTTTAGTGAAAGTTGTCTTGCCCGCTCCCAACGGCCCCTCAAGAGCAATAATAATTGCTTTTATGCCTATGATAGGCTGTATTTGTTTATAAACCCGCTGAGCTAATTTCTGAGTATCTCTG
>JAUSIY010000053.1 GCA_030647735.1 bacterium
CTCCCGGTTCAGCCACGGTAACCCACAGTTGGCTACTTTGGTTACATCCGTCACCCGTGGGAGGATGATACTTGCTATCCCCCTGAGTCGCCAGCCAGGCATCAATGCCGGCTTGCCACTGATTCAGCCCGTTTTTTTCAAAAGGATCACTTTCTTTAAAGTAAAAGTATTCTTTTTGTTCTCCGTTACAATCTCTGACCAGTTTATGTATTGAATCTGCTCCGCTAGGTTCAGTACCTCTGATAAAGAATTCCTGTTTGGCGGCAAAGCTGTCATGAGCCGGGAAGCCCGACACTGTATCAATATCCAATGATCCTACTCCGTCCGAAGGAGTAAACGGAGCATCGCTCTTGCCGGCCAGGGCCGCCAGGATTATCCGTCGCCAAATGGGGGCCGCCCCGGTCACTCCGGAGGCGACCTCTTTCATAGGGGAATTGTCGTTGTTACCTACCCAGACTCCCACTACCGGGCCGTTGGCTGTCCAGCCGATGGTCCAGTTATCCCGGCGGTCATTAGTGGTTCCAGTTTTAACGGCAATTGTGTGGCCAGCCACGTTGATGGCCGATCTGGGACCGAAAGTAATTTCCCGGGCTTTAGGATCTGAAAGTATAGAAGAAATAATGAAAGCTTCCTGAGGCTTGATAACCTGTCGGGGAGCAGGCGGTTTCCATTCTTCCAATACCTGACCGTCGTTATTGACTACTTTTAAGATACTCACCAGGGGCATCCGTTTACCACCGTTGGCAAAAGCTGAATATGCTGAACCCATCTCTAATAGTTTCACTTCACCGCCACCTAAAGCTACAGACAGGCCCACCCTAGCCAGATTCTCTTTGGTTGGCTGCAAAGTAGTCAGACCCATCTCGTAAGCCGTCTGCATCATGTCTGATATCCCCACCAGCGACAGCATCTTCACCGCCGGAACATTAATGGAGTTGCCCAAAGCCTCTCTGACTAATATTGGACCCCTAAACTTACCATCATAGTTTTCCGGGATATATTCGGGTTTGTCTCCTCCAGGAAAAATAGTTTTAGTATCCATAAGTAAGGTAGCTGCGGTGTATCCCTTCTGCAACCCGGTCAGGTAGACTATCGGTTTGATACTTGACCCCGGCTGGCGCAGAGCCGTGGTGACATTAAATTTCCCGTCGTAATCCGGGTCTTCCCAACCCCGGCTGCCCACCATGACCAAAATCTGGCCGGTGGTAGAATCAATGGCTACTGCTCCACCGTTGGTAATTTTCAAACTCTTCACTTTCTCTATTTCTTCACTCACTGCCCCTTGAGCTTTTTCTTGTAAGTCCAGATCCAAAGTAGTGGTTACTTTCAAGCCGCCCTGTTCCACTACGTGTTCTCCGTAGCGTTCTTCCAACTGCTGGCGGACGTAAAACACAAAGTGAGGAGCTTTTAATAGTCCTGAGGGAGTAGCTAATGTGAAGTGACTCACCTGATCAGCGGCAGTTAATTCTTCTTCTCGACTGATGTAGCCGTCCTCACGCATCCGCCGTAGTACCTCTTTAGCCCGGCTGACATATAAATCTCCGGCTGAAGGGGAATACCGGGAAGGAGACTGGGGTAACCCCGCCAGCATTGCTGCCTGGGCTAAACTGATTTCCGAAACGGGTTTACCAAAATATGTCTCCGAAGCTGACTGCACTCCCCAGGCAGTGCCGCCGTAAGGCGCTTCGTTGAGATACATCTGCAAAATCTGATCTTTAGAGTACCTGCGCTCTACCTGAATAGTTAAGATAAATTCTTTTAATTTACGGGTAATAGTCCGCTGCTGAGTTAAAAGAACGTTTTTAACCAGCTGTTGGGTAATGGTGGAGCCACCCTGAGTGCGGCCTAAAAATAGAGTTCTGAAAAGTCCCCGGGCAATGCCCCAAATATCGAATCCGCCGTGTTTGTAAAAATTCTTGTCTTCAATGGCAATGGTGGCCTGACGTAAGATCAGCGGGACGTCGTCAAAACTGACCAGAGTCCGGCGTTCTCCTTCAAACAAGTCATATAATAGTTTGCCGTTACGATCGTAGATTTTGGTAGCAAAGCCTTCCCGGCGAACTACTTTATCCGGAGCAGGTAAATCCTTGGCATAGTAAGCAAAGAGTCCCACCATGGCCACTGTCCCGACGATGACTACCCCCAGTGCTGCTGTGGCTAATTTCACCATCAGCCGGGAGGTGGATATGCTTCTAGGCAAGCGCATTTGGATATATAATACCAGTAATGATCCTAAATCGAAAACAAAAACGGCTGTGGGTGGTTTTAGTGACAGTGTCTACCCTGGCTCTTCTAGCCAGTGCTATCCTGCCGTATATCTTGAGATGAGCCACAGAGCATAATTAACCGGTGCCGAGTGCTTCAGAGGACTTCAACCGCTAAATTTCTGTTTTGCAAAACTGTAAATTGAAGATAAGACTCCTAATCCTCTGTCAACTTTTCACTATCGAACTTATTTCTTTATTTACGATTATATTTGCAATTTAATAGGTATTTGTGATACCATGTAGTTAACAATTTAGAAAAGCATCTGAGTCTACCGCAGTAGACAAGCTGCGTAGGAGAAAGCTCTAAACAAGCATTACTACGACGGAAGTCAACCGTAAAATATGACAAAGCGTGTCGGCAACGGAGCGCTGAAATGAGGTTTTACTAACAATTTCAGTTGTTCCCGCAAAGGCGGGAATTTTTGTTAGGAAAACAAAGAAGGGTGGTACCGCGATTAGTCCTGAATCGCCCCTTTTAATCTTGATCCGGGTTTAAATCCAGATTGAGACTAAGAGGGGCATTTTTTATGACAAAAAATACAAATCTAAAGAACTTAATTAATCTTCCTTCCGTCTCTGGTAATGAGGCGGTTAGTTCTAGTTATATAAAGAATCAGATCAAGG
>JAUSIY010000004.1 GCA_030647735.1 bacterium
AATTTTAGTGCGAGAGCCCGGATCCCGAGCGACAGCTTTAACCTCCACGGCCGCAGAATTCACTTCCGGTACTTCTCGTTTGAACAGTTCTTTAATCAGTTCTACGTTTACCCGGGATACCACAATTTCCCTGCCTCTTAAACTGTCCCTGACCCCAACTAAATACATTACCAGTCGCTGATTAATGCGATAGTTTTCAGAATAAACCTGTTCTGCCGGAGGCATAACAGCTTCTGTGCGACCGTGTTTGCCGGCATCAATTTCTACCACTACGTCGCCACCGATAATCCGAATTACCGTGCCGTTAACCAAACTGCCCATCCGTTTTTCAAATTCGGCCACAATAGATTCTTTTTCAGCTTCCCGGATTTTTTGCAAGATCACCTGTTTAGCGGTTTGTGCCGCAATCCGGCCGAAACCCGGAGGAGTAATATTTGTCTTCTTGCCGTCAACTACTTCATTAATAACGGCCTCGCCTGACTGGGGATCTAAAGTCACGTCGTATTCGCCCTCTTCATTAAATTTGTCTGGATGGTCTTTCTTAAATGCGGCCAGGATGGCTTGTTTAATCGTATCCAATACCACCTGCGGATCTAAATTCCGCTCATGTGCAATCTGAGCTAATGCGGATGAAAATTCGGTTCGAGCCTGGTTAACTTTGGCCATACGAGGCCAATTTTATCACTCTTGAGCGAATTCTTCTAGAAGCTGTTTCTGGTGCCGGGATAGTTTGGTGGGCAACTGAATAATCAAACGGATATATAAGTCTCCCTTATTGGTTGAGGAAAAGGAGTGCAGCTTGGCTACTCCCCGGCCGGCTAGGCGCATCATTGACCCAGGCTGGGTTCCCGGACGAACCTTTATTTTTATTTTCCCGTCTAAAGTGGGTACTTCAATTTCGCCTCCCAGTACGGCCAGGGTGAAGGGAATAGACTGGTCCACATAAATATCAGCCCCGTCCCGTCTGAAGCGCTTGTCCGGCTCCACTTCAAAAGTTACATCGAAATCGGTAAACCTCAAATGGGTTCCGGTATCGGTTCCGGAAGGGATTTTAATGGTATGTTTCTTCCCATCAATGGCCACTGTTTCTGAACCCCCTTTAATAGCCGTCATAAAGGGAATGCGCAAGGAATAGTGAGGCTTGGCCGGACCTCTGCGGCCAAAGGGCGAGCCACCACCACCAAAAAACTGCTCAAAAATCTCAAAGGGATCAGAGAACCCCCCCATATCCCCAAAAGGACTCTGACCGCCGCCAGTATTGGAATAGTAATAGCTAAACGGTCCTTGTTGGCCAAATCCCCCCGGACCCCCGGCGGCTCCCTGATTGAAAGCTGAATGTCCGAATTGGTCGTATGTCTGCTTCTTTTTAGCATCAGATAATACTTGGTAGGCCTCATTTATCTCTTTGAACTTGCTCTCGGCATCGGTTGATTTATTGCGATCAGGATGCCACTCTAGGGCCTTTTTGCGATATGCCGATTTAATCTCGCTATCGGAGGCCGTTTTGCTCACTCCCAACACATCGTAATAATCTCTTTTGGTCGCCATTACTGGCAATTCCACCGTATGAGTGCCAGTTTAACCAGCCTAACTTGCTTATTAATTTGCAGCATTAATTGGTATACTAATTAAGTATGCCTGCCCCGAGTGCGGGAATTAACTTGTTACCTAAGACAGAGTTTGAGACAACTTTTTGGGGCCGATTTATCAAGTGGGCGATAACTACCGGTAGATATATGCTGATATTGGTAGAACTGGTAGTTATTATTGCCTTTTTATCGCGATTTAAGTTGGATAAAGATCTGGCCAACTTGTCAGACAGTATCAACGGCAAAAAATCTGTTCTGGAAGCGGCTTCTGCCAGTGAACAAAAATTCCGGGTAGTCCAAGCTCGACTGAATGCGGCTGGCAGTATGTTGGACGCCCAGTTGGAAGCCCGCCGGACCATGAATACAATTACCGGTTATACCCCTCCCGAGGTTAATTTGACCCAGATTATTATCCAGCCCCGACAGGTAACTATCTCAGCCAAAACTGGAGTGCAAACTGGCTTGGCCATTTTTCTTTCCCGCTTAACGGCCGATCCGGTATGGAAAAGCGTTGATTTAACTGACGTGTTAGCTACTCCCACTCAGGGCATCCAGTTTACGGTTATAGCTAAGCGCTAATAATATGGCCATTGATTACAAAAGCAGCCTTTCCCGCTATCGCACCTATTTAAATTCCTTGCAACAGCAACCTCTGTGGCAAGCCAGTCTGATTATTGTCTTTTCACTCGGACTGTTAATTATTCTGTTATCTTTTGTCCTGCGGCCTACTCTGATTACCATTTCCACTCTGCTTGGTCAGATTGAAGTCGAACGTCAGGTAGAACAACGGCTGGACGCCAAAATCACTAGTCTACAACAAGCCACCCAGCTACTTAATTCTATCGAGTCCCGGCTAGTGTACTTAGATGAAAGTTTACCTACCTCGGCCAAGCTGAGTTTATGGGCCCAGGCTGTGGAGGCCTTGGCTACCGGGAGCGGCGTGTTTCTGACAGACATTACTATGGCCAACATCCCCCTTACCCAATTGGCTACTTCTGCTGCCGTTTTGTCTAACCCGACTAACATCGACTTCAGTATTTCGTCAACTGCCAGCTATTCTCAGCTTGCCGACTTTGTTCAGGCCTTGGAAAACTTGCCCCGACTTGCCATACTCAACTCAGTCCAATTAGGCCGGCAAAACACTGGCGAGCTGACTATGCAGGTTAAAGGTATTATTAGTTTTACTTATGCGCAAAAGAACAATTGACCGCGATCTAGTAGTTGTGTTAACAACTACCTTAATAACCATCGCTGCTTGGGTGGGATTTGAGGTATATCGGGCCTACACTAAAGTTAGTTTGCCCGAAGGTGTAGAGAAATATTTGCAAACCCTGAATCCCACCTTAAACGTGGCAACTTTGGATCAACTTGAGCAAAGGAGCAGTCAATGAAAAGAAGAGAAATCACTATCCCCACTATTTTAGGCATTCTCATGTCTGTTCTGGGCATGGGGGCCGGGATATGGTTTTTGCGGGAACCAATTAGAAGCACTGTCTTTGCTTCAGTCGAAGAAGAACCCTCAGAAGTACTGATCAGCAATATTACTGATACCAGTTTTGCCGTTTCCTGGGTTACCCAAAAGGCCGCCAGTGGCTATATCCAGTATGGCGAGACAGATCCCAACCTAGTCGTTTCCGACGACCGAGACCAGTCCGGGGGATCAGTAGAGAATTACTTCACCCATTTGGTGACTTTACAAGGATTGAAACCGACCACAAAATACAACTTCCGCATTGGCTCTGGGGGCAGTAAGTACGATCAGGAAGGTCAACTGTATGGAGTGACTACGGGACTGGGTCTAGGCAGTCCCCCCGCGGCCGATGTAGCCTATGGCCAAGTTTTGGCCGCCAGCGGAGAACCTGCAGAAGGAGCCTTGGTATATGCTACCTTAGCCGGAGCCGTACCCCAGGTAGCCCTGGTCAACTCCGGCGGAGCCTGGGTTGTCCCCTTATCAACTGTCCGGTCAGCTGATTTAACCAGTTTTGCCGCTTATGATCTGCAGGCCAGTCAGATAAATATTCGAGTAGCCGCCGGGCCAATGGGAGCAGCTTCAGTGGTCACCACCACAGCTGAAGACAGTCCTGTTCCCGTCATTACCCTTGGTCAATCATATGACTACACCTCTACAGCTGAAACAACTGGGGAAGAAGATACTGGCGAGGAAACTCTATCGGGCGGGGAATCAAAACTCTCAGACCTGGGACCAAGTACTCCCAGCGCTACGTTATCCATTCTTTCCCCTAAACCGGCAGAAGAAGTCAATTCTACCCAACCGGAAGTAATTGGCCGGGGACCAGCTAACACTGAGGTAACCATTACCATTAATTCTGAAACGGCTATTACTGACACCGTACAGACAGATGCCAACGGAAAATTTTCTTATACCGTTCCTGAGGGTTTGACTCCGGGAACTCACACTATCACTATTTCGGGACTCGTGGACGGGATTATAAAAACAGTCACTCGCAGTTTTGTAGTCAAAGCTGCAGGAGAAAGTAATGTTCCAGCATTTACGGCCACTCCATCGGCTACTATTAAACCCAGTCCCACTCCCAAAGCTTCTCCCACCGCTCCTCCCCGCGTGGCCAACCCTTCCACAGCTTCTGGGGTACCTACATCTGGAAGTACCAGTCCGACAATCATCCTAATAGTCATGGGCTTTATGCTAATGTTAAGTGGAGCGGTTGTTTATCAAAAGTTAACTTGACGAAGTAATCAAAATTACTCATACTTAAACAAATGGATCCTGCTGCAGACAAAAGCCAGACCGGAACACCCGTTGTTATCCCTCCAGTCATCGGAGAGGTTCCCCCTCCTCCGCCCCCATCAGTATCCCCATTTCCGTCCCAACCAGTTATCCCGCCAGTGGGCCCGACGCCAGTTCCTCCCACTCCCGTGACCACCCCACCTCCTCTGGAAGCCCCCCCGGTTAGTCCTGCTTCAGGGAAAAAATGGAGCACTGGAGCACTGGTGGGAGTTATTTCAGCAGTATTTCTAGTGATCGCTTCGATCGTTACTGGGATTACTCTTTATCAGAGAAGGTCGGTCCCTGTCGCTCCTACTGCTCCCGCTAGTCAACCAGAAGCCGCCCCTTCGGGAACCATACTGGATAGAGATGGCCTGGTGGTCACCGTCATTGACACAGGCCCAGGAAACTTTGAGTCTAATCATGGGTTCAAACCGCTCGGACAAAATGACACCAGGCCAGTTCTTGATAGTACTCTTACCCAAACCTACAAAATTAAAAACAATCGCACAGAGACTCTAACCTTTAAGTTAATTGGATTTCCATACAAGATGTATCGGATTGGAGGTGTGGGTACTGATCAATGCACAGATCTGTACACCCCGGAGCAGATTAATAACTTTGTAGCTGCCAACGGATCCAATGAGGATGCTTATTTGCAATTTGCTACAGGATTTTACGCAGTGGCCCCTACTTTACATATCTATGACAACCCCGCCGTCTCACTTGATCCGTCTGGGGGACAAGCCAGACCCGCTTCTCCCGTCGCAGCTGGAGGGCTTTCTTGTAGCTACTTGCATAGCATTTCAGAAACAAGATATGCTGATTCCCAAACTTTGGTGACTAAAGACCAAACTCCCCCCTACCTCCTCAGCAACCAAGAAGTTACCGTAGCTCCAGGAGAAGAAAAAGAAGCTACTTTCTCCTTAACAAACAGCGTTTGCGGATTTTACCAGTTCGACCATGGCCTATTAATCAATGGCTCTAATGTCTTTTGGACCGGGTCAGAAATCAAGTTTTTCCCTTGTGCAACAACTCCTTCTCCGTCGCCTTCTCCCTTGGCATCTGTTTGCCAAGAGGTTAGAGTGTTTAAAGGTGGTGTGGAAATTGCCACCAGCGATATCAAACTCAATGACACCATTGTCTTCAGGGGCTTTGCCAGTGCTACCGGTACTGCTCCAAAGTTGAGATTTACTCTGACTAAAGGCGGAGTGGCCCAAACTCCGGTTGAAAAAAATACCACCTTAGTCGGAGGACTATATCAAGCCGACTACCAAATCACTGCCGACGAAGCCACCAGCTATTCAGTTACATCAGTGGTTATTGCGCCCTAACTTATGGCTGAACCCTCCATCAACGTCATCAAACCCAAAGGCGGGTTTTCCCTTAAGTTCCCCAAACTCAGCCCTTGGGTGGTTATTGTAACCACGGTTGTTTTGGCCATTATCTCAGTTGTTACTGCTTACTTCCTATATACTTCCCGCCAGGAACAATTTGTTCCCACTGAAAGCGGGGCCACTGCCGGCTGGAGCGTCAGTCAAACCTGTACTGGTTTCACTGTATCTGCACCGGAACATCCGGCTTTTGTAGCCATTGCTGATTTTGGTCTGGGTAATCCCGGTTCCTGGCAACATCCGCAAACTTTTAATCAGGCCGCCGGAGAATCAGGAACCTTTCCTTTCACTTACTCTTCTGCTCCTCCCACTACTGGCTGGGTGCGAATCCGGGCCCAAATAAACTCTGTTTCCCAGGTAGCCATTGAACAACCCCTGACTCCTTGTTCAACACCGTCACCGCGACCAAATCTCTGTCAATTAGCTACTGTGACTAAAGATAGTCTTGGGCGGGGAGAATCTACCACAATTTCCTCTACTGCCAACAGCAACGCCAACAACTTTTCTTACGCATTTTACAACCTTGATAATCTAAATAGTCCTGGGAATCCCAAACCAATTTGTGTAACAGAAGGAGGAGATGTGGTCACAGATTCATCCACAATTTGTCCCTCGGGAACTCACCATCTGATCTTTAAAGATCCTGATACCAGTTTGCGGACTGCGGGTTCCCGAACACTTAAATATGAAGATATTTTTGTGGCCGATGCAAATAATGGAGCAGCTGTTGTTTCCCGAGTTCAGATAAACGGCTATTTCAGCTTAACTGGAGGTCAGGTATCGCTTCCTCAACCAGCGTGTGTGACTTATGTCAGTACTGCCGCCGCTTGCACTGTCAGTTTCACTATTTCAGCTACCCCTTCTCCGACACCAACACCTACAGCACCAAGTTCTCCCGGACCCACCCCCACCCCCACAGCAGTAAGCAATCCCACTCCTACCCCAATCGCCTTGGCCCCCACCCCCACACCGGTAGTTTTGGAACAAGCTGGTTCGGTAGCTGGCAGCTGGACTATCTCCCTGGCCGGTTTAGGCTTGATTCTGCTCGGCTCCATCTTGGTACTCGCTTTGTAGTCAATACATGAACAAGAAAATTATTGGGGGGATATTAATTGCTCTCATTCTAACTTTGGGGCTAGTGGTGGGAGATTACTTAGTTAAACGCCAACAAACACTGGAAAAGAAAGCGGCAGCCACTCCTCAAACGTTCACTGTCGAAGCGCTGCTGCGCTCGGCTACTGGACAAGAAACTAGATTTACTGCGGTAAATGCTCGGGCCATTGTGCACTATGAAGTCTCGCCTCGTGTTTGCTACCAAGGTACACATCACGGCCAATGTATCGGCATTAATGCCAAGAACTGTATGATCGGCGGATACATGAGCATCCCTCTTAGGGCTGGTGGTGCTCCCTGTACTGGAGCCCCTGCAGGCAGTTACGCCACCAAGTGGGATAGAAAAGTAGTTGTTGGTGGTCAAACATACAACCTGGTTTATCCCACAAATTGCATTGGTGAACAGATTGATGGAATCGAAGTGTGTGAACAGCTAGAAAATATCACACTCTCTTCAGATGCTCATAACGCTCCTTACCACAGAGGGATTTACCAGCTGGCCGCAGTTACGGCTTCGCCTACTCCTACCAGACTGCTTCCGTCGCCCACTCCAACGGCAGCTGCCTTACCTACTCCCACTCCAACTTTGGGTCCCACCCCTACTCCAACCCGCAGTCCTACACCAACTCCTACTTCAACACCCACCCCGACTCCAACGTCTATCGTAAGAACTTCGCCTACCCCTACTCCTTTGACCCAATTACCTACAACCGGATCTAATGCTACCTGGATAGTTTCAATTGCCGGAGCAGCCCTAATGATTTTGGGGGGTGTGCTGGTTCTGGCTCTATAACTACTTCCAACTAGATAGCCAGAAGTAATTTTTGGCCCATTCGGCAGGAATATGAATGCCGGTCCAATGAGGAAAGAAGAATACAAAAGATCCAAAAACTAATAACCCTGAGGCAACTGTTGCCCACCTAGGCAGTTTCGATAAAGTTTGTGCCAACGCCAGACACAAGAAGGGTATCGAGGGCAGATAATGATATAAAAACATAATCCGCGGGGCCCTAGCCCAAGGTAACCAGAAAGCCCCGAACCCAACCACAATTAACCAAGTGCGCCAGTTCTTAGACTGCAGAGCAGAAAGAGTGGTAGCGATAATGGCCGGAATGCCTAACCAAAATAACACTGGGTTGCCCATAGCATAAATATTGGCCATCTTTCCTGAAACGGAATAGTCCACAAAATACCAAACCGGACGTAAATCCAAGGGCCAAGTCCACCATAAAGACTGGTATGTATGAGTGGCGGTCAGACGGGTGTTATACCACCACATTTGTTTTTGTAGCTCCCAAAAATTGCTTAATGTGCCTCCCAGAATGAAGTACTGAGAATACGACAGAAAGTAAATAGCCACCGGGATAACTATTAATACTGCAAACAGTTTTGGCCAGAGTTTGACCCGGGTTAAGTTTTGTAAACCCAGCCAAGGAGCAAAAACAGCTAAGGCATAAAAACCGGTCCACTTGGTGGCAATTAATAGGCCCAGCGAAATTCCAAATATCAGCATGCTGATTTTTGATTTGTGTAACTGATAGCGGACGAAGGCCGCAAACACAAGCAAAACAAAAAAAGTGGCCACAATATCGTTCATGTTAATTCGCGATTGGGCCAGAAGTAATCCGTCTAAACTGGCTAAACCTGCTGCCAACAATGCCCAAGGTTCAGAGCGGAGTAAATTTTTGCCCAGCCAATAGACCAGATAAATAATGCCCACCCCAACGAGAGCATTGACCACCCGCCAGCCGAACTCGTTGTCCCCAAAAGTCAGAATACCTACCGCGGCCATCAGCTTAGCCAGGGGCGGATGAGTCCAACCATAGGCCGTCCCCTGCACTGGAGACTGATGTGACCACTCATAAGCATCCCGGTTATTCTTGACAAGCTCCCGGGTAGTAAAGGCGTTATAGACCTCGTCAAAATAATATCCCTTGGGATAACCCAAGTTCCACAGCCGGGTGACGGCGGCAAACAACAAAATAAACACCAGGATAAATTTAGTCCGATTCACGGTAAAATATTATCATGGAAACGATAGTTCTGGGAACGCTTATAGGCACGTGGGCCAGTTTCTTAGTTTCTTTATGGGCCAAACAACTCATTGTCTGGCCGTTTGTGATTATCCTGCTGCTTACTCTCAGCTACTTTTTTACCCACTCCCATCTCCATTCTCTGTCAAAAGCTTCATTTAAAGAAAGGCCTCTTTTTTGGATAACCGTTCTGGGCTGGGGAACTTTTTTGGTAAAACTGTTCTCCCAAATGCTCGTCCTGAGCCCGGAAGGCATTTGGGCTGGCGGTAGCAATGTCTGGGGAGACTGGGCTGGCCACATGGGCTATGTGGCCAACTGGCTATACGGAACCAATTGGCCCCCGCAAAATCCCTGGTATGCTGGTCTTCGGCTGTCTTATCCTTTCCTTTTTGACTTCACTTCGGCTGTCTTGGCTAAAATTGGCCTCTCTCTGCCCTGGTCTTTCCAGCTGCCGGGTATAGTTTTTGGTCTGGCTATTGTGGTTATTTTGTTCAAGCTGAGCGAAAAGTTAACTCATTCAGCCGTTGCGGCTACCTTGGCTGTAGCTATTTTTATGCTCTCCGGAGGACTGGGGTTCCTTTACCTTATCCCCGGCCAAACTATCCTGCCATTGCCAGAACATGGGGTCAAAGAGTTGACTCATTCGTATGAAGCCAATATTCAGTGGGTAAATTTTGTCATTTCGGAAATGGTTCCCCAGCGGGGCATTTTGATGGGCCTAGCTGCTTCTTTAGTAGTCTTTTCTCTGTGGCTCGAACCTAAACCCAAAAAGTATCTTCTGGCCGGGTTAGTCGCCGGACTAACTCCCTTTTTCCACGCCCACACCTTTATGGTTATAGCTTTTGTTTCAGGAGTCTTATTTCTGATCAGGCCTCAGAGAATCTGGTGGTATTTTTTCATTCCTGCTGGAGTACTGGCCCTACCTCAGTTTGGTTACTTCCTCCCCCAGGTGTCGGGGTATTCGTCAGGCTTCATGCGGGTCCAACTGGGCTGGGCAGCCCACGTCCAGAATGATAATTGGCTCTGGTTTTGGTTTAAAAACATCGGTCTCATGGCCATTCTTATTCCCCTGTTTTGGTTGTTGGCCTATTTTAAAAACCGTCGGCTATTTTGGATTTATCTGCCGTTTTTACTCATCTTTATTGCCTGTAACATCTGGGTCTTCCAACCTTGGGAGAATGACAACTCCAAAT
>JAUSIY010000008.1 GCA_030647735.1 bacterium
GACTATGCCATGCAAAATTCGAGCGAAAAAGGACCTTGCTGTTGTAAGTGTTGGCGCTGGTTTGTGTACGGTGGCTTGGGCAAATATTTAATTAAAAATTACGAATTTACAGGTGAGCAACTAACCGAAGTCTGGAATCTCTCCGATGGGTGCGGCGGCGAAAGTGAACACCACCATGGTTAAACTGAAAAGAAAGATAAACAAGAGAATACTTACGGCCGTATTTTACGGTTCACTAGGCCTGGTTGCCTCCTTGGTTTTATTCTTGGCTTTCTATTGGAGCCTGAGTCTGAATTCCAGCATTTACAGTCTGATCAACAATACCAAAAGCGAGCCTGTCTATTTAGCACTTTATATAGTTCTGACTCTAGGCACGATCGTTCTTTTCGGCGTCAACATTCCGCTTCTAACCTACAGGTGGAGAAAATATGGACTACCTAAATTCCGAACCCAAACGGGCAGTTTCTTGGGTTCCGTCGTGGGTATAGCTGCGTCAGCCTGTCCTGTATGCGGATCGTTGCTTCTTTCGGTAGTAGGGATTTCCGGAGGGCTAGCTGCCTTTCCTCTGCAAGGACTGGAGTTAAAAGCCCTCTCGTTTGGTCTTATGGCGCTACCTGTTGTTCTGACGGGCAAGGAACTATCAAGATTTAGTAAAGGTGGGGAAGCGTGTCCAGTTCCTCATAATGCGTCGTTTAGAAAGAAAGACAAGCCAGTCTTGATAGGTACCCTAATAACGCTTTTACTGCTTATATTTGTCGGTTGGAACATGGTCAAATCTGACCCAATTTTTTTTTGGATTCAGAAGCAGGCTGGTATTATCAATCCTGCCGACAATCAACTTTATGATGCCAATCAAACTCCTACTGGGAATAACCTTACTTACGACGAGGTGATGGCAAAAGTCTTACCAGAAAGAGGTTTTCAAAGCAAGATTTATTTGGATGATGGTGTCGTTAAGCTTGTAGGGAATGGGGTCATTGATAAAAATAAATTTGAAGAGATCTATAAAGAGCGAGGTGGTTTACCAGAGGGATTAAAGAATGTCTTGGTACAAGCATCGAATCAACCAATTCTTTTGACCCGTGAGAATGCAAGCTATTATGTAAACCTTCTCTGGGCTGTGGGATTGGCAAACTACATGACCACAAACAAAGAAAGTCCTGTAAATGGAAAATCCCTGTTTAATTTTGCATCAACAGGAGGTTGGAACTTGGGCAAAGAAAAAAACGGCGGGACATACTTTAATAAATTTACGATAGTTGAGTTAACACCAGAGCAAGAAGCTTTAGTCATTAAAATCGCCAAAAACACTTATCGCCCATGCTGCAATAATTCCACATTCTTCCAAGACTGTAATCATGGTTCAGCCCTTCTTGGCCTTTTAGAGCTGGGAGCTTCCCAAGGACTCACAGAGGATGAACTTTATAGAGAGGCTTTAGCATTTAACTCATTTTGGTTTCCTGACAATTACATACAAACTGCTCTCTATTTCAAAATCGCCAAGAACACAGACTGGGAAGACGTAAACCCAAAAGAAGTGATGGGTTATAACTATTCAGCTATTAGCAATTGGTCAAAGAATGTACAAACTGAAATAGCAAAGGTGCCCAATCTACTACCTCAGGGCCGAGGTGGTGCGGGTTGTGGGGTGTAAGATGAAACAGGTTAAACCAAAAGCTACGTTAACTTGTCCCAAGTGCGGTAAAGAACAGTTGGTAGATATGCCAACTGATGCCTGCCAGCATTTTTACAAATGCACTAATTGTGGTGAGATGTTGAAGCCTGAAGGGGGTGATTGCTGCGTATTTTGTTCTTATGCCGATACAAAGTGTCCGCCAAAACAGTTAGAAGAGAATCATGATAATGATATTACGAACCAAGTGTAGATATAAAGACTAAATCTTTAGAGTGAACAAAATAAGTTCTAACTTCGTCCATCAGGTGGAGCAAAGTATAATGAAGACATGGGGTCAGAACCAGAACGATACCAAAAGATAGCTGCAAGCAAGAAATCATGTCGTAGCTGTATCATGCTTGAAGAGCTCCCCTATCTTGATAAATTCCGCGAGTTAGAAATAAGAGAAATTGAAACTAACAAAGATGGTGTACTTATAGTTGATGTCCCCACAGATAGAGTAGATGAATTTGTAGACTTGTATACCCAAGTAATGAAGCCTGGAAGATGGAATGAATATGTGGGTCCAAAAACTGGTTTTTTATTCAAGATGCCAAACGGAGAGGTTAGGCACTTACTACTTAAAAATACAGACGACCAAAAAGAAATTAATAGAAGCCTGCAAGAATTCATTTCAGATTGGAACCCAGATGCTGACTTATGGGAATGGCTAGCTGGAATTGACATTTACTCCGACTGGCTAAAACTTGCATAACCAGGATTCGTGTCAGAGGGTGTCGGGGGAGCAAAAATTTGCTAGTATAGTTTAAAGTATGAGTTTCAAGTACGTTTGGAAAAATAAAGAAGCAAACTTTGGAACCCCAATAGAAACGGAGGTCTCGGGTGGAACTCACGTTTCAGCTGAATGTATTTTAAAATTTAACGGCAAATATATCGCTCTCCGCCGACCTAAGGCAATCCCTGAGCACAAAATCCCGGAAAAAGCCCAGAAAAGCAACAAACCCTGTCTTTATGATGTTCATGGATTACCAAGATGGGGAGAAACTACTGAGGGGTACGTTAAAAGAGTTATCAAAGACCAGGCTGGGGTAGGGGTAAAGAGTTTCAGGATAGCTGATTTAACTATGGGGGTCTATCCCGACACCCAACAATGGTACATTGAACTAACTCTATTTGTAGAAGTTGATCGGCTACCAGTTCCTGGAACTTACGGAAATGAGGTAGTTGAAGTTGTTACTTTTGATAAAGATACCGTGCCAGATGATTTTGGCTGGTGGAGCAAAGAACAAATTGAGGAATTCTTAAAAAGGTATGATTAATAATGGTTCTGGCTTTATCTGTCGGGCGGAGCGCCTTACCCGAAATGTCCATAGGATAAGATAGAGAGTAGTTGTCTAGTTTCCTGGAGAAGGGCGTCAGGGTGTTCTAGGATGGATAGCCAGTCAAAAGTTCGGTAATCGTCCCATTTGGTGAGCAAAAAAATCTGACGAGAAAAGAGGCCTACTTTACCACCAAAATCCCCTTCATGCCTATACTGCGGTGGTTGGCCGTCGAGCAGTAGAAGTCAAAACTACCGGTCTGGTTGGCCACAAACTCCACCTCTTCTTCTTCCCCTTCGCCCAATTGGTCGGTAGCCACATCAAACTCGTCAATCACAAAATCATGCATTTCCCCCGAACTTTTGAAAGTGATGCGGATAGTGTCACCTTGAGTCACTTCCAATTTATTGGGCACAAATTTAAAAGAACTTCCGGTCACCGTAAACTCTACTATCTTGCCCGTACCTTTATCCGTCACAACCCCGTCACTCGTTGGAGTAGCTGTTGTGGTGCTATTAGTTGGGGGGGTTAAATCACCTGGCAAGCCTGGATTCGCCCGCTTAGTTGTCCACCATATCCCACCACCAACAGCCACAATTACTAAAACTATGATCCCAACCACCCATCCCCTGTTCATGTCAGCCAGTATAGTCATATGCATGACCAAAAAACAAGCATTTTAACAAGCAGTATCTCCATTATCAGCCATGGTATACTTTTGTGCATGAGACTTGTTTTGGCATTGACGTTTTCTGTGATATTACTGTTCCAAGCTGCTGCTACCCCGGTTTGGGCTGCGCCTGCAGCCTCACTACGCACTGACACCCTACGCCGATACGTATTTCTAACTTTCACCGGCCTGCCAGAAGTTTCCCGCATCAGTTACACCTTAATGTACGATTCAAACGGGATTACCCGCGGGTTCGAGGGAGGATTTCGCCCCAAGTCCAAAATCAACCGGTCTACCAGAAGACAAATCTTGGGCACTTGCTCATCCGCCCGGTGTGTATTTCACAAAAATCCCAAAAAATTTCAGCTGGAAGTTGTATTTACACTGCGCTCCGGGGAAACCTCCACCGTCACCAAGAATCTGCAATAAACTAAACATGCCCCCGATTTTTGGGCTTACCCGAAATGTCGTGGGGTCAAGATTGAATGAAAAGAAGCTGTCTAGTTTGCTGAATAACTAAATCTGGACAATCAACGTTCAACAACCACCCTCCCTTTCGGTAACCG
>JAUSIY010000011.1 GCA_030647735.1 bacterium
TTTTGTGACACGAATAGAGTCTACAAGGGTATGGGTGCCGTTATGGAAGCCTTGTTCGTCTCTCCCAAATTCATAATTATGTGAAGCGAAACCAAAGTCTGGAACATGGCCAATATTCACAATATCTACACGTGGTCTACGGATCTCTAAAACAGCAGTGTTGGCATCAATTATTTTAACCCTTCTTTCCTCAACGACTCTTAATCGTAGTAAACCCTCAACCCTTTTAGAGAGAACGACTTCATCGCCTGCTTCAATTGGGTTTTGAGATGTAATATTAAACTTGCTAGTTTTTGGGTCGAGAACTCCTTCAAATTCTTTCCAGGGCATAAGTCTTTTATATCAAACCTATATTGTCAATGCAATTAGGCTTAAGAAATGAACGATTACAAACCACCGAAATATTGGTTGGCTAGTTTGGATAATGACAATGTTTGAAGTGTCAGGCAGATACTGTATGGGAGGGAATAGTTATTGACATTCGTCTTTTATTCGGATAGTCTGTATCTAGTGAATAAGACTCGGGACAAGAGATTTAAGAAGGATTATTCAAAGAGAGACATTTTGGAATATATAAAGGGGGTTAGTAAATATTTGGGACACACCCCGAGTTTTAGGGAAATAGATGACTTTCCAGGTCCGTCGGCCCGGACCATTGTCAGAAGATTTAGTTATTGGAATGCAGCTATAAAGCAAGCCGGGCTTCGACCTCAGGTCAAACAGTTGCTGACCGGTGAAAGAACATATATTCGTGAGAATTGGCGAAAGATGACTGACAAGAAAGTTGCAAAGAAACTGGGAACAACTTCTGAAGTAATTAAGTACTACAGAATGAATTTCGACCTTTGGAAAAACAAAAAAGGCACAGCGAGATCAACCTTTAGAAAGCAAGCGATTAAATTATACGGCGAGTCTTGTGAATCGTGCGGAGTAAAGTTTTGTGAATGGCACCACTTTGTTCCAAGGTCAAAAGATTCTAATGATTGGTGTATTCTGTGTCCCACATGTCATGCTGCGGTTACAAGAAGACTAGTCAAGGTTGAGAGGCGCTCAGATATACATAGCAAACTAGCGCCATTTGTGCAAAAACTATATTCCGGTATTAAGTTCAATTCGGATAATGGCAGTTCTTATACTTGACGGGGGTACCATCTGACTTCTTCTTCCCGCACCAGCAAGGGTCGTTGCGCCCGAGCTTTTTATGAGTGTTGACGGCGCCCCTTTTTTGCAGGTTGCTCATGGCCGAGAGAAATGGGTCAGCAGCAGCTGCATCATGAGTAGCTGATTGCTCCTGGGTAGTGGCGGCCTCTATGGCTGAGATATCCTGTTTTACTTCCACTGCCTGCTTTGCCATCTGTTGGGCGGGGGGTGGAGTGCCCATCTGGATTCTAAATAATCTTTTGCCAAACTCAGTATCAATTTGCACCATTAACCTTTCGAACATGGAGAAGGCCTCTCCTTTATATTCCACCAAAGGATCTCGTTGCCCGTAACCGCGTAGCCCAATACCTTCCCGGAGGTCATCAATGGCATCTAAATGGTCAATCCATAAATTATCAATAGCCGACAGATAGGCATATCTGATAATTTCTTTCCAAGCCTCTTCGCCTACTTGCGACTTGCGTTGACCAACGGCGTTGTCGACAATGTTCTCTACCAAATGGACGATCTCTCTGGCATCAGCTAATTTTTCCATTTGCTTGCCGATTTCTTTTTGACTGGCATCGTCAAAAGGCACAACGTCTACAACTGAGGTAACCAGAGGCAATACTTCTTCGGTGACGATGCCGTTGGGGGCGTAAATATTCACAGTATTGGCCAGTTGTTTTTTAACTTTGTCAATCGCTTCTGCTTCGGTCATATTCCCGGCCAGGATTTTGTCCCGCAGACCATAGACAATTTCGCGCTGTTTATTCATCACATCGTCGTAATCCACCACGTGCTTGCGGGCGTCAAAGTTAAACCCCTCGACCTTTATTTGAGCTTGCTCAATAGACCGGCTGACCATGCTGTGTTCGATGGGTTCATTCTCTGGAATCTTGAGAAAATTCATCACTTTGGCTACCTGTTCCCCGCCAAAAATGCGCATGATGTCGTCATCGAGAGACAAATAGAAACGGGTAGCTCCCGGGTCACCTTGCCGGCCGCTCCGGCCACGGAGCTGGTTGTCAATCCGTCTGGATTCGTGCCGTTCTGTACCAATTACATACAATCCGCCCAACTCGACCACTTCAGCATGGCTTTTTTGCCACTTGGTTAAAGCTTTTTGGTATTGAGTTTCAGTCAGTCGGTTTTTACCCAGAACATACTTGGGATTGTCGGGAGTTGATCCGCCCAAGACGATGTCTACCCCTCGGCCGGCGATATTAGTGGCAATGGTTACTGCTCCTGGCCGACCCGCCTCGGCAATAATCTGGGCTTCCCGCTCATGATTTTTAGCGTTTAAGATTTCATGAGGGACCCCTTTTCTTTTGAGTAATTCCGAAACGGTTTCGTTTTTGTCAATGGAGGTCGTTCCTACCAAAATCGGTTGACCTTTTTGGTGCAAGACCATAATTTCTTCAGCTAAAGCCGAGTACTTGGCTCTAGTAGTTTTGTAAACAATGTCCGAGTGGTCTGCCCGGACCATAGGCCGGTTGGTGGGGATAATAACTACGTCCAGTTTGTAAATCTTGCGAAATTCCTCGGCTTCAGTGGCGGCTGTTCCCGTCATCCCGGCCAATTTTTGATACATCCGGAAGTAGTTTTGAAACGAAATAGTGGCCAAAGTGCGGGATTCTTGTTGAATGACTGTTCCTTCTTTGGCCTCTACTGCCTGGTGCATACCCTCCGACCAACGCCGGCCGGGCATTAATCGGCCAGTGAACTCATCGACGATGACTACTTGGTTTTCCCGAACCACATAATGCTTGTCCCTTAGATACAATGTTCGGGCTTTTAAGGCGTTTTCTAAATGATGAATAGTTTCAAAGTCTTTCTCGTACAAATTATCGCTGCCCAGCATTTTCTCTACTTTTTTCAAGCCGTGCTCAGTCAAGTTGGCAGTACGGTGTTTCTCATCAATGACATAGTCCGTATCGGAAGACAGTTTATCAACCAACTTGGCAAACTCGTAGTATTTTTGGGTGGGCTCAGTATCGGGGGCAGAAATAATTAAGGGGGTGCGGGCTTCGTCGATTAAAATGGAATCTACTTCGTCGACAATGGCAAAATGGTGTCCTCGCTGGGCTTTGTCTGCTAATCTCCCCACCATATTGTCGCGTAGATAGTCAAAGCCGAACTCGTTGTTGGTGCCATAAGTAATATCCGCCGCGTACGCTTCCCGACGGGTAACGGGTTTGAGATGGGCCAGGCGGTCATCTCCATGAGTGGGATCGGAATAAGTCGGGTCGTAAAGGTACGACTGCTCGTGCACAATGATTCCTACTGACATCCCCAATAAGTGGAAAGTAGGCCCGTTCCAACCGGCATCTCGGCGGGCCAGATAGTCGTTAACCGTAACTAGGTGGGCGCCTTGGCCGCTGAGGGCATTTAAGTACAAGGCGGGGACGGCAGATAAGGTTTTACCCTCTCCTGTTTTTTGTTCGGCCACTTTACCTAAATGAAAAGCTGCGGCAGCTACTAGCTGGACGTCATATGGCCGCAGTCCTATGGCGCGACTAGATGCTTCCCGGGCTAAAGCAAAAGCTTCCGGCAACAAGTTGTCCAGAGCCTCCCCTTCACTCAAGCGCTTTTTCAGTTGGGCTGTTCTGGCCGCAAAGTTTTCGTCCTTTTTGATTTTTTTGGCTTCAGTAGAGAATTTATCTACCTGGCTAATTAAATCTTCCAGCTTTTTAACCTCTTTTTGGTTAACGTCTAAAAATTTGTTCAAAAATCCTAACATAGTCGACCCTCAATTATAGCTGTCACGGCCAAATTTAGCTACAGACTACCAGCAAGTTAGACAACTCCCGGATAAGTTGGGTTTGCGAATAAACACCGGCTAGATGCTGAGTTAACCGCTGGGCAAGGAACTTATTCTGGGAGTTATAGAACAGGTGATTATAAATGGCCAATCCCCCAATTCGTTTAACTGCCTTGATGAAGGTGGGGGTATACACAAATTCAGGTAGCTGATCTGCAACATACAGATCAACTAGAACTATATCGAATTTAGTTTTTGAGGTTTTGAGATAATCTAAAGCATCGCCCAGGATAATTTTCAGATGCGGAATTTTGTCTAAATCGAAATATTTCCGACCCACCCTGATCATTTCCGGATCTAGTTCTACCCCGGTAATCTGCGTGGGGGGATATGTCTGTGAAATTAGTTTAGCTACAGTTCCAGTAGCTAAACCCAGAATTAACCACCGCTTGTTTTTCAGTTCAAAATTTCGAGCGACTTTTTTTAGGGTATTTTTCCAGAGCTGACTAATTAACCCTCCGCTTTGAGTTAGCCCACCAGTAGTCACATATATTTCCCTGCCCAGTTGGCGTACCTCAAATCCTAGTGATACCCGGGAGGAGACCGTTTCCAATACCCGGGGCCTAAACATTAGTGATAGCTCTTTGCCTGTAAATTAAACAGTTGGGCATACTTGCCTTTCTTTTTCATCAACTGTTCATGAGTGCCACTCTCACGAATTTTGCCTGTCTCAAGAAGTAAAATTTTGTCGGCCCGACGAACGGTGGAAAAGCGGTGAGAAATCAAAATTAAAATCTGTTTCTGGGTAAGTTTAATTATTTTCTCAAAGATTTCTTCTTCGGCCTTGGGATCCACATTTGAAGTGGGTTCGTCCAAAATAATTATTTGGGATTTTCTAAACAGAGTCCGGGCCAGGGCAATCCTTTGCCATTGGCCCTTGGATGGATCAATTCCTTTGGCAAACTCTTTAGTTAACGGATTGTCATATTTTAGGGGCAGAGACTGAATGAACTCGTGGATATCTGTCTGTTCAGCTGCCGCTTTTATTTCAGTTTGGGCGCCCAGCCGGGAGACATCTCCGTAGCCAATACTTTCCCCGGCAGTGAATGGGTATTCACCAAAGTCCTGAAAAAGAACCCCTAGAGATTTGACGTATTCTGTTGGCGAGTATTCTCTGATATCAACTCCGTTAACTAACACCCGCCCTTTCGTGGGAGGATAAAAACCACACAAAATTTTTATAGTGGTGGTTTTGCCTGCCCCGTTTTCTCCAACCATGGCAATATTTTCTTCCGGATTAATATGGAAATTCACTCCACGCAAGATCCAGTCGGGGGAGTTAGCATATTTAAACCACACGTTTTCAAAGTCAATGCCAGCCTTAAATTTTTTGGCCGGGACAATTTTCCCGGCAGCATTTTTAGGTTCTAAATCCATGAACCAAGTAAAGTCATTCACAAATAAATAATTTTCGTAAACTAAAGAGACATTATTAAATAGCTGGCCAAAACCCGCCCCTAAAGTACTGGAGGCCTGATAAAGCATTTGAGCCAGGCCTAAAGTAATCCGCCCCATAATAGCCTGAACAAAAAAGTAGAGGTTTAAGCCAAACGACAGAATTGACTCAGGTATATCAGCAAAGACGCTTCGGTAGTTGGCCCGTTTCATACTCATATGGAAGTCTTCATCCAGAAGTTCTTTTTGAATAGCCTGCATTTTTCCGGCCAGGTGGGCCGAATTTCCCAGGATTTTATTTTCGTAATAGTGTTTAGAATTAGTCAGATGAAAATTAATCCATCCCCATAGTCGATGCTGGAAACTGCGGGCCTCAATTTTTTGGTATTCCTGTTTGGCTAATTTGGCATTAATAATGGCTTCCGGAATACGAACTAGGACCACTGCCAAACCAATTAGGGGGTTAAAATCCAAGATAGGAATGATGGCTGAGATGATAGTAAACACGGCGTTGGGGACTTCAGAAAGAGAGCTGATCATGCCCCAGACTCTTTGGTTCGATTCCCGTTCCACCTTTTTATACTTGTCTTGAAAATCAGGAGATTCTAGAGTGGGAATGTCTAGTGAGTTGAGTTTCTCTCCCAGCATAACATCCATATGGGCAGCAATTCTCCGGGTGAGATTATTACCCAACCGCCAGCTGTATCGGGATACAACTGAGCGGACTAACTCAATTAACGATCTGACTAAAATAAGAATGGCAATGGGTTTGAAGTAGATAGTCCAGTCGGGTTTACCCAAACTGGCAATAACCACGTCAATTAATAGCTTGTTGACGTATAAAATCGGTAGGTTAGTCAGACCCCATAAAGAATTGACCACCGTGACAAAGACTAACAGCGAGGGACTGACCCGATAAGCTAGCAAAGTAATTTGCTTATACGTATAGAAAAAGCGCTTCCAAGAGGAGGGCATACGTTAATTTTACGCTACAAAACCGGGCCGCGCAGATACACGGCTTGCCAGGGACGATAACTGGAGTAAAAGGTGCGCGACTGCAGCACTTCTCCGTTGCGGGTGACTTTGTAATCAAAGGAAGCTTTGGCCCCCCAGGCCTTCCAATCAATTTGCTTAACTGTTCCCGGTGGCAAGGTCGGATCATCAGTATATAAGTCCGGTGGAGGGGCTGCCACGTCCCAAACTTTGGGTTTGGTTAAACTAACCTGGCGACCGTCCGATGTCCCGTAAAATTCAAAAGCCAGTTTTTTGTGGGGTTCGTCTAATTTGGTTTGAATTAGAATATACGCGGAAGTGTCGTTTTTGAATTTGAAATCTGTTGAGGGAGTAAAGATAGTGGCGTCATAACCTGGACCGCTATCCTGTTCATAATAATGCACCCGGTAAGCGTGGGCGGTGCGCTCGACTATCGGCAGACCCACATTCAGGGCGGCTCGGAACATGGTAGTAGAAACTTGGCACACTCCGCCTCCGTCACCCAGAATAGTTTTGCCGCCCTTAATTACATAGGCCTGTTTATATCCGCCTTCGGTGGAAATATCTCCTACGTATTTGTTAAAAGAGAACACTTCGCCGGGGGCAATTAAAACACCGTTCATATATGCAGCTGCTTTTTTCAAATTGAAAATGCGATTGGCAATAGAACCGGAATAATCTGATTCGCCCCGGCCAATGAGCTCCTTAATTCCCAAATCATTAACTTCAGCAGTGGCCACTTGCGGCTTGGATCTGGCCACGGGAATATCTACCTCCAGACTTTCTTGATCCGGGAGCTTGTCTAAGTTAGTAGCAATTGAG
Organism: bacterium; assembly: GCA_030647735.1. GTDB lineage: Bacteria > Patescibacteriota > Microgenomatia > CAZETR01 > Amesbacteraceae > JAUSIY01. The sequence continues at coordinate 7,175 of JAUSIY010000011.1, forward strand.
TTAACTAGCTCATCTTTTTTGACTGTCAGCCCATCTCGGGCCGGTTGAAATGCTTCCACCTTGCCTTCTCCTACATATTTGAACAGAGCATTTTGGGCTGGCCGATCAACGGCAAGAATCAACTGATTAACCCAATCTTCGATGTAAGTCCTATTCCAGCCGCTGGCGTCCATCCAGGAAAAAATCTGGTCGGTGTCTATGGTCCACCGATTCTGTTCCAAAACCAAAACCAATTTTTTATTGAGCAGTTTTTCTCCTCTCTGGCGCATTTCTTCTGCTTGGCCAGCGGTGAGTTTGGGTTGAATATCAGTCACCGGAATATCTATGGGATCGGCGGATAGGGCAGTGATGGCCACTTTGATTTTTTGTCTGAGATCCCGTTCGTCAATAGCCTGGCCGTTTTCTCCCGGCAAGACAATCACTGCTTTCCCATCTAGTTGCACCTCTGATTCCCGGGCGGGGATATTAATCTGAGCAGAGATACTGGCAGTGGCTGCCACCAATTGGTTCTCGTTCCAGGAGAACACAGGGTCAATGGTCAATGGCTGACCAAAAGCGCGCAACTTTACTTGGGTAGTAGTCCAGATAGATCCTTGGCGGCCAGCTAAGTACGCTTGTTTGGCTGATTGACTGGAGTCGTACTCTAAACCAATTTGACTGGGGAAAATTGTCCACTGGGTACCTTGCCATTTAAGAAGCAGAGGTCTGGCTATAAGTTGCTGGGCCAACTTTTGACTGGCCTGATCAGGGGTTAAATTGCCCACTACAACTCCACCCACCATAATTGGCGGGTAAATCTTTTGCCAGTAGGCCAGTTCAAAAGCCGTTACAGTGATCAGGATCACCAGACCCAGGCCAACAATCACCCATATAAATTGGCGCATCTTTCCAATTTTACCTCAGATGGGTATACTAAGTTGTATGGATCTGCCTCCTCAGCCCACCCCCATTCAACCCCAAGTGGTTGCGACTCCTTTTCCGGTGGTGGCTACGAGTCCTAATCTGGTAGAACTGCCCAAAAAATCTCCTTGGAAAATAATTTTGGTAGTGGTGCTATTACTGGCCGTATTGGGAGGTGGAGCATATCTGGCCCTAAATGTGTTTGGTTTAGGTAAGCCCAAACCAACTGGGCCAACGACTTTAACTTGGTGGGGGCTCTGGGAGGATGAATCAGTCATCAGGCCTCTGATTACCGAATATGAGGCGGCCCACCCGGATGTCAAAATCAATTATATTTTTCAGTCCCAAAGAGAATATCGAGAAAGATTACAAAACGCTCTCAGTCAAGGAAGCGGGCCGGACATTTTTAGAATTCATAACACCTGGGTACCTATGTTTAAAACAGATTTAGCTCCTATCCCGGCTGACATTTATTCAGCTCAGACTTTTGAATCCACTTTTTATCCTACAGCTAAGACTGATCTGAGACTAGGTAACAACTACGTAGCCATCCCTCTGGAATATGATGGCCTGGGGATGTATGTGAATGAAGAATTGCTGTCTCAAGCCGGGGCTAGCGTACCTCAAAGCTGGACAGAGCTGCGAGAAACCGCTGCCGCTCTATGTGTAGGAGATACGGAGGACGGCAAATGTCGATCTGGAGAAAGGGTACTGATTGCCGGAGTAGCTATGGGCACTATTGAAAACGTAGACCATTGGCAGGATATAGTGGCTACTTTAATGCTGCAGAACAATGTTAACCTGAATGCTCCTTCCGGAAAACCAGCAGAAGATGTTTTGGATTTCTATACTGTGTTTAGCCGGACTGACGGAGTGTGGAACTCGTCCTTACCCAATTCCACAGCGGCTTTTGCTGGCGGTAAACTAGCTATTTACTTTGGACCTTCTTGGCGGGCCCACGATATTCTGGCGGCTAATCCCAGCCTGAAGTTTAAGGTTTATCCCGTGCCCCAATTACCCATCGATCCGGCTTTGGGAGAAAAGCCGATTACTTGGGCTAGCTATTGGGCTGAGGCGGTGAATGCTAAAAGCCCCCACACTAAACAGGCTTGGGACTTTGTGGGTTGGTTGTCTCAAAGGGAAAATCTGCAGAAGTTTTACCAGGGAGCTGTGGCTTCCGGCCGAGCGTTTGGAGAACCTTACTCTCGGGTAGATATGGCCAGTCTAGTAACCAGTGATCCATATGTAGGGGCATACATTAATCAGGCTCTCAACGCCAAAAGTTGGTATTTGGCCAGTTTCACTTGGGACGGGCCGACTGGAATTAACAGCCGCATCAGTCAATATTTTGCTGACGCTCTGAATGGCATAAACCAGGGTAAGTCTGCCTCCGAGTCAATAAAGACTTTGACGGCCGGGATAAATCAAGTATTATCCCAGTATGGCCTCGCAGCACAAGCCCCTGCCGCTCAATAAGCGGGTTCTGGATACTCTCAAATATTTTGACAAATTTGACTTTCCGCTAACGGGTTCTGAAGTGAAATATTGGTCTGGTCAAATACCCGCTGGACCAGAAAGAGATTACTATTTCCTT
>JAUSIY010000039.1 GCA_030647735.1 bacterium
CTAAATGGAAGAGAGAGCAGTTTAGAAATCAGCAGTTTACCCAAGGCTGGACTGAAAGCGATATTGACCATATACCCGGTTGGGAAAATTTGAGAGAATTAGTTTAATCATCAAGCTGTAATTCAATACAGCCGCATGCAATACAATGCCCAAAATAAAATACCGTTGTGTAGATAAAAAGAACAACCACGCTTCTATCTCTGGCGGGAATTTCACTTTAGCAACAGAAGGAGTAGTCTAAATGGCAAAATACAAAAAAGGAGATAATGCCTTCTCCATGTTTGCTTCCCACGCGTGGGAAGATGAGATTGAGATTGAAGTTGGAGATACTAAACAACCTGACTTATTCTATCCCCAAGTCAAACTCAAGCGCTGGGGGAATAAAGTCAACTTCTCAGTGCGGCTTAAAGATGATGACTACACCTCAGCAGTCGTAACCGAAGAAGCCGAACGAATTCGCTGGAAACAAGGTCACCGAGAAATCGCCTTCTACGATATTCCGGCAGGCGATTCTTCCTTAGTGCAAGAGGGCGGCTATGAGATGGATCTCTCCCTTTTGAAAAAACACCGCTCGAACATCATCGTATTTTCTATTGAAACCAAAGGCCTAGATTTCTTCTATCAGCCGGAATTAACCCCCGAGGAAAAAGCGGCCCGGTGCAAACCCGGTGGAGAACCGGCTTATAACCGCCCAGATAATGTCGTCGGGTCTTACGCAGTTTACTATAAAAAATGCCCCCCGAACATTGTCGGCGGCAAGGAATATCGCGCTGGCAAGTTTTGCCATATCTTCCGACCTAAGCTTTATGACAGTGCGGGTAAGGAAGCCTGGGGTACTCTTAACATAGACGTCCGCCAGAAACTTCTCACCGTTACCATTCCGCAAGGATTCCTGGACAAGGCTGTTTATCCCATTCGCCAAGCCGCTGGTTTTTTCATGGGATATTCCAGCATCGGGGGAAGCACCACCACTATAGAAAACGTCATCGCAGCTGCGTTGTTCACCTCTCCGGCCTCGGCAGGAAATCTTAACTACATCTCGGTGTATTCCAACCCATCTAAAACAGGATTGACCTATGCCTGCAATATTTATGTTCACTCTTCCCTAGCCCCTCTCGCCAATGCAGCGACGGGAACATTAACCCCAGCAGCAACAGGTGCGGCCTGGAGGCGGTTTTCATATGTTTCCATACCTACTTTGGGCAACTCCACTGAGTATCTTCTTTGTGTATGGAGTTTAAGCGGTATCGGAACTCACGTCGTTCATTATGACGCCGGAGCAGCAAACACAAGCCACAATCAAGCGCTTACGTTCGGTGCTTGGCCCAACCCACTTGTACCAAGCCACAGTACAAACATGTATTCAATATATGTGAGCAGTACTGCAGAGTCACCCTCTGCTTCACCTAGCGCCTCAGAGTCGCCCTCGGTTTCACCTTCCGTCAGTCCGTCGGCCAGTCCATCAGTGAGTCCGTCTGTTTCACCCTCGGCATCTGAGTCCCCCAGTGCTTCTGTGTCACCATCAGTTTCGCCCAGTACCTCTGTTTCTCCTTCGTCCAGCGAGTCGCCTTCCGTTAGCCCATCAGCATCTGCATCACCATCAATACCCACTAGTGCCAGTCAGTCTGTCTCCCCCAGCGAATCAGTTTCACCATCCGTTTCACCATCGGTAAGTCCCACGGTCTCACCTTCAGTTTCACCATCGGAAAGCCCCTCTGTTTCACCATCGGTAAGTCCCAGTGCGTCTGTCTCCCCCAGCGAATCAGTTTCACCATCCGTTTCACCATCGGTAAGTCCCAGCGCTTCTGTTTCAGTCTCGGAATCCCCCTCAGTCAGTCCTAGTGCGTCCGTTTCAGCTTCTGCTTCTCCATCAGTCAGTCCGTCGGTAAGTCCATCAGTTTCTCCTTCCGTAAGTCCCAGTGCATCCGTTTCTGCGTCCGCTTCTCCATCAGTCAGTCCTAGTGCGTCCGTTTCAGCTTCTGCTTCTCCATCAGTCAGTCCGTCGGTAAGTCCATCAGTTTCTCCTTCCGTAAGTCCCAGTGCATCAGTTTCTCCATCAGTTTCTCCTTCAGTTTCCCCCAGCGCTTCTGTGTCACCCTCGGTTTCCCGCTCTGTTTCCCCCAGCGCTTCTGTGTCACCCTCGGTTTCCCGCTCAGTCAGTCCTTCAATTTCTCTCTCTGTTTCCCCCAGCGCCTCGGTTTCAGTCTCGGTTTCACCGTCAGTCAGTCCCAGTATATCTGTCTCACCGTCCATTTCTCCATCTGCCTCAGCCAGCCCTTCTGTTCCCACCAGTGCTTCGCCCAGTGTAAGTCCCAGTGAATCAATTTCGCCCTCCGCTTCTGTATCCCCTAGTGCCAGCGTTTCTCCATCTGCCTCAGCCAGCCCTACCCCTTCTCCCAGTGTATCATTCTCACCGTCAGCGTCTGAGTCAGTCTCGGCTAGTCCCTCTATAGCCGCCGAAAGTGCATCCATTAGCCCGTCACTTAGCCCCAGTGTCAGTGCTAGCCCTTCAGCTGAAATTCCTGTAGTTTCTCCCAACCCCGTCATCACTAAATCTTTAACCTACACTATAGCCTCTCTTGTCAGCCAGGGAAGCAAAAGAATTATCCAAAAGAATCTTGAGTACGCTCTTATTGTCTCGCTTATTGATTTTGACCCTGAACACCCCAACAAAGAATTTACCAAGAAATTCGGCGATAAGATGGGATCCAAACAGATACTTGTTGACGGCAAAGTAGCTATTAAACTTAAAGGTAGGTTATACACCTTAATCGATGCCTAATTCAAAAACCCAAACTACGTCTGCTGTTACTAAGAATATGAGGTATTCAGTTGTAACTAAAGTTGTTAACTTTAACCCCAGCAAATACACTTTCCGCACTATTATCGTCAACGGAACTTTGGCTATTCGCCTCAAAGGAAATTTGTATACCAAAATGTAAGCAAGCGTGACTTGCAAATCAACCAGGCCTCGGCTATTATCAAGTCAGTGTTGGATTTCTTCAAAAATATCGGCCCATCGGAATTAATTATTGTTGCTATTGTGATCATTGTCCTTTTTGGCAGCCGGATGCTGGTGGGCATGTCCCGCAAGCTGGGTGAATCGACCAAGGAGATAAATAAAGTCAGAAAAGAGTTAAAAACCATTAAAGAGGAGGTGGCGTAAGGCTGTGTTTAAAAATATCGGTACGCCGGAGTTGATTATTATTGCTGCGGTAGTCGTGTTACTGTTCGGAGGCAAAAAAATCCCCGAATTCATGAAGGGCATTGGGGAAGCAATCAAAGAGTTCCGCCACGCTTCCAAAGACTCTAAGTAAACCTACTACTTATGTTTTCCAACCTCGGCAGCGGTGAGATTGTAGTTATAGCAATTATTGTGCTGGTGCTGTTTGGGAACAAGAAACTCAATGAATTAGCCAAGGGCTTAGGCCAGTCCGTCAAAGAAATTAAAAAGATCAAAAAAGACATCGAAGATGACATCTAAATTTCCCGCCCTCCTCCCAGCCTCGGTTTCTAACAATTTGACTCGTTACCTACCCTTTGTCCTGGAACTTAGAAAAAGATTGCTGTTTGCCGTCTCCCTATTTGTCGTCGCTTCACTTATTGGCTTTATTTACTACGAGCGGATTATTACTTTTGTCCTCAGTTTCTTTAGTCTGAAGGGAGTAAATATCGTGTTTACCACACCTTTTCAATTTTTTACCCTGGCCTTAAACTGCGGGTTAATAGTGGGGGTGATCGTCGTCATCCCCATCCTTATTTATCAGTTCCTAAGCTTCCTTAAGCCTGCTCTCAGACCTAAAGAGTACCGCCTGCTGGTCACCATCCTCCCCCTGGCAATACTGCTGTTTATAGGCGGTTTCATCTATGGAGTAGCCATGATGAAATATGTAGTGCAAATTTTTTACCAGACTTCGGTTAAATTGCAGATCGGCAATATTCTGGATGTGGAAAGTTTCTTGTCTAAAGTGTTGATTACCGGTTTACTGATGGCCGTAGCTTTCCTATTCCCCATTGCCATGACTATTTTGATGCAGTTGAAGCTGGTCAAGCACAAAACTTTCAACAACCAACGGCCCATTGCTTATCTGATCGGTCTCGCGTTTGTCATTCTGCTACCCCCGCCCGATCTGATGTCAGACGTCATTTTATTTGCCCCCCTGGTAATCCTGTTTGAATTAACGTTATTATTAAACCGTATATTCTTAAAAACCCATCTCATGTAAGGGGGTGAACTTGATGCTACCTTTTTTACAAAACATTGGCCCCACTGAAGTTATCATTATTGCTGTGGTTCTGGTTATTTTGTTCGGAGGCAAAAAAATCCCCGAATTCGGCCGCGGCTTAGGCGAAGTAGCCAAAACATTCAAACAAGCACTTCAAGGTCAAAGTAAAGACAAATAGTTAACCGGGGAGTTTACAAATCTGAGCTGGCAATGCTTTCCGTAAAAGTGCGGAATTGACGGGTGGGAGCAGGGTGCTGGCCAGAGGCTAGGAAGAATAAAGTCATTCCCGCAATAATTACCAGCAGGCCGACAATCAGCAGTTCTCCCCCTGCCAGAGAGTTCAATAGGCTTCCGGCTGACCCTGCTTGGCTGGATAATTTCTCCAACTTGGCCAAATTCTGAGTCACGCTCGCCTGCTCAACCGTAATCTGCCGGAAAGCGGTAATTCTTTGCTGAGGAGTGGTAATCTGACTTTGTAAAACGCTGATCCTGTTTAAAGAAGAGTCTATGGCGCTTTTTAAAGTAACACTACTGGCAAATAAAGGCGTGCCGTCAAACGAAAAGTCCTTCTCAGTAGCCTGGCGGCGCAAATCGTCTATTTTGGCCTGATCAAGCTGCCACAAATCAGTTATTTCCAGCTGCAATATTTTGGAATCAGCTGCTGCCATGGCTAAGTTTCCGGTCACGTAATATTTTTTCGCCTCAGAATCGTATTTCACTTCTAAATCGGGGTCGCGGCTTTGAATATCTTTCTCGACAATTTCATACGGCAGATAGTACTTGATGGCCACTTGCTGCCGGATTGATGTTGAGGGATTGACTACTAAGGTTCGCACCACCAGTGGGTTTTCGGCCAGCCAAGTTCGCACCACAGGCCGATCGTTCTCTTGAGCCAAAAGCACTTGATTTGCTCCCGCTAGTTCAATCAGATCTAAAATCTTGCTCCGGGGTTCTTTGGCCAGCAGCTCAGCCCCAAGCGGAATCCGGTTCAGGGCCAAAACAGACGTAGTTGCTTCGGCGACTCTGGTCTGTAATTGGCTAACAGGAATTCCCCCAGCCTGAGCTAATAAGTCAGTTAGCTCTGCCCGTTGTCCATTCCAGGCTGCAGCCAACTCCTGAGTTCGTTTATTTTGCCCATACAGCGTTTGGGCTTTAGCCGTATCGCCACTCTCACCGATAAGTTGCTGGATAGATTCCAGATCTCTCAGAGCAGATTTTAATTGCAAATACGCCACAGGTTGAGTCCCGGTCGCGCTCACTATCTCTTGCACATTGGTTAAACTGTGCTTTGCTTGAGACGCCAGTGAAGCTATTGTACTCAACTGAGGCCAGCCCCAGGCTTTACTCAACCAGGTTAATTGGTCTTCAGATTCCAAGGCCAAAACCAACTCGTCTAACGACAGAGTCACTTCTGATTTCTGCAGGTTGTTCCATTTCAAAGCCATTAAACCTACTTCGCCAGTTATTTTTTGATAATTTAAACCCAACTGACTCAATACTCCCACCGTCGAGTCAAGTTTAGTCGACAGGTCGGGTACAGAATCGGCTACAGACTCAATTACCGGTTGTTCTGCTGGGCTGTTACGCACATCTGCAACGGTATAGTCACCTAAAACCTGAGTTGAATAGTTCCAGGTTCCAAAAAACAGTGAATCTATACTGTTTAAAGATCTTCCCGGATAACTCCAGACATCATCTGAAATATCTTTCAGTGTTAATTGGGAAATTGCCTCAGAAGTGACTCGCAAAGGAAGATCTGTGTTGCCCGTGGCAATCACCATTGCAGTAGGAACAAGAAGAGCTGTAGTTGTAGCAATCGTTACCATTCGGGCAGTATTCATAAATCTAAGTATGGCCAATGACTTACTGCCTTGTCAAGCCAAAATCATAATCTTATCATTATCTTATCGGAATTTTGGATTTTAGCCATAAAGCCAACTTTTAAACTATTATTTGACGTGTTGATAAGATTATGATAAGATTCGAAAATCAGCCATAAAAATCATGCTTACTGTATCCTATAATCTATCCGCGACTTTGAAAGAGAGATTGGCTAAAGCCGACGCCTTGCGCAAGGAGATTTTATTGACTCCCGCCTCTCCTGTGACTGAATCCACCCTCCGTTGGCAGGCTACTCTCGCCCACTTACAGGGATGGGCTAGTTTATCTAACCAACCTCTGACAGCTGACTCTATTAATAGTATTGTTAACCAATTCCATTCTAAAACTTCTTCCCCCTTAACAGCTAAGGTCCTGCACTACCGAAATTCACTAAATTATGTTCGAGAATTTTGGCCAGCCAATCCAGGCCTGGTAACCTTTGCCACCATTAAAGAGCTGGCGACTATTTTGGGTGTTAATCCCGGACCCGAAAAAGAAGTCCAATCACTTCTCGATTATCTGCAAACCGGCCAAGTTCACCCCATTATCCAGTCAGCAACCGCCCATCTTTATTTTTATCCCAGCCGATTAGCATATCTAGTCTCGTTACTGTTTTTAACCAAACACAATTATGATCTGCGCGGCTGGCTAAGTTTGGAAGACTTTTGGAACAAGAACAAATCAGATTATTTACAAGTTATTCAGCAATCAACTCACTCCGCCAATACTACTTTGTGGCTGGAATACTTTGGCCAAGCCATGGTCAACCAAATCAGCAAAATTCAGTCAATCTTAAATTCCCGCCTGTCTACTCCTTCTGTTCAACCGTCAACGAAAAAACTGGGAAACAGACAAAAAGAGATTCTCTCTATGCTAGAGAAGCCTGAGGCATCAATATCTAACGTAGTAGTACAAAATGCATTCAATGTATCTCAAATCACGGCATCAAGAGATCTGGCTAAATTGGTTTCACTGGGCAGGTTATTTGTTCACGGGTCCGGCAGATCTACATATTACACTCGAGTTTAAGTCGGGGTGCAGGGAATTGAACCCTGTGCCTCTACGTCCCGAACGTAGCGTGCTACCGATGCACCACACCCCGATATGTGTCCCCGGTAGGAATCGAACCTACATCGGAGGTTTAGGAAACCTCTACTCTATCCATTGAGCTACGGGGACCAGATCAAGCTAATTATACTGCCCACACGGCGTATAATCCTCTGATGGCTCCAACCAGGCATGAAATTGAAAGGCAATCGCCTATCACGAGGCTCTTTCTGTCTGCGGTATTATTGGCAAGTCAGTTTAGCTTGGATAAAGCTTCAGCCCCAGCCCTAGAATGTTCGGGTCAGGTCTACCCCCAAACTGAGCAGCCTCTACCCGAATCAGGCAATTACTTAGTTAAACAGCCAAAAAATGGTGAGGGTTGCGGAATTTTACTTTCTTTGCAACCTGACTTAGTTGCTTTAATCCATATTACTTCCCTCTCAATCAGGCTTGAAGTAATGACCTCAGATCTACCGGAAATGTTTTCCCCAGCCGCATCAACTCCCCCAACTCCGGATAAGCCGGTTAGACTAAAGTGGAGAGGCATTACTGTAGAGGTAGAACAGCCTGAATTAGGTGAATATACTGTGCATTATTCTACAGAAGACTATCATGTCCCTCCCCCTCCCAATCCTTGGATTTACCCTTCTTTTTTTACGGCTAGGCGTGATACTGCTTAATTGTGGTTAAACAAAATCCCCGCCAATTGCGACAAATTGGGAGAAAATCCCAAAAACGCTTTTGAAGTTAGTTGATTTCTCCTCTTTTACTACAGGTTCACTGCTGATTCTGACCCTAGAAGCTTTGGATTTCACTGAAGACTTTGAAGTTTCTTGTTTGATCATATATCTATATCAACATAAATCAATAATCTCTGTCAAGAGCCAAATACACAAATTGTGTTCAGAAAGCTAATCTAAATACTACAGGTTTTATATTCTCTGCTATAGGCTATCTTCTACCCTCTTGTACTGGTGGATCTCATTTTCTTTAAACCACAACTTCTTTTCAAACTCTGCTTCTTCCACATTTCCAGATGCGTGCACTAAATTCCGGGCTGATCTCTTTTCTACAAAGCCCACATAGCCCCTTTCATCAGAAAAGTCTCCTCGAATTGTTCCCGGAAGAGCCCTGTCTCCAAAAGTGTGCCCCGTCATCTTGCGCACGGTATTAATTGCGTTTCCACCTTCCAACAACATGGCTACCAACGGTCCTTCGGTTAGAAAGTCAACTAACCAGCTGGCCATTTTCTTGCCAATTTCTTTGGGGTCCAATGAATCTAAGTCTTCGCCAGGATCACGGCCATACTCCTTATAGGTCTCCAAGGCTCTTTTACCAATGCTTTCAATCCAATCTTCACGGCTAATCGGATAGTGCTTTTTCGCAAGATCTGGGGAAATCCAAACCATCTTCATGGCAATGATTTTCAGGCCAACTTTTTCAAATCGGGAAATAATCTCACCGACCAGCCCTCTCTTTACAGTATCCGGCTTAAGCAAAACCACGGTCTGTTGTCTAAAATCCATACCAGCCTATTTTACTAGACTTGGAGCAGTTTGAGAAGCTGCTTTTCTTGAGCTTTGTCCACTGGCCCCACTACGGCTAGGTTAATCTTCTCTGTTTGGAACAGAGTTTGAGCTGATTCCTGAACTTCTTGAACAGTTACCCCCATCACTCTATCAAGAAGTGTATCATAGTCTAACACTTCCTGGGGTCGGTCCAAAACTTGGCGGGCGTAAAACTCCATCTGATAAATGGGGTTCTCCATGGTAAAGAGGACTGGACCCCGGACTTTCTGCTTAGCCTGGCCCAGTTCAGCCTTAGTCAACGATTTGTTTTTAGCTCTGGTTAATTCTTTCAAGGTTGCCTCAATCGCTTCCTTCAAAGTAGACATGCCGGTGCCGATATATACGTTCCAGATGCCTACGTCCTCCAGCCTGTCCTCATCAGCTCTAACGGCGTAACACAAACCCCGCTTCTCTCTTAGTTCTAAAAAGAACCGGCTGGACAGGCCTTGGCCTAAGTGGGTGGTCAAAATAGTGCTGGCAAAGCGGCGCGGATCACTAGCATTAAATCCCCTGAAGCTGAGACAAAGATGAGCCTGGTTAGCCAGCTTCTTGGGTAATACCTGTAAGGCAGGTTTGGCCTGAGTATCATCAATGTGGGGAAATTCTTCTCCGTCTTTGGCCGGCAAAGATCCAAACCAAGCTGCAATCTGAGATTTAATCTCAGATATCTTCTCCAACCGGCCAGCCAAAACTACGACCATCCGACCGGGAACGTACTGCCGGCGATGATAGTCAACAAAGTCATTCCGGGTAATGCCCTTGATTACTTCGGGATCACCTAAAGTAGCCAGGCCTAAGGGATTTGCTCCATACATTACCTTCATCAGTAGTTCCTGAACTAATTCATCCGGCCGGTCTTCTCTGCGCTTCATCTCCTCTAGAATGACTCCCCGCTCAATATCCAGGTCTTTTTGGGGAAACAACGGATACAGAGCCAGTTCTTTGACCACTTCCAAGCCGTCCCGCCACTTATCAGCCGGAATTTTGCACCAGTAAGCGGTTGCCCCCACGTCTGTCCAGGCATTCTGGATCGCTCCTAATCCCTCCAAGCGGCTAGTGTCTTTGGCCGTGGGCAGTTTCTTGGTAGCCTTAAACACCATATGTTCTACAAAGTGAGAAATACCATTATCTTTGGCTGTTTCATATCGGCTGCCGGTTTTGACAAATACTCCCACAGCTACACTCTGCACCCCCTGCATAGGCACCAGAACTACCCGTAAGCCGTTATCTAACTGATATAAATCAAGGGTGCTGTTTTTAGCCATTACATGTGCTCCAAAACGGATATCCCCAATAAGGTTAATCCGGATTCTAACACGTCTCCTACGGCTTGGGTCAATGCCAATCTGAATTCTTTGGTCTCTGCAGTTTCAGCTGACAAGATAGAGTGTTTGTTGTAAAAAGTGTTATATCTTTGAGCCAGTTCATACAGGAAATTACCCACTAAATTGGGGGCCAGTCTGACCGCTGCTTCTCCCACTGTCTCGGAATATCGGTAAATCCATCTCAAGAGGGCTAGTTCTTCCGGATTGAGAGCGGTCTTTGCAGCTTTGTGGTAAGTAGCTAACTCTACTTTTTCTGCAGCTTTGGCCAAGATACTGAAAGTGCGAGCATAGGTATATTGCAGGTACGGGCCAGAGTTACCTTCCAGGCTGACTGACTCGTCCACGTCAAAGGCCGTATCCTGCAGCCTGCCTACTTTAAGAACGCTGTATTTAACAGCCCCGACACCGACTTTCTCAGCAATCTGAGGGTCAGCATTAAATTCCCGAGCCTTTTCCACTGCCGCATCTAATAGATCGTCAATATATACTACATTCCCCGTGCGGGAACTCATTTTGCCTTTTCCTTTGATACTCATGTAGCCGTAGGCGATATGTACATAGTCTTCTCTCTTACCTATACCTAACTGTTCACAAACTGCAAAGACTTGCTGCAAGGCTAAACCCTGCTCCGGTCCGATACACCAATGCAACCTGTCCGGATGGAAAGTCTCCCGTTTTAATTTAGTTAAAGCCAGATCCTGAGTAATATACAGGGCCGTTCCGTCAGACTTAATCACCACAGTATCCGGCAGATGATACTTCTCCAGATCTGTGAGAATGGTTCCGTTCTCAGCTTTTCTGAAGATTCCTTTTTCTAAGCCCAGCTTAACTAAATCCTTGCCCTGTTGGTAATGTTCATGTTCATGCCAGACCTTATCCCACTTATTACCCAGTCTCTGCAGTGTCATTTCCTGGCCGGCATAAGAAAACTGAAGTACTTTCTCCCACAGCTCGCGGGTAGCTTTATCTTCCGCCTCCCAATCCACTACCATCTGTTTTATTTCTTTTTGAACCTCTTCACTCTTCTCAAATTCTTCACTGGCTGTTACGTACAACTGGTCGACGAACCTGTCCGGCCGCAACTTAAGGTCAACCAAAGTCTGGTTCTGACCAAACTTTTTATATCCCCACATTAATTTGGCGATGGCAATTCCTCTATTATTATCTACATCATCCCGTATCACAGTGGTGCCAACGGCTTCCCAAATATTGGCTATAGCCATGCCGGTGAGATTGTTACGCAGATGGCCCAGATGCATGGCCTTATTAGGATTGGGCGAGGTATGTTCAATCAGCCAGGTTTTACCTTTACCAATTTGATCAATCTGGCTAACTGTGCCCATCTGATTAACTAATACTTCTGGCTTAAGTTTAAAGTTGATAAACCCCGGACCGGCCGTTTCTACTTTCTCGATAAAATCAGCCTGCAATTTCGAGGCTATTTCTTGAGCTTTCTTAATCCCCCCACCTAGAACCAAGGCAATATTGGTTGAAAAGTCTCCCCGCTCTTCCACCTCAGGGTGCTCGATGTTTACTTCAGCTTCGGATACCCCGGCTGCCTGAGCTACTAGGCTTTGCAACTGACTCTTAATTTCCATACTCCAAATTGTACCACCACTTAGAGCCATCCGTGATGACTTCTACTTCTCCATTCAGATCGGTGCGTAATATTTTAGCTCCCACTTCTTCTAGTTGGTGTAATGCCTCCGGTCGAGGATGACCAAAGCGGTTGTTCTTACCCACCTCAATGACTGCCAATTGGGGTGAAACTTGTTTAATCCACTCATCTATCATAGCTGTTTTGGAGCCGTGATGTGGCACTTTAAGCACCTCCACCTGACTTAGCAGTCCGGTAGCAATTTGTGCTAAGTCTACCGGGCTGTCAGCGTCTCCGGTGAACAAAAAATCCACCTGGCCGAAAGCAATTTGACCACCTACCGAGTATGTATTCAGATCATCTCCCTGCCAATTTGCCGGAGGCCATATAACTTGAAAGTTAATTTTGTCCCCGACTCTCACCACATCGCCCGTGGATACCAGCTTCATCGGCACAGAACTGGCAGATTCCATAAGCCGCCTGTAGCCAGCTGTTTGGTTAGCCACATCAGATCTAATAAAAGCCAGTACTTGATACCTCTTAAATACTTCTATTAGCCCGGTCAAATGGTCAGCCTGGGGATGGGTCATAATTACGGCTTCCAGTCTGCGGTCATAAAAAGGCAAATAGCGATCTAAGCAACCCAAAACTTGATCATTCGGCCCCCCGTCAATTAAGAGCTGGGTAGTTTTATAGCTTATCAGCGTAGCGTCGCCCTGACCGACATTGCAAAACACAATATGCAGATAGTCGTCCGGTAAACTAACTATGGCCAACCAGACTACCGCCAAAGCCAGTCCCAGAAGTGAAATTAAATATTTCATACCCGCCGAAACAGCCTGGTTCGGGAGAGAATCACCAGCAGCAAATAATATCCCCCCACCCATAGCCAGCTTATTTGGCCTACCTGCCAGCTGGACCAGGACCAGCTGCTCAACCAAGTCACTCCCTGATTCATTAACTTTAGCAGTGGCCAGGCTAACCAGTTAGCCGGACCAACGACCACTCCTAAAGCTGTCAGTTGCATTATCGGCGGCACCAGCCACAAGAATAACAAGTTGGCCAAAGGGGCTACAACTGATAGATTGCCGAAATGATGCAGAATGAGCGGCAAAGTAGCAGCCTGAGCCGCCAGACTGGCTAAGATCTCCCGGCTTGGTTTAAACCATAAAATCCCGGCGGTAGCTGCGACTGATAACTGAAAACCGATATCGCCCATATACTCCGGATTGATCAACAACATTGCCCAACTAGCTACTCCTAACAACCACAAGGCGTCCCCTTCCCGGCCAAACAGCTGACCAATCCAGGCAGCCACAGCCATAATTCCAGCCCGGACTACGGCTGCACTTCCCCCTGCCAGAAACACATATATAATGATACTTACTATTCCAAACAGTATCGTCAGACGTCGATTCAGCCACCTGCCAAAAAACAATATTGTCCACCCAGCTACTACGCTGACATTGTAACCACTGGCGGCTACAACATGTGACATCCCCGACCGACGATACGCTTGGCGCAAATCGTAGCTCATGCTCTCACTTCCACCCAAAAGGATTCCCGCAGCCAGTGCCGCCTCATCAGCCGGCAACCAGCGTTGGAATTTAGCCATCATTCCCAATCGCCAATTTTGGAGAATTGTCCCTGCCGACAAAGTAGCCTGTATTTTTGTAAAGCTCTCATTTATCAATCCAAATTGAGCATTTTTCATCTCTGGCAATTTGTCAGTCAGAGTGCCAGACACTACAATTCTATCACCAAGCCTGAGATCAACTTTACTTGGTATCTCAAGCGCAATTCCCTCAAATACCAGATATTCCTTTTGATATACTTTGAGTGGTTCTCTTGTTACGGTAGCGGTAATTTTGACTTTCTGACCAACTGAATACTGAGATTGACCGGATGGGCTTAACCATATCCGCAAACCCAAGGTTCCAATTGCCCCCAGAAAAATTAGCCATCTCACCATACGACCAGCTGGTTTTTGAGTGACTCAAACAGTTTTTGATTTAAAACTTTCTTGCTCACTAACTCCTCTAGAGTTTGATATGATCTGTTAGAGATTATTTTTTCCGCAGTCACCGGTCCTATTCCCGGTAGTGATTCCAGCTCAGATTTCGTTGCGGAATTTATACTAATATTTTCACTACTTGTTTTCACCTGGCTAGAAGAAGTGTCATTCATCAATGGAATATACAACTTGGCCCCATCAATTAGAACCTGAGCCCGATTCAGATTCATTTCGATCCATTTTGTATCAGCACTTGAAGCTAACCCTCCAGCCAGTTTTAGAGCATCCTCTACTCGAGACCCAGATGGCAACTGGAAAACTCCAGGAGAATTAACTGCTCCCGAGATATCAACGAAGATCTGTTTTGTACTACTTTGATCATTGTCGGCTGATAAAACTTCAACCTGAGTCGCCGGTTGTCCCCCAGTTTTATACCAAAACATACCACCCCCAATCAGTATTAGTCCTATTAATGCCAAACTCACTTCTAACAGATGGCTATTTAGCCATGTCTGGATCTCTTCCAGGTTCATTGTAATAGTCTTTTTTTAGGTGACAAAATTAATTAGCTTGCCTGAAACGAAAATTGCCCTATATTTTGCATCTTTTAAGTGGTTAAAAACCTTAGCACTCAGCAAAGCTTTCTGCTCAATATAGCCTTGATCAGTACCCTTAGCAGTCTCTACTTCCAGTTTATCCCGAAGTTTTCCGTTGACCTGAACCATAATCAGCACTTGATCACCTGAAATTAAGCTCTTATCAAACTGGGGCCATGACTGCAAGTGCACTGAGTCGGTATGTCCTAGTTTGAACCATATCTCTTCCGCCAGATGCGGGGCCAAGGGAGCCAGCAGCAAAGTTAGGGTTTGTAGGACCTCCTTCGTAATTCCTTTATCTGGCAGTCCGTTAATCATTTGCATCAGAGCCGAAATCGCTGTGTTGTACTTAAACTTAGAAATGTCTTCGGTCACCGTTTTGATAGTTTGATGCATTTTAACGACGACCCCTTCGCCAGCCGTAGCTTTCACTTGATCAGACAACTGCCAAATTCTTTTGACGAATCTAAACATCCCCTCGATCCCGGTATCCCTAAAGTCAGGATACCCGTCCATTGGGCCCATGAACATTAAGTACAAGCGCAGAGTATCTGCTCCGTACTTAGCAATGTATTCATCCGGATTAACTACATTACCCCGGGACTTACTCATCTTGGCCCCGTC
>JAUSIY010000041.1 GCA_030647735.1 bacterium
TGGCAAGTATAAAAAAATAGTTAAAGTAGTCAGCGGTAAAGGAACGGTAGCTGAAGTAGAACAGCGGGTATGGGAGATGGTCAGCCGCAGCTTGGGCATTGACAAGGCTGAGTAGTCGCAGCACACTACAGGAGTGAGGTGGGGGGAGTCCAGAACTATAGTTGAGCGGCTGACCATCAGAGAAGTCGTGGGTATTGCCTGCATTGTCGTCGGTTTGGCTTCTTCAACGAGAGATATTTCTACTGGAGTTATGCTCATCTTTTCGGGAATAGTGATTGCACTGATATAATTTGCCCATGGCAGACGAGGTGCAGAGACTAATTCAGCTGGAAAAAAAGCGGCAGACAGACACTCTGCAGATGATCCCGTCAGAAAACTACGCTTCAGCAGTTGTTCGTCGGGTCATGGGCAGTATCTTCACTAATAAGTACGCTGAGGGCTACCCCGGCAAAAGATATTATCAGGGCAATATAGTGGTAGATGAGCTGGAGCGGTTATGTCAAGACCGGGCCAAAAAACTGTTTGGAGTAGAGCATGCTAATGTCCAACCTCTGTCCGGGTCTCCGGCCAATTTAGCCATTCTCAAAGCCATAACCAATCCCGGTGATATTCAGTTGTCTCAACATCTTTATACCGGCGGCCACTTGTCCATGGGCTGGCAGGTGAGTATTACCGGAGAATACCGTCCGGCTATTCATTACCATTTAGATCAAAGCGGTGAAGTTGACTGGGCGGAACTAAAGCGATTGGCCAAGAAACACCACCCCAAGCTCATCTGGTCCGGAGGCACAGGTTATACCCGGATTTTTGACTGGGCTAAATATGCACAAGTTGCCGACAGTGTGGGTGCATATTTGGTAGCCGATATTTCCCACATCGGCGGTTTAGTGGCTGGAGGAGCTCATCCCAGCCCGGTGCCTTTTGTCCATGTGGTCATGACTACTACTCATAAGACTTTACGAGGTCCCCGGGGAGCCATAATTTTAGTGACAGCCAAAGGTTTAGCTAAAGATCCGGATCTGGCCGACAAAATTGATAAAGCAGTTTTCCCAGGAGTACAAGGGGGACCGCACATGGAAAATGTGGCCGCTTTGGCAGTAGCTCTACAAGAGGCCAGTCAGCCCAAGTTTAAAAAATATGCCGTCCAGATTGTCAAAAACTCTGCCGTAATTGCCCAAGAGCTGATGGATCGCGATTATCACTTAGTGGGTGGGGGAAGTGCCAACCACATGATTTGGATTGACCTGAGTAATAAACACATTGACGGCTGGACCGCAGCCTGGGGACTGGAGTACGCGGGAATTATTGCCAACCGGCAAACTGTGCCTGGAGATACCCGCAGTCCGTACTATCCTTCAGGTCTGCGCTTGGGAACTCCGGCTATTACGACCCGGGGAATGCGGGAAAAAGAAATGAAAATAATTGCCGGCTGGATCGACTTGGCCATCAAAAGAGTCCAATTAGCGGTAAAAACCGAATACATTAATATCGGTAGTGAGCAAAAGAACTTAGATCAGGCAGACAGAAAAAGATTTAAGCAGGCTATGGCTGAGGATAAAGTGTTATTAACCATTGCCCGTCAGGTCAAAAGCCTATGCCGCCGATTTCCCACCCCCTAATCTTTAATGGGCGCAAGTTTGCAGAAGAAGTAACACAAGAGTTGGTTGGTAAAATTAGCCAATTAGATCGACCATTGAAAATTGCGGTACTAGTAGATGAACAGAACGAATCGGCGACTAGGTATACTCAGCTAAAAGAGAGACTGGCTGGAAGATTAAGAGTAGTTTTTTCCCGCATCGACTCTTTAAATGAGGCAGGCGATGCCGATGGCATTCTGGTGCAACTGCCGTATCCCAACAGTAAACAGTTGATTGATAAAATTCCTCAGGCTAAAGACGTTGACGGGTTAAGGTCTGACAACCTATTTAAACCTGCTGTGGTCAGGGCTATCCTTGAGATTCTTAAATTTGCCGTGGTTCAAGGACTGTTGTCTGGGCAAGTAATGGTGGTAGGATCTCAGGGTTTTGTGGGCTCCCGACTAGTAGCTGAATTAAACTGTCAAGGTATGGATGAGGGAGATTTTAATGCAGATAAACTTAAGCAGGCAGACACTATAATTAGTTGTACCGGTCAGGCTAACTTAATTACCGCAGACATGGTCAAACCGGGAGCTATTCTGATTGATGTCGGGGCTCCTCAGGCAGAATTCACTGCCCAGGCTCTGGCTAAATCCGCCTTTTATACTCCGGTTCCAGGTGGAGTAGGACCGGTGACTGTGGCCATGCTGTTTAAGAACCTATATGAGTCCAGAGTCGGCTTATGGGGGGCAGTTGACAAATAATTGGTAGTATGTCAGGCTAAATGTCATGGAGTTTTCAGAGATCCCGGTTATAGGAATATTCTTTAAAAAGAAAGAGCAACCCGCTGCACCGGCAACAGGTTTACCGCCAAATCCTACTACAGTGGTGGAATCTCCGGTGACCCAAGCAGCTAAGGCAGGGAGCATCTCAGTGGGAGTAACGCCTACCTTGAATGTCAGAACTAGTGAGATGGTTGCTGCGGATCGGGAGAATTTAGCGGCTGAACAAATAAAAGCTGGGGGTAGACCTTAAAGCTCGGATTTGCTAGAATAGCCTCGTTATCTCGCACACCTGCATTTTTTTCCTCCCGTGATCCGGGTAGCAGGTGGAGGTTAAAGGAAAATATATGGCAGAAATTTCATTGCAACAACTTCTCGAAGCCGGGTGTCATTTTGGGCACCAATCTCGGCGCTGGAATCCCGCGATGGCTGAGTATATTTACGCTACCCGGGACAAAGTGCATATTTTTGATTTAGTCAAAACCAAAAAAGGTTTAGACGCAGCTATAGAGTTTGTCAAACAATTGGCCGCCCAAGACAAAAAGATTTTGTTCGTCGGTACCAAGCGTCAGGCTCAGGAGATTGTGACCGCTGCTGCCAAGCGGGTGAACATGCCCTATGTTACTGAACGCTGGTTGGGGGGCATCTTAACTAACTTTGACCAGATAAATAAGAGTCTGAAAAAACTGAGAGAATTGCGGGAAGAGGTAGCCGGAACCACCACTACTAAATTTACCAAGCGCGAGAAACTGATGAAAAGCCGGGAAATTGCCCGGTTCGAAAGATTCTTAGGCGGAATTGAAAGCCTGAATAAGATTCCCGATGCCATGTTTGTGGTGGATACTCATAGAGAAGAAGTAGCCGTTAAAGAAGCTGTTCGGGTAGGTATTCCGGTAATAGGTTTAGTTGACAGCAATGGTAATCCTGATCTGGTTGATTACGTTATCGCGGCCAACGACGATGCGGTAAAATCAATTGAGTTGATAGTGACCGCTGTAACCGATTCTGTCGCCAAAGGTTTACCTAAAATTAAAGAAAAGAAACCTCATGAAAGTGTCTCTTAAAGATATTAAAGAATTACGCGAAGCCACCGGGGCAGGAGTTGCCGATTGTCGGGAGGCATTAGAAGAAGCCAAAGGTAATGGGGACAAAGCCATGCTGGTGCTCCAAAAGAAAGGCTTAGAAAGAGCCGCCAAGAAGGAAGGCCGTCAAGTCAAAGCCGGCCATGTCTTCAGTTACATTCATCACAATGGCCGGGTTGGAGTTCTGGTCAGTTTGGCTTGCGAAACTGATTTTGTGGCCAAAACTGATGACTTCCAAGCTCTGGGTAAAGAGCTGTGTTTGCATATTGCCGCCAGCCAGCCTGAAACTGTTGAGGATCTGCTAGATCAGGAATATGTCCGGGATGCTTCTCAAAAAGTCAGCCAACTTATCAAGGGAGTCATTGGCAAACTAGGGGAAAATATTCAGGTGATTGATTTTAAAATTGCCAAAGTGTAACATCTGACTTGATGGGGACAGCATCAAGGGAATGTCGGGTAGTCGGTTGCCAATTTGCTACTACTGGAAAATGTCTGAAATACGAATTACAACGAACTTCCACCCCGCCGGCCGAGTTAGTGCAACCAGCTGTGAAGTCAGTTGGAGCTGGAGATCAATGTGCCAAAGGTGACCGGGACAAGCTTTTTGGTTCTCTCATCGGGCTTAGTTATTCCCGCTGGGGAAGAAAAGGCAGAAGAACTATACTATGAATCTTGACGAAGTCGGCCCCAAAATGACCAAGGCCTTAGAATGGCTGAAAGGGGAAGTGGCCTCGATAAGGACTGGTCGGGCTACTACTTCCCTGGTTGAAAACATTGTCATTGGGGCATACGGCAATACGGCCCGGATGAAAGTGGTCGAACTGGCCACCATTACTGTTCCTGATAGCCAGACTATTACTATTACGCCGTACGACCAGTCAATTATTGGTGATATCCGCAGGGATATCGAAGCGGCCAATGTAGGCCTGACTCCGGTAATTGACAATCAGCTGATTCGCATCGGTGTGCCCAGTCTCACTTCGGAAAGACGGATGGAATTTGTCAAATTGTTGCACGTCAAACTGGAAGAAGGTCGGGTTAAAGTTCGCCAAATCAGACACGAGAAAATGGGGGAGTTAAAACGGGCTGCAGAAGCAGGAGAACTGAATGAAGACGAGCGGGACAGATTAGAAGAGGAACTGCAAAGTTTGACTGACAACATGATGGCGGAAATTGACGCCATGGGACAGGTCAAAGAAGCTGAATTATCTCAAGTCTAATGAGCACCTAAGCCTGCTCCAGTAGCTATCAAGAATCTAACTACTTCCGTGATAACATAAAGTTGTTCTGACAATTGAGCGCTATTTTAGCCCTTTTACTTTGTGTTACACTTAACCCATGCCTAGCTGGTTAATTTTTCTGTTAGTCCTATCAGTTCTGGTGCTGATTCATGAATTGGGTCACTTCATTGCTTCCCGGCTGTTGGGAATTAAGGTAGAGGAATTTGCCTTTGGTCTGCCTTTTACCAAACCCCTGCTGTCACTAAGAAGAGGTGAAACCCAATACTCGGTGTACCCCTTGCTGTTTGGTGGGTTCGTCAGATTATATGGAGAAGAAAGTGAAATTGAAGTAGATAAGTCCAGATCCTTTTGGAGTCGGGGGAGAAAACAGCGTATGGCGGTAATCGTGGCCGGAGTAGTGATGAACATCGCGTTGGCCTTAGTCAGTTTTGTAGTGTTGTACTCGGTAGTCGGGGTACCTTTGTCCAAAACCGACAAGGTCACGGTGATTGCTGTGGAAGACCAGTCACCGGCTGACGTAGCGGGACTGGCTGTTAATGACCGGGTGATCGCAGTTGAAGACAAAGCAGTGGCCGATGGGGCAGAGTTCAGCCGACTGATGCGCTCCTGGGCAGGAATCAAAGTTAATCTGACAGTGGAACGGGGATTGGGCACTCCGCTTCTGGAGGGAATTGCCGAGCGGGGGACTAAACGAGAGACGATTGTAGTTACTCCCAGACTGAACCCCCCTGAAGGTCAGGGACCCTTGGGGGTGCGCATTGCTGACTTCCCGTATTTACAAATGCGGGAATGCTCCCTGGTCAACGGCCAGTGTGTAGTGGCGGCAGCTCGTCAGGGAGTGATTACTACCGCCAACTGGGTAGGCAGAGTGGTAGAGGGTCTGCGCTCCATCGGACAGAATTTATTGGCCGGTAAAGCTCCGGAAGGAGTGGCCGGACCCATCGGCATATACCAGTTAACTGACGTAGTTTCCCAAGGAGGCTTTTTACCGATCCTGGAGCTGACTGCAGTCCTGTCGGTCAATCTGGCCGTGTTTAATGTCTTGCCAATTCCGGCATTGGACGGAGGCAGACTCCTGTTTATCTGGCTGGAATTCTTCAGAAGAAAAAGATTACCGGCGGAATTGGAGCAGAAAATTAATAGTTGGGGAATGATCGCTCTTATCGGTCTGTTGGCTCTGATTTCCCTGCAGGACGTATTCCGTCTGGGCTGGATAAGCCAATTACTTGACATCATTCGCTGAATACTCTTAAATTAAAGATAATGTCCGGAAAGATACTCGTATTGGTCGCCAGTTTATTTTTAATTACTACACCGGTTTTGGCTAAAACTGAATCTGGCCAGTTAAGAGAGAGAATAAAGGAAACACTAAGTTTTGGTGACGAGCGCAAAGACGAGAGAGAAGCAAGCAAAGCAGCTAAGTTAGCTAAGCTGCAAACAATTAAAGACGAACGGCGCAAAGCTTTGGCAGAAAAATTAGTGACTAAAATGTGTGATCTGCCGGCTCGGCGGGCTGAAGTATTCTCCCGCCATTTACAGTCCATGACCAATATTCTGGGTCGGGTAGAAACTAAGGGAGCTGGTGATGCTGCCGTAACTGCGGCAGTGGCTAAAGCTGAAACGGCTATTGCTGATGCTCAAGCTGCAGTAGACGCAATGGCAAAAAGCGATTGTGTGGTCAAAATTACCGGTGAGGATGAGAAGCTGGGTAAAGAGGTCAGTTCATCCCGCTTGGCCTTGGCTGACCAATTTAAACAGGTGCAGGCAAAAGTTAAAACTGCCCGCAAGGCAGTCTCTGACGCTATTCGGGTCCTGGCTAGGTTTTTGGGTGAATCTGTGCCAGCAGAAGTCTCAGAAACTCCTAAACCTACTCCCACACCTACGCTATGAACAAACTTATTCCCATCTTAATTATTCTCGGGGCAGCCGCAGCGGCTATCGTCGGCTGGAAACTTGTGTCTACTGGTCAAATCGGCATGCCAGTTTTACCGGGAACCTACCAGGCTACTCCAACCCCGGTCTCAGTAGCTCCTGATGCAACTACTAACGAAATGATGGGAGCTTTAGAAAAGACAGTTGATGACGGGGGTCAAAGCGACCTGCTGCAACTTGAATTGGAGGCGAAAGGATTGTGACAAAAAAACAACAAAATTACCAACTGCGCCTGGCCGCACTAGCCGTAATCTTTGCTGCAGTAGCAGTATTGTTTATGCAATATGCCAAGACAAACTCGGCAGTAGGGGTAGTAGCGGGAGTTCAAACTACGAGATAAACCACTTTGTTATGGGCTAAACTCGGCTTGAGTTAGGGGGGGCATTTCAGTTATAATCTGTCCGAAATGGATGATACATGCACTTTTTGCCGCATTGCTAAAGGAGAAATTCCTGCTGACAAAGTCTACGAAGATGAGGCTGTTTTAGCCTTCAAAGACATTAACCCCACTGCTCCGGTCCACGTTTTGGTCATTCCCAAAGCCCACATTGCTGACTTAAGCGCCATTGACGGACAAGTAGAAGTAGCTGGGAAACTACAGGCTATCATTGGTAAACTGGCTAGACAGTTAGGCATAGATGGAGGATACAAAGTTAGTTTGAATGCGGGCCGATTTCAAGAGGTGCCGCATTTACATTACCACCTGCAAGGTGGATGGTAGGAAGGGGGGATGATTATTTATGCCTACAGTTGTACGCAAAAAACCTGGCCAGTCAGACGACAAGTTAATTGCTGACTTTCGCAAAAAAGTCCTTTCAGACGAAGTCCTTTTAGAGCTGAAAAAAAGGGAATTTTATAAAAAACCCTCTGTGGTCAAGCAAGAAAAAATTAAGGAAAGGCGGGCTAATAAGTTCCGCCGCCGCAGTTATTAAGTATGCTGATTGATCAGATAAAGAAGGCTCAAATCGAGGCCATGAAGGCCGGTCAGTCGCTGCGCCTGTCGGTTCTGCGCATGTTAATCTCGGCAGCCAATTACAAACAAATTGATGCCCATCGGGATTTAACCGACGAGGAAGTATTAGGAGTAATCAGTAACGAGGCTAAAAAGAGGCGGGAGGCAATCGATTCTTTCAAAGCAGCTCAGCGGGAAGAGCAGGCGGCCAAAGAGCAGCAGGAGTTGGATATCCTGGCTGCGTATCTACCAAAACAGTTAACCGAGGAAGAAATCCGGGGTGAGATCGGTAAATTGGATTTAGGGACTGATTTCGGTCAGGCTATGAGAGTAGCTTCACCTCTGTTTCGCGGCCGGGCTGATGGGTCGCTGGTAGCCAAACTGGTTAAAGAGAAACTGGGCAATGGTTAGTGTTTTTACCAATGGTTTTGAGGTAGACGAAAAATGTGTTCAGGACGTGGTGGAATCAACTATGAGTGAACATGGGGTGAGTGGAAAGTATGAAGTGAATGTCAATTTTGTCGTGCCTGATGAGATGCAAACTTTGTATGACAAACAGCGTCACGATGTGCTGTCTTTTCCTCTGGAAGGTGAGACAGGTCCGGACGGAGTAGTCAGATATGGGGATATTGTGGTGTTAGGGACTTTGTCAGCCTCCCGACGGGATATGTTGATTGCCCACTCCTGCCTCCACTTGCTGGGTATTCACCACGAAGACTAAATGGGTAACTGTGCACCATAAACCCACGGGATTTTTGAGGCCAGATTCGCGGTCTTGGCTGGGTGATAAGCGCACTTTTGTGGCTTGTGAAAACTAGTAGATCAGGATATATAAATACATGTGACCTGGTATTTAAAATATCGTCCTCAAACCATTGCCCAGTTAGATCTCACCAGTATCCGGGAACAGCTGGGAGGAATATTTTCCGGGTCCGAAGTCCCGCACGCCTTTTTGTTCACCGGTCCCCGGGGAGTGGGTAAAACTTCGGCCGCCAGAATTATCGCTAAAACTCTCAATTGCCAGAAAAAGAAGAAGAGTGAACCCTGTAATGAGTGTGACATGTGCGTAAGTATTACGGCTGGAGGGGCTCTGGATATTGTGGAGATTGACGCCGCTTCCAATCGGGGAATTGATGAAATCCGGGACCTAAGAGAAAAAATCCGCCTCGCTCCTTTGGCTGCCAAATACAAAGTGTACATTATCGACGAAGTGCACATGTTGACCACTGAGGCTTTCAACGCCCTGTTAAAAACACTGGAAGAACCTCCGGCTCACGTGGTGTTTGTCCTGTGTACCACAGAGCTCGAAAAAATTCCCCAGACCGTCGTTAGCCGTTGTACCCTGGTTAAATTCAAGCGGCCCAGTGTGGAAGAGATGGTGGTCAAGCTGGCCCAGGTGGTTGAGGGAGAAAAACTCAAACTAAGTTCAGACCAATTATCTTTAATTGCTAAATCTGCTCAGGGTAGTTTCAGAGACGCCATCAAAATTTTGGAACAGGTGACTCTATCCGGCCAAAGCGTGGCCCAGATACTGGGGATTTTAGAATCGGCGGATCCGGTCGAGTTTGTTACTGCCGTTGCCAATGGAGATTCCCCCAAAGCTTTGGAGATGATTAACAATCTGGTGGAACAGGGAGCTAATCTGCGGGGATTTATTGAAAGATGTGTTGAACAGTTGCGAGAACAGCTACTGGCGGGGGAGCCAGTGCTGGAACTAATTGCCAGGTTTGAACAGGCTTACGTCAGAACCCGGGACTCAGCTGTGCCCCAATTGCCCTTAGAAATTTTAGCCATTGAGAAAAGTGTCAGTTCGGCCAATTCATCTAGCTCCGGAAAAAAAGAAGTTTCACCTCATCCGGAGCCGGTCAAAGAGATGGAAGTTGAAGCTCTGCCGGTTCAAGAGAAGAAAATAACTAAACTTCTGGACTCAAATTTAGGGGAAGTCGAGTCGAAATGGGCAGAAGTATTGAAAGCGGTCCGGCCGCAAAATCATTCCGTGGAGGCTCTGTTACGGTCTACCCGGCCCATCGGGTTTGACGGCCACAAGTTAACTTTGGAAGTTTTTTACAAGTTTCACAAGGACAAACTGGAATCTGACCGGTGCCGAAATATTATAGAAACCGCTTTAGGAATGGTACTGGGAACAGACCCGGTGCCTGTAGATTTGCAATTGGGCCAGAGAATTAAGCGCGAAGAAGTCAGCGCTGAGTCGATTGATGAGGACATTGTTAAAGCTGCCGAAGAAATATTTAAAGTTGACGCGATATAATTGGTTTGGTGAAGAAACTTCTCACTGTCAGCTACATTCTTATTCTGGCAATTCCGCTGTTTACTTGGTTGAGAGGATATAACTCCCAGGGCGGGTTATATGAGTTTATGCGCCTGGCCGGGCTATTTGCTTTCACTCTGTTGTTTTTGCAGTTAACCATCGGCGCATTCATGTCCCAGCTGCGGCCGGTATTTGGTATCAAAATTCTGCGCTGGCACATTATCCAGGGAATAATTGCCTTTACGGTGGCCTGGACCCACCCCACTCTGTACATGCTGCAGTTCGGCTTTGACCAGCTGTGGAGATTGGGAGGTTACTACATCTGGGGTAAAGTGGGCCTGACTTTACTAACTTTTGCCGTAGCCGCAGGACTGTTGCGTACGGCCCCCTTTTTAGTCAAATACTGGCGGTGGGTTCACCGGCTGAACTATCTGACTCTTGTGATTATTTATGTGCATTCCTGGCATGTGGGCAGTGATACCCACACTTTCCCCATGACAATTCTGTATTTGTTGATTCCCTTAGTGTGGACCTCGGCCATTTATTTGAAATTGCGTTCCAGTCCTAGGCTGGCGACTGATGGTGTATAATACCGAGTATGGGTATCGGTGATACATTCGGCAAACTAGGTGATTTAAATAAGCTGCGCCAGCAGGCCATGCAAATGCAGAAGAATTTGCAGGGGCAGCAAATTACGGTAGAGGAAAACGGAGTGAAGGTGGTCATTTCCGGGGATCAGAAAATACTGGAACTGTCGATTCAGGGTATTTCCAACGAAGTGCTAAATGAAGTATTGAATAAAGCCATTCGCAAAAGCCAGGAATTGGCAGCCAAGGAATTGATGAATGTTTCTGGGGGAATGGGCGGTCTGGGTGGTGGCCAAAACTAGCCGGTAGAGTAAAATATCCTATATATGCGGGTTGCCAGAGCCATAAATAGTCTAGTTGAGGCCTTTGAACGTCTGCCGGGCATCGGTCCCAAAACAGCCCAAAGACTAACTTATTACCTGTTGCACGTTCCCCAAACAGAACTAGACAGGTTTGCAGCCGCCTTGACCAATCTGAAGAGAGACACTCAGGAGTGTAATATGTGTCATAACGTAGCCGAGACTAACCCCTGTGATATTTGTAGTGACACCCGGCGGGACCAAAGCACCATTTGTGTTGTGGAACAACCTTTAGATGTTTTGGCTTTGGAAACCAGCAACGGCTACTTGGGGGTATATCACGTGTTGCACGGCGTAATTTATCCGTTGCACAATATCGGTCCGGAAGAAATAAAGTTGGGGGAGCTGTTAAATAGACTGCCTCAGGCCAGTGAAATTATTTTGGCTTTGAATCCCACCATGGAAGGGGAAGCAACCTGCCTGTATCTGAAAAAACAATTGGAAGCCCGCTATTTTGCCGGTAAAGTTACCCGGCTGGCTCATGGTTTACCTGTCGGGGCCGATATTCAATATGCAGACAATCAAACTTTGTCTCACGCCATGAATGGCCGAAAGGATTACTAAATGATTAAACCGTACTGCTTAAAACCTGGCGACACGGTTGGAGTAGTGGCTCCCTCCGATGCCGTAGATAAAGTCGGAGTAGAACACAGCGCCCAAATTTTGAAGAAATGGGGTCTGAAAGTGGTTTACGGCAAATATGTGTTTGCCAAAGTAGGTGACTTCATGGCCGGAACAGCAGAAGAGAGACAGGAAGATTTGAGAACCATGATTGCTGATAATCAAATTAAAGCCATTTGGGCAGCCAGTGGCGGATATGCCGCCACGGAGGTCCTGCCGGTATTTAATAAAGAAACAATTACTCAACTGCAGACCCATCCCAAATGGTTCATCGGCTATTCAGATGTCTGTCTGATTTTAAATGTACTGACCAGTTTCAAACTAGTGTCCATCATGGGGCCCGGATTATGGGGATTATCAGAGTGGGATGTGCAGAGCCAGGAAATACTCAGAAAGATGTTATTCGGAGAAGCCGTTTCTGGTATTGGCTCCAGTAACAAGTGGAAAGCGGCTATTTCCGGCATTGGGGAAGGTTACCTAGTGGCCTCCAACTTAGAAGGGCTAATTTTTTCTTTCGGCACTCGGTTTGACCCGTTTATGTATGGAGGCAATCAGGATATCATTTTGGCCTTGGAAGAGTTGGATATCGATAAAAGCACTTTACAGCGCCAGATTGACATTGTGCTATCGCACAAACGGTCTAAACGGATTAAAGGAGTGGTGGTTGGCCGATTAACCAACATCAAAGAATTCTCATATCCCGAATGGGGGAAGAAAGTGACCCCTCAAGGATTGGTTACCCAGCGGGTGAAAAAGCTGGGCGTGCCCTTGGCTTTTTTGGAAGATTTTGGCCACGCCGAATGGGATTATGGCCGATTAGCTGAGATCAAAAAACATTTTGCCAACCGTCGCTTTATATCTCTGCCTAACGGAGTAAAAGTAAGACTGACTGTCAAAGATGGAGAAACTGGGCTAGAATATTTGGAAGAGATATGCCAACCGTCCCCCGAATCATTAACCCCATTGAAAGTATAAAGCAGACCGCTGCAGATGTAGCCGGAGATGTAGCTGAAAGCATGGGTTTACCCAGATCTACTGAAGAGCCTCAGATTGAGCAAGGCCAAAAAACCGTCCCAGCTGCCAAGCAGAAACAGATCAAAAATCGAGATAATTCCAAACTGGCTCAGACCCGACAAAACTTAGCCCGGATTAATCAGGAAATTGTGGAGGCCAGAAGAAAAAGACTGCAAACAGAAACTCAGACAGAACAAGTTCAGCAACAAGCGGTTCAAGTGAAGGAAAATGAGAAGATGAAAAAAGAATCAGTTCTATCTAAATTACTGAAATCTCGTAAGGGGACCAAAGAGGCCATGCAGCGATCTGGCGGTTAGTTCATTGGATTCTTTCTCCAGGTGGGCGTTTACCTCCGTTGGTTATTATCTTTTGTTCTTGGCGAATAAGTTCTGCCGCGGCGGGATCAGTTAGCGCATTTGCTCCAGGCAAACCCAGATCTCTCCCGATTTTTTCAGCTTTATTGCTTACTTTGAGTCGAAGCCTTTCAAGTTCCTCACTTTCTTCACCTGTCGCAGATCGTCTGGCGAGCTCCTTTTCCAATCTTTTGTATGCAAGGAATTCAGGATGAGTAGATGCTATTTCATCAGCCATAATGGCTAGTATATAATATATGTGTATGAGCAAAAAGTCCCAGCCCCCGGCTCCAGCTCCCTTTGACAAGAACCCGCAGGATTTCTTTCGGGGCAGCCGGGGTCTGGTCCATAAGCCCTTTGGCCAAAATGCCGTTCGGGGCAAAGGCTTCATTGGTATGAGAAGAGGCAGTAGATAATCCGACCTGCCACTGCTAAGATTTGAGCATGAAGGTATTGGTTTTGCCTGGGTACTCGATCCAAAACCGGGATTGGGCCATTCAGGTAGCCGAATATTTAAAATCGGATTTTGATACTAAAGTTATTGAGTGGGAACATTGGAATGGCACTGACAATGGCGGGCTAAATGTTTCTGCAGAGTGTTTGCGGATTGAAAATGAAATGGGGGATGAAAAAGTTAATCTGGTGGCCAAATCCATAGGCACCTTAGTGAGTATGCAACTGTTACAGTCTAAGAAAGACAAAATTGCCAAAGTCATCCTTTTAGGAATTCCCACCACTGATTTATCCGAAACTGATAAGCAGACTTACCAAGTGTTGGCTGCTTGGCCAATTGACAAACTGATGGTGATCCAGAATATGGCCGATAATCACGGCAGTGCCGACCAGGTGCAGCAATTTTTAACTGGGATTAATGGAGCAATTAAAGTCTTGGTTAAGGACAGAGCAGATCATGAGTATCCGTACTTAGCGGAATTTGCCGATTTCCTTAAATAAAATTTTATGAAGATTTACAATTCCATATCCCGCCAGATTGAAGAATTCGTGCCTTTAAAAAAGGGGCAGGTAGGGATGTATACCTGTGGACCTACCGTCTATATGTTTGCCCATATCGGGCATGGCCGCAAATATGTATACGACGACGTGCTGCGCAGGTTGCTGACTGCAGACGGGTTTAAAGTTACCCACGTCCAAAATATTACAGACGTGGGTCACTTAGTTTCCGATGCTGACGAGGGGGAAGACAAATTAGAAAAAGGGGCCCGCTTGGCTAATAAAACTGTCTGGGAGGTAGCTCAAATGTTTACTGATTCCTTCTTTGCAGATATGGATAAACTGAATATATTGCGGCCCGATATTTCCTGCAAAGCCACGGATCATATCCCGGCCCAAATCAAGTTGGTGCAAAAACTGGTAGATAAAGGATTCGCTTACGATACTCCCGAGGCTGTGTATTTTGATGTGGCAAAATTTCCCCGCTACGACCATTTATTCGGGCAAAACCTACAGGATAAATTAGTAGCTGCCCGATCGGATGTGGTCACCGGCAGTTACAAGAAAAATCCGGTAGACTTTGCTTTGTGGTTTAAGCGGATTGGTAAGTTTGCTGACCATTCCATGCATTGGGACTCTCCCTGGGGAGACGGTTTTCCCGGTTGGCACATTGAGTGTTCGGCTATGTCCATGGAATATTTAGGAGAAACTTTTGATATTCATACTGGAGGAGAGGATCACTTGTCGATTCATCATCCCAATGAAATTGCCCAGGCCGAGGCGGCGACCGGAAAGCCCTTGGCCCGCTACTGGGTGCACCACGGATTTTTGATGGTTGACGGAGCCAAAATGAGTAAAAGTTTAGGAAACGTATATCGAGTAACCGATGTCATGGATAAAGGTTTTTCATCACTGGCCCTGCGCTACTTTTTCCTAACAGCCCATTACAAAACTCCCCAGAACTTTACTTGGTCTGCGGTTGCGGCTGCTCAGAGTGCCTACGATAAGGTGGTCAGTTTTGTCAGAGGAGCTCAGACTTCAGCTGTAACCAGAATCAGTCTGTCCAAGGAGAAACTTAAAAAGATTGATGAGTATAGGGACAGGTTTTGGACTGTCTTAAATAACGACATGAACGTCCCCCAGGGACTAGCTGTCATGTGGGAAATGCTTAAAAGCAATATTCCGGACCGGGATAAACTGGATCTTTTGTTAGATTTTGATCAAGTCTTAGGGCTGGATCTGGTCAATATCAGTGAAATAGCTGTTCCAGATGAAGTCAAGCAACTGGCGGCAGAAAGAGAGCGGTTGCGTAAATCAGGAGAGTTTGTCAAAGCCGATGAGGTGCGTATGCAGGTAGAAAAAATGGGCTATACTATAAATGATACTGCCCATGGACCCACTTTCACTAAAAAATAAACTGCTGACCTGGCTAGTGGCCTTAGATTTACTGGTTCTAAATTTGGGAGTAGGGTATCTGGGATATAAGGCTTTTGTCTCATCTCAGGTTCCGCCAGTTACTGCCACAGTATCTGGAGAAATATTGCCTGACCAATGTGGACCGGCATGTCAGGACTACATTGATGTCAAAGTAGCGCAACTGTCGGGAGGTAGATTGGCTACCCCTCGGCCCACCCCGACCCCTACACCGACTCCAAGAGCAGTTACTTCCCCAGTGATAAAAACTACCACCGTCAGCTACATCACTGTGCCGGGAAGTGGTAGCACTACGGCTAACGACTGGACTACTTTGCCGGGAACAGAGTTTTACTTTAACCCGGTGGATTACCCGGGGCTGAAAGAAATTTATTTTGAAGTGAATATGAAATTAACCAACGGTAACGGAGTCGGTTACGTACGTCTGTTAGATGCCACCCACGGAATTGCTGTTCAGGGCAGTGATGTACAAACTTCCAGTCAAACTGACCTGGCTGTTGTCTCAGGTAAGGTTAGTTTCTGGTCTGGCAGTAATTTGATTCGGGTGCAGATTAAATCATTGACTGCTGATACGACTGTATATAATTCCGGGCGACTACGCATTGTTCAGGAAAACTAGTGTAAAATTAGGCCATGATTTCGGCCATCCTTTTTGATCTGGACGGAACGGTCTTTGACAATGAAGGCATTTGGGAAGAGGTTTTTGCATCTGTGGTGACTAGTCGCCAGCTAAAAGTGCAGCAACAAACAGCCAACGGGTGGATTCATGAACCGGGAATTGGAGTAGTTGCCAATTGGGAAAAATTAGTAGGTAAGAGTCAAGAAATAACTTCTTTAGTTGGAGAGACCTGGACTAAATATTGGGATATTGTTGGAGACGTATCAAGTTTACCAGTTCGTCAGGGATTGGTAGAACTGGTGGAGCAAATTAAGGAACAGGGTTGGCAAACCGCTTTGGTGACCAGCAGTGAATGGCATGAGGTAGAAAAAGAATTAGAGCAAGTGGATTTATATTTGGCTTTTGATGTCACTACCACTGTTGAAGAAGTGTTGTTACCTAAACCGGCCCCGGATTTATTTTTAGCCACTGCCCAAAAAATGGGTCTGGAACCAGCAGAATGTGTAGTGATAGAGGATTCACTGGCCGGTGTGCGGGCGGCAGTGGAGTCGGGAATGCGAGTGGTTGGGTTAGCCAGTGGATATGCATCTCGCCAGCAGTTGGAAAAAGCCGGAGTAAATTTGGTAGTAGACAATTTAAATGAGGTAGTGGTAGGATTGGCCGAGCATGGCAACCAAGACTAGAAAACCTAAGGCCAAAGTCGCACTGACGAAAGAAGTCGAGCTTAAAAGTGTTGCGGCTGCGTCTCCGGCTAATTGGGAAACAGTTTGGGATAAGTTGCGGATACCGGCCATACTAGTGCTACTGTTATTACTCTTCTGGTATGCCACTAACTCCTGGCCAGTGGTAGCTCTGGTTAACTACCGACCTATTTGGCGCTGGCAGTATGAACAGGCCATGACTGGTCAGGTAGGCAAGCAGGTTATAGAGAATTTGATAGTGGAGCAGCTGATCAGGGACGAGTTAGCTAACAAAAAAGTGGTGGTCAGCACTGGGGATGTAGATGGCCAGATAAATAAGATTAAGACCGAGGTCGGTTCCGACGAATCGTTCCAGCAGGCCCTGGCATTTCAGGGAATGACTGAGGCCTCTCTGCGGGAGCAGATTACCATGCAGATGGGTCTGGAAAAATTGGTCGAACCTTCAACTGACTCTGCCAAAATTTCAGAAGATATTTACACCCTGGTACAGAAATTGCGCAGCCAGGCCAGAGTGTGGGAAGTACCAGACACAACTAAATAACTAGGGATTAAGCAGCTTCTTAAAGGCCTCAGCAAGTTTTGACGCATCATGACGGACGATAGTGGTCTTCTCATCGACCACCTCAATAATTCGGGTAGCTTGGTGGGTAATCACTCGTACTCCCTCAGCCTCGACCCGGTGTAGCTGGTCGTCTTCCCAGCCCAAGAAGCGGGAACCTTCCAAACTATACAAATAGGCGGCCCGCGGGTATTGCGCTTCAAACTGCCCCCGGGTCATTTCCGGAACTACAAGCCCGGCGATTTTCACCCCGAATCTTTCTACTAAATCAATGTAATCCTGGGGAGAGAACTCATCAGTTTCGTTACGGGTGCTGACGAGGTTTGTAACCAGATACACTTGGGCGGAAGAACTCTCCACCGCCTCTCTCATGCCGGTGGGGAGAAAATTGCACAACATAGAACCGTATGGACTACCACAGGCCAGAATAATAGTTTCTGCAGTTGCAACCGCTTCAGCTGCGGGGGGATGAACCGCGACTTGGGGACGTAGATCAATGTCGACCACGGTATCTTGGGACATAACTTTCCCGTCTAGTAAGTGTTCCCCCAAATACTGCCTGCCGGATTTAGTAGTGAACATGATATCTGCTGACTGAGTTGAGGAAGGCAGAACCGTTCCCAGTAACTGGACTCCCAAAGTCCGCAAATCACTTTCAATTTTGGTGTAGCCCCCAGTACTGTCAAAAAAGCGACTAATAATTTCTTGTCCCAGGACACTGTCCCGGACGTCCCGGTCGGAAAACCACCGTTTGATAACTTCTGCTGCTTGGTTGGGAATTGCCAAAGAGAGCAGAATGCGCATAGCGTCGCTGAAAGCCGGTTCCTTGCCTTCAGAATTTAATCGTCTTCTACCCGTAGCTCCGCCGGAGTCATATACAGCAGCTACTGCTTTGATAAAATCTACCTGACCGGTTTCAATCAGAGCCCGATTTACAATCGGACTGCCTGTACCTCCTCCGACCGTAACTACCTCTTTCTTCATGCTTAGCCTGTTATTATAGTCGGGAAAGCAAGCGGGGTCTTATATTCAGGAAGTCTGACTAGGGCGGAATTCTAAAGCTAGGGAATTAATACAATACCTTTTGCCGGTTTTTTCAGCCGGACCATCATCGAATACATGGCCTAAGTGGGCCCCGCAGTTGGAACATGCGACCTCAGTTCTAGTCATACCCAGACTGGTATCGGGAACAGTGCGGATAGCTTCAGAATCAGCCGTGTCCCAAAAAGCAGGCCAACCGGTACCTGAATCATATTTGGTATCAGACTTAAATAGTTCCTGACCACAGGCAATACAGTAATATGCCCCGGGGGAAAAATGCTTGTTATATTTACCACTGTCCGGGGGTTCGGTGCCTTTTAAAAAACAGATATTATATTGTTCCGGGGTCAGTTTATCTTTGTATTTATCGCCACCCGCCATCGATGTATGATAGCACTAATGAAACGGGTAGTCGTAATTTTTCTCTTGGCGGTGGGACTATTTTCATTTCGACTGACCCAGGTGCCCCGGGGGTTAACAGTAGATGAGATTGCCTTTTCTAAAAATGCCCAGTTAATTGCCCAAACGGGCAGAGACGAAAACGGGAGATTCTTGCCAGTATTTGTTCTGTCTCATGCCGGCCAGGACGGAGACGACTGGCGCCAACCATACACACAGTACTTAACGGTGGTTATGTACTGGTTATTTGGTCCCTCAATCCATAATTTGAAATTTGGCAGCGTCTTATTGGCCGGCAGTGCGGTGGCGCTGATTTATTGGCTGGGAGAGCATATCTGGCCCTGGGAGAAGAGATGGGCGCTTGTAGCTGCAGCGTTGTTGGCGAGTACGCCGCTTGTGATGATCCACTCTCATTTGGGTTTAGATCCCATCATGGTTTTGCCGTTTGTTTTATTGTGGTTAATTGCAGTGTGGCAAAAGAAATGGACTTGGGCGGCCTTGGCTTTGGGGCTGAATTATTATGCATATCGAGGTATGCGGGCTGTGGTGCCGGTGTGGACCGGCCTAACTGCAGCTTTGATCGGGACAAACAAAAAACTGATAATTTTCGGTCTGTGGCTTATTCCGTTCATAGTTATGGTGCCTCTCTTAGAATGGAAATATGCCGGAGCAGTCATAGACCGTCAGTCCGGGATAGAAGACTCTGTTTACGATTTTGCCTACTACTACTTGGGCAGTTTTGATTTGTCCACGCTTTTTGTTAAAGGGGACGAACAGCTGTTTCATACCACCGGGCGACACGGTATGTTTTTGTTGGCCACACTGCCTTGGTTTACAGTTGGAATGTATACCGCGATTAAAAAGAAAGAACCATTTTGGCTGGTAGTGGCTGCGGCCTGGTGGTTAGGGCCGTTGTTATATGGATTTATCGGTTCGACTCACCGGGGTCATCGGTTAATGTTTTTAGTACCACTGTATGTTCTCCTGACAACCTTGGGGTGTAGGCAGCTGGCCACCAGCAAACAGGCCTTGGTCCGGCGAATAAATATTGGGCTAATCATATTAGTAGTTATCAATTGGTGGGACTTTATTTCCTATTATTGGTTTAGGTATGCTTCCGATACTGCTCATTTGTTTTACCCTCCGGATGGATTGTAAATGGCCAAAAATTGCATGTGTTAGTATAAAAAGATGCCCAAAATTATTGCTGCTTTGGTAATGTTTATTTCCAGTCTGTTTGCTCCGATATCATCTCCAGTTAAATCCCTGCCCATTTTCGCTTTGCCCCAGCCCACCCCCTTTTTATTTGAAGAGATGACCATTCCTTATTTGCGCAAGCGCAGTTACGACGGCCGTTTGGGCGAATTGATTCAGGTGGGGCAAAATGCCAACTACCAAAGTTTCCTGACGAGTTTTACTTCAGATAATTTTAAGGTAAACGGATTATTGACCCGGCCAACCGGGGAGACGCCGCCTGGGGGTTGGCCAGCAGTAGTGCTTGTACACGGATATATTGCCCCCCAAAATTACCGCACCCAGTCAAATTACACGGCCCATGTAGATTATCTGGCTAGAAATGGATTAGTAGTATTTAAGATTGACTTGCGGGGTCACGATAAATCAGAAGGTGAGGCGGGGGGAGCATATTATTCTGCAGATTACGTAATTGACACGTTAAGTGCGTACTCGGCTCTTCAGAAAGCAGACTTTGTAAATGCCGATAAGGTTGGCTTATGGGGTCATAGTATGGCCGGCAACATAACCTTTAGAGGATTGGCAGTCAAGCCGGATATTCCTGCAGTAGTTATCTGGGCTGGGGCGGGTTACACGTATTCAGATCTGCTGACATATCGAATTTCAGACAACAGTTACAGACCTCCGCCAACAGATACTCCCCGGGCTCGGCAAAGACAGAAATTGCGGGGAGCTTATGGAGATTTTGATCCCGCACACTGGTTTTGGAAACAAATTCCGGCTACTAACTACTTAGATCAGGTTAAAGGGGCTATTCAAATCCATCATGCTGTAGACGATGCCGTAGTCAGCATTGAGTACAGTCGTAACCTGATGACAATTTTGGATTCCACTAATATTCCTCACACTCTATTTGAATATCCTAGTGGGGGACACAACTTGACTGGATCTAGTTTTGCCCGGGCTATGCAGCGGACAGTAGAGTTTTATAAAGAGAACCTGTAATATAGCCGCGGTGAAACTTTTGTGGAAACATTTTCTGTTGGGCATGTTATTAGCCCTAATCTCTTCTGGAGCGGGCATGGTGGCTGCCAGTCGTTCTTCTATTTCAATTGCTGACCCCTCACCGTCAGAGACATTTGTTATAAATCCCGACCCCTCACCCAGTCCTACCCCGACTCCTACTCCCACGCCAACGCCTACTCCCTATATAAAACCTTCTCCTCAGCCTACTCCCACACCCGAAGTGATTCCCACACCTACGCCTAGTGTTAGTGTATATGAACTGACCAATCGGTTTGCCGGGCAGTATGGCATTGATGCTAATGTATTAAGATTCATAGCCCAGTGTGAATCTGGGTTTAACCCAGCGGCTAAAAACGGGCCTTACTTTGGTCTGTTCCAGTTCTCAGTGGCTACCTGGAAAAGTAACCGGACCACTATGGGTGAGGATCCCGATCCGAGTTTGCGGTTAAACGCAGAGGAAGCCACGCAAACGGCAGCCTACATGATTTCTAAAGGTAAGGCTTATTCCTGGCCGAATTGCTACCCGAAGTAAATGTTATAATCCCAAATCATGGCCAAAATCGGCATCGTCGGTTACGGATATGTAGGTAAGGCGGTGGAGTACGGTTTCAAGGACAAACACCAGATTTTCATCCACGATAAGTTCTTGCCCTCGCAACCGTTGGATCAGGTGGTCAAACACAGCGACTTCATCTTTGTCAGCGTCCCTACTCCTATGGATAGTAAATATCGCCAGATCGATTTATCCATTGTCAACCAAGTAGTCAAAGATATTATTCATTTAGCCAGAAAATTAAAAGTCCATCCGGTAGTAGTGATTAAATCTACGGTTATCCCGGGAACTACCCGACAATTGGCCAAGAAATATCGGTGGCCCCGCATATTATTTAACCCGGAGTTTTTAACTGAAGCTAACTACTTAGAGGATTTTGTGAATGCTGATCGGGTAGTCGTTGGTGGGGATTCTAACGAAATTCGCCACAAACTGATCATGTTGTATCGAGAAGCTTTCCCTAAAACGTTGATGTTTGAAACTGACCCGGTGACTGCGGAACTGGTCAAGTATATGAGCAACACTTATTTGGCCACTAAAGTTATTTTTGCCAACGAAATGGCCCAATTATGTGAGAAATTGGGGATTAAGTATGAAGAGGTCAAGAAAATGGTGGTAGCTGATCGACGTATTTATGATTCCCACCTAGACATGACTACTCAGAAAGGTTTCGGAGGGAAGTGTTTTCCCAAAGACACGGTAGCCTTATTGGGCTTGGCCAAAGACCTGGGAATTGATTTATCAGTTCTGACTACGGTCTGGAAAAAAAATCTCAAGATTCGAAACGTCAGAGACTGGGAAGACATTCCTGGAGCAGTGTCAAAATCTCGGAAGCATTAATCGATTTCTATCATCGCTTAATCTGAACTAGGTTAGGCAGAAGTGAGCAAATATCCCCGCCCTTTAATCGAATTGATTTTGTACTGCGGGGCCACTTTAGGCTTAAGTCTAGATACTAGCTTATAAATTGCCCAGGGAGAGAATTCACACCCCAACAGCTCTAACACATCTCCTACCCGGTCCATAGTAACTACCTGGTTCTGATTTTGGTGTAATAAGGCAAATAGCTTGCTTTCTAGAGGGGTTAGAGACGGATAGTATTGTAAAACCAGAGAGTCATAGTTTGCGGCTAAGTATTTTTGCAGCAGTTGAGATTTAAATTGCCCTGCCTGATTCACTATCCCCAGAGTCATTAACTGAAGTTTAGTGCTTTGGGAGATAATTTTGGTCAACAGTTGGAGTTGAAACATAATTGATGGGTCAAGAAGTAATTCATCAACCTGGTCTAAAGAGACATGTCTTTCTGAGACTAATTTACACATATGTTTTGTGAACCGTTGGATTCCGCCGCTTAATTCAAAGAGTCGGGAGAGAGAGGCTAGGGGAGTTTTCCATCCATAAAAGTCGTCGTTATACTTGACCATTATTTCAGTTTGTTTTTGGTCAAAGGGAGTTAATAAAAAGTGATGGCTGAAAAAAGGCGTAGACTCGGCTAGATATTGACTGGAATTAGTAACAACTGTGTGGTCACTAATAACTAAGTAAGTTAAACCTGCCATAGTAGGCTGACGTAACTGATGAAGTTTTTCTAAGATACTATTTTTGGCGCTGATTTTCTCAAAAGCAGAGACCACAACCAGCTTTTTCCCGGGTTGGGATTTGAAAAGGGAAAGCTGTTGGAGCAATTTCGGGGAGGGAAAAAAGTAGTTAACTTGGTCAAAA
>JAUSIY010000045.1 GCA_030647735.1 bacterium
TTCATCATGCCTGGGGCAGAACATATAAAGATTTATGGCAGCGTTACCATACTTTAAAAGGTGACGCAGAAAGATATCAAAACGGCTTTGACTGTCAGGGACTATGGGTGGAAGTAGAAGTAGAAAAGGAGTTGGGCTTTAAATCCAAAAAAGATATTGAAACTTACGGAGTAGCTAACTTCGTCAATAAATGTAAAGAACGGGTTCATAAATATTCGGCTATCCAAACAGAACAATCTAAAAGACTGGGCTATTTCATGGATTGGGAACACTCCTACTTCACTATGTCTGATGAGAATAACTATGCCATCTGGAATTTCTTAAAAACCTGTTGGGAGCGGGGTTGGCTGTACAAAGGCCACGAGTCCATTCCCTGGTGTCCCCGCTGCGAAACTGCCATTTCCCAGCACGAGATTTTAACTGAAGACTACCAGGAGATTGTACACGACTCAATATATTTGGAATTACCTTTAGTGGATAGTGAAAAAGAGTATTTGTTAGTGTGGACCACTACTCCCTGGACCTTAATTGCAAATATTGCCGTGGCTGTTGATCCTAAATTAGACTATGCACTAGTCGTTGGAGATAGCGGAGATAAATATTGGCTGGCCAATGATCGTGTGAGTCAAATATTCAAAACCCCTCCTCAAATACTCCAGACTGTCAAAGGGAAAACCCTGGTGGGCAGAAAATACCGCGGGGCTTTTGACGAGTTGGACGAAGTAAAAAAAGTAGCTGATCATCCTTTGTTTCATACCGTAGTAGCTGCAGATCCGCGGATTATGCCGGTATCAATTGAAGAAGGAACCGGATTAATTCACACTGCAGTTTCAGCAGGCGAAGAAGACTTTAAACTGGGTAAAAAACTGGGTCTGCCCATGATTCCGGTAATTGCTGATAATGCTGATTACTTGCCGGGATTAGGGCAATTTAGTGGCCAGAACGCCAAAAAACACCCGGAAATAATTCTGGACTATCTTAAGCAAAAAGACACTGCCGGAGAGAATTGGGTATTTGCCATTGAGAAATATACTCACCGCTATCCTCGCTGTTGGCGGTGCAAAACCGAACTGGTGTGGAAAGTAGCAGATGAGTGGTATATCGCCATGGATATAGCTGATCCCACAGATACCAAAAAACTCACTCTGCGCAAGCAAATGATGGCAGTTGCCAAAAAGATCACCTGGCTGCCGGGATTCGGTCTGGACCGGGAATTGGACTGGCTGAAAAACATGCACGATTGGTTAATTTCCAAGAAAAACCGCTACTGGGGTTTGGCTCTGCCAATTTACGAGTGTGCTGGGTGCGGCCACTTTGAAGTAGTGGGTTCTAAAGCAGAACTGGAACAAAAAGCGGTAGCTGGATGGTCTGAATTTGCCGGGAATACTCCTCATCGGCCGTGGATTGATGCAGTGATGATTGCCTGTCCTAAATGCGGTGAAAAAGTCAGCCGCATAGCGGATGTTGGTAATCCCTGGTTGGACGCCGGAATTGTACCGCATTCTACCCTGCCAACCGATTGGTTCCCGGCAGATTTTATTACGGAGTCTTTTCCGGGCCAATTTAAAAACTGGTTTTATTCATTGATTGCCCAGAGCACGGTCTTGAAAAAAACCCGCCCTTTCAAAACAGTCTTAGGATTTGCCACCATGCTGGATTCTTTGGGCAAGCCATTTCACAAGAGTGCCGGGAATGCGATTGAGTTTGTCGAAGGAGCAGATAAGTTCGGGGCCGATGTCATCCGTTGGATCTGTGTCAGAAATGACCCGGCCAATAATCTGCTATTTGGAGCTAAAGAAGCGGATGAAATCAGGCGGCATTTCCACCTGACTTTATGGAATATTTATAACTTCTTTGTGACTTACGCCGGTTTAGATAAATTTGACACTACTTCTAAAGTTAAACGGCTGTCTGAACTGGATAACTGGATTCTGGCCAGATTAAATCAGACGGTGAAAACAACCACTGATTCATTAAACAAGTTTGCTTCGGCTCCGGCAGTAGTCGCCATTGAAAGTTTTGTGGCAGATTTGTCTTTATGGTATGTCCGCCGCAGTCGGGATCGGGTAGGTCCGACGGCCGATGACTCTGAAGATAAACAAGCTTGTCATTGGACGCTATACACCTGTCTGACCATCTTGTGCCGGCTGTTGGCCCCGTTTACTCCTTTTATAGCTGATGAGATATTTACCAATTTGACCGGAGAAGAGTCCGTTCATTTGTCCACTTGGCCTAAAGTCAAAAAATTAACAGACACAGAACTGAAACTAATTGAGGAGATGAAACTAGTGCGCAAGATTGTGGAGATGGGCCTGTCCAGTCGCAAAACAGCGGCCATTAAAGTCCGTCAGCCGCTGTCTGCTTTAAAGGTGAAGTCTGACGCCAATTTGGATGAATCTTTACTGCAACTTATTAAGGATGAATTGAATGTCAAAGAAATTAACTGGCAATCCGGGTCTGAATTGCAAATAGAATTAAATACTGACATTAACGATCAGTTAAAGGCCGAAGGAGAAATGCGGGAACTAGCCCGGCAGGTTCAGGAAATGCGCAA
Organism: bacterium; assembly: GCA_030647735.1. Taxonomy (GTDB): domain Bacteria; phylum Patescibacteriota; class Microgenomatia; order CAZETR01; family Amesbacteraceae; genus JAUSIY01. The sequence goes on from JAUSIY010000045.1 coordinate 2,555, forward strand.
AGAGCAAGGAGCCCGTCTGGACCAGACTATTAAGTTAACCTTGCCAAAATTACTCAGTAATGAAATACTTGCCCGGTTGAAAAAACAAACATTGGCTATAGAAATTGTAGAGGGAGATAAGTTGTGGATCGAGCTAATGTAAGTTTTGACTGGTGGCTCATTACTCCGGTTGTACTGCTGGTTTGTTTGGGACTGTTTATGCTGCGCAGCGTAGCTCCTCAGCAGTTAGTATCCCAGACTATCTTCGTGGCGATTTCAGTGGCTGTTTTTTTAGTTTTCTCCCTCACTGACTACCGCTGGTTTTTCTCCCTGCATTTACCGGCTTATGCCTTGTCCCTTTTGGCTATGATCCTGCCGTTTCTTTTCGGCATCTCCAGCCGGGGAGCCCACCGCTGGCTGATTTTCGGCGATGTTTTCTTTCAGCCTTCAGAGGTTGCCAAACCGTTTCTGCTTATCACTTTTGCAATGCTTGCGGCCGGATTAAGTCAGTACAAGCAGGCAAAACTCGCTGTGGCCTTTCTAATTCCGGCCCTCATCATTTTTTTCCAGCCGGATTTAGGCACCATGTTGGTTTTGACTGTTGGTTGGTTGACTGTGTTTGTGCCCCAACTGCCTCGCAAAGCGGTATTAGTCGGAGCCTTGGTGCTAATTATTCTGTCCCCTTTGACCTGGTTTTTGCTGCGGGATTATCAGCGGGACCGGTTGCTGACTTTCATTAATCCGCATTCAGACCCCTTAGGTAAGGGGTATCAAGTGATCCAATCAACCATTGCTGTAGGGAGCGGTCAGTGGTGGGGAAAAGGACTAGGCCAAGGCACCCAGTCCCAATTGCAATTTTTGCCTGAGCAGCACACTGACTTTATGTTTGCTACTTTAGCTGAGGAGTTGGGTTTTGTTGGGGCGGGGGCGGTAATTATCCTGTTTGGGCTGGTGTTTAACCGCATTTATGCCCTGGCTTTCCAAGCTCCGGATTTGGCAGCTAACTTCTTCTGTCTGGGGGTTCTGGCCAGTTTAGGTTTTCAGGTATTTATCAACATTGGTATGAATATGGGCTTGGCTCCGGTGACCGGAATTACTTTGCCTTTCGTCTCCTACGGGGGGTCATCGCTGTTATCGCTGGCCATCACCTTTGGCATCTTAGCCGCCATTTCCCGCCAAGGAGCTGGAAAAATAGCCTGAAGACAGGTATAATATAGGCCATGCAAGCTGTTGTAAAGATTGGTAAATCCCAATATTTGGTTACTCCCGGAGAAAAACTGTTGGTTGATCGGGCCCAAGTAGACCAGGTGCTACTTGTGATTGATGAAGATAAAGTCCTAGTTGGCCAACCAGAAGTGACCAAAGCTGTGGTGACCATTAAAGATCTGGGTGAAGTCAAAGGAGACAAGATCCGGGTTTCTAATTACAAGGCTAAAAGCCGCTCCCGCCGGACAGTAGGTTTTCGTCCCCGATATCACCAGATTGAAATACAGGAAATTAAGTTGGGCAGTGAGGCCAAGCCTAAAAAGGATATCAAACCAGCAACTACTAGTAAGGCTTGACATTCGTGAAAATTAATTGTAAATATAACTTGACATGGCGCATACAAAAGCAGGAGGAGCAACCAGGCAACAGGGCAACCGCCGGGGCAAACACTTAGGGGTCAAAATTTTTGGTGGACAGAAAGCTAAAGCCGGCAGTATTGTAGTTCGTCAAAGAGGCAGCAAGTTTCACCCCGGAGCCAATGTTAAAATGGGCCGGGACTTTACCCTTTATGCGCTGACTGCCGGAACTGTGCAGATGTTAAGGCGCATGGGTCGCCAGTTTGTAGCCATTAAACCTTAAAATTAATGAATCAACAGATAATTGACATTGGAGTTGATGAACTCCAAGCTAATCCCCTGCAGCCCAGAGGCGTGATTACCCCGGAATCAATCGTAGATCTGGTCGACTCAGTCCGCGAGCACGGCGTACTGGAACCCTTAGTCATTGCCAAAACCCCGGCCGGATATCAAATCATTGCCGGAGAACGCCGTTGGCGGGCTTCTAAACTGGCCGGACTCAAAACCGTCCCAGCTTTAGTCAAAGAAACTACCCCCCAGGGCATGCTGGAAATGGCCATCGTGGAAAACGTGCAGCGCACTGACTTAAATCCGGTGGACCGGGCCAAGGCCTTCGAAAGATTAATCAGCGAGTTTGCCCTGACCAACAGCGAGATCAGCCAGCGCATCGGTAAAAGTCCGGCATATGTCAGTAACTCTCTCAGACTACTCACTCTCCCCGATGCCTTAAAGGACGGACTATTGACCGGACTGATCAGTGAAGGTCACGCCCGGGCCCTGGCCGCTATTGAAGATAACCGGTTGATTGTAGACGCTTATAAGATCATTCTGCGTGAATCAGGTTCAGTTAGAAGAGCCGAAGATCTGGCCCGCCGGATGCGGGTGTCTCAAGGCAAGACTCCCATGCCCGGAGTCGGATCGAGAGTTCCCCCGATACAGGTCAGTGAGCAAACAGACAAAATCCGCCAGGAAATTGAAACTACTTTGGGTGGCAAACCCAAGGTGCAGGTGAAATTAACCAGATCCCGAGCAGAAACCAGACTGCAGATTGTTCTTAAAGGTAATACTGAAGATACGGAAGACAAATTGCAGAAGATATACGCAGCTTTGGGAAAATAGGCTTAAGTGGTGGAAGAAGCATTTTCAAGAGCTATCGTGAGTAATACCAGAGCTTTATTGGCATTTGCAGTAGCATTATCCCGGGCATCCTGTTGGGTCTGATCTAAAGCCAACTGCAAATCAGCGGGGGATAAGGAGGCGAAAAACTCCTGCAGATCCCGCATTTGCACATCATCTAACTCGAAATTTTCGGGTCGAGTAAGCATGTATATGTCTAATTTTACTTCCCCGAAGGGTCAGGGTCAAATCCTATAGGATAATTAAAGATTTACTATTCCAAGCCCAGTACATGTCCTAGAGGAGCGGGTAAGCCTACTGGTGAAGTGAAAGGAGATTAAAAAGCGTACCTTTCGTGGGCGACCAGTTCTGCCCGGCTGGGTGGCCAGTAGCGGACTAAGGCTTTACCTACAATGGCTCTTTCGGCAACCGGGCCCCATTCCCGCGAGTCTGAACTGAAGTTACGGTTGTCTCCAAACATCATGTAGTAACCGGCCGGAATTTGGTAGGGGACGCCGTTACGTAAAAATGACTTCTCCTGGGTTCTTAGGTCCATGGGCAAATATACCTCTGGCAGTATCTGGCCATTAATATAGACAATTCCATCCTGAACCATGATGGTTTCCCCAGCGAGGCCAATAATTCTTTTAATAAAGTCTGCATCATTGGGCGGGGGAGCATGGAATACCACCACATCTCCCCGTTGGGGATTACCCCGGCGGAAACTGACTTTGTCGGTCAGAATATAGTCTTTATTATAAAAATTGGGAAACATGGAATTACCGTCTACCTTATGCGGCTGAAACAGAAATAAATACACCATCATAAAGATGGCAAATGCCATGACTACCGGTTGAAGAGCATCCAAAACTTTGCGCATGAAATTTATTATATCTCAGCTATGGTAAAATTTGGGCAGGAATTTGGGCACTTAGCTCAGTTGGCTAGAGCGCCTCATTTACACTGAGGAGGCCGGGGGTTCGAGTCCCTCAGTGCCCACCCCAATATGGCAGTTGAAATAAGTGAACTGAAGAACCTGCCGACTGCCCAGGAAATCGCTAATCACCGCGGCTTCCCTAGCGTGGCGGAAGAAATGGATTTGCAGAGGGGTTTCTTTGCTGATTTCGACCCCCGAGTTCCACCTTTTATTAAGGATCAGTCTCTAAATTACACTCCAACTCCTAATCAGCAACTTAATTTTGAGGCCTTTTTATACGGGGTCTATTTTTATAACTATGTCTGTGGAGGCAGAGTTATTAATCGCGATTTAAGTGTGCAATATCAGCACGCACTGACTCGTAAGGGTCTAGTTAATCCGGAATTAGGTGAACTGAGTACCTGGCCACTTGAGACTAGGACTTGTGGATATTTTCCGGCTGAAACAGATATGCTCTCTAGAATAATAGGCGTTGACCTGGCCGCCATTGAAGACAATACTCCGGGTTCAATATATATCTACTATGCAACCCAAAGTTTGCCATTTGGAATAGGCATGACCTATGATACTAGCTTAGGCCAATTGTGGACATGCATAGGTGTAGAAGAAGCCAGTCATGCAGACTTATTGCGGTTGGAAGAGACAAATTATCTCCGCCACCAAATTCCGGTTCCCCTCAAGGATTTTGAATTGCCATCTAAAAAAAACAAATCAGACGCAGAAGCAATGGGTGCTGACGATGCTGATTACTATTCCAAAGACGGTAGAGAATTTGCCGCTTTTGTTGTTTGTGGTGAGTACATTCATCGCTATTGCCCCAAAATTTGGGATAGCGGGTATCAGCAGTATAATGATGAAGTCAGGAAAAGACGGAGAAAGTTGGTTCTGGCTGAACATAAATGAGCAACAGGCAACTGGATTAACCGACTCCTACATCTATGGAAAACGAAGACAGCCTAGCTCACGAGAGATGGGCAGATGAAGGCGGAGCCCATCCTCCCCAAGAAATGCCCGAGTTGGAAAAGTCAGATAAGTCTGAAGAAGATTCTTCACCTAAACTGATATGGATCCTGGTACCGCATGCGCTAATCCAATTGCTCCGCCAGAATCTGCGGCGCAGGCAGTATAATAAATGATCATGCGCATAATGGGAATTGATCCGGGCAAAGCCACTTCAGGATTTGGCATTATTGAAACTAACGGAGATGATACTTTCAAGCTAGTTCACATGGGTCTGGTGGAGACATCTAAAGATATGGAGCACGGTCAACGGTTGGATATGATTTTTAACCAGTTCACTGACCTTTTAGATAAGTTCCAACCCCAGGTGGTAGCTATTGAAAGATTGTTCTTTGCCACCAACGCTCTGACAGCCATTGATGTCGGTCAAGCCATTGGGGTGATTAAACTGGCGGTATACCAGTCACACGTGCCCATCTTTGATTACGCTCCCATGCAGGTGAAACTGGTGGTAGGGGGGTCAGGTAAAGCCGATAAAAAAGTTATGAAACAAAAAATAAAAACTATGTTTCATATCCGGGAAAAAAAGGGTATGCGCACCCACTTCGACAATACGGCTGACGCTCTAGCCATTGCTATCTGTCACGCCCGCAAAGCTTCGGTATAATCAAGGCATGAAATCATTTTTCCTGTTGATGGGTATATTTTTGACTCTGGCGCAACCGGTGATGGCCATTGTTAATCCTTTGGCTGTACCTAATAACCGGGTGGGAGTGCACATTTTAGATTCGGCCGAAATTGAGTCAGCTGTCAAATTGGTAAACAGCAATGGTGGAGACTGGGGTTATGTCACCATAGTGTTAAGAAGCAACGATCTGGACCGGGAAAAGTGGACTACGTTCTTTACCAATGCTCGCCGGTGGCATGTAATTCCCATTGTCAGACTGGCTACATATCCGGACGGGGGAACCTGGGTCAAGCCGGATGCTTTAGATCTGGTGGATTTTGCCAACTTTTTGTCTGATATGCCCTGGCCGGTGAAAAACAGATATGTAGTCATGTTTAACGAAGTAAATCACGCAGCCGAGTGGGGAGAAGAGGTGAATCCTTTAGAATACGCCACTTTACTTTTAGATGCCCAGCGCATTTTCAAAGCCCGCTCAGATGACTTCTTTCTCATCTCAGCCGGACTGGATATGTCCTCATCCCAGACCAATCAATCTTGGGACGCCTTGAATTTCTACCGACGAATCAGTTTTCAGCAGCCGAAATGGTACACAGCTATTGACGGAATTGCTGTACATGCATATCCCAACCCGGCTTTTTCCTCCCCCCCACATTCCAAGACCAGGTACGGAATTTCCAGTTACACTTATGAGCAGAAACTGTTGCAGTCTTTGGGGTATACACCTAAGCCGATATTTATTACTGAAACAGGATGGCCGCACGAACAACCCTTTTTTACCACCGCTTTTACCCAAATCTGGCAGGATCCACAGATTGTCGCCATTACCCCCTTTTTACTCTCAGCTGGGGCCGGCGACTTTGCCCGGTTTTCCCTGCTCACTCCCAGTCAGTCTCCTAAGCAGACGTATCGGGAAATCTATGACTTGTCTAAAAAAGCCGGCAGTCCGCTTCTGGCTGATGTGCAAATCACCAGTACCACGGCCTTTTCCAGTGGCCCGCTCCAGTCGGGGGCCACTTCAGTGTGGCGGCAGAAAATCACCTCTTTTTGGCAGCGTATTACCGGAACCCGGAAAATTACTGTTGGCCAGACTGGTTTTACGGTAGAGATAGCCCAAACTGAGGTAGCCAGACAACGGGGTCTGTCCGGCAGATCTAAATTGGGTGAAGGACAAGGGATGCTGTTTAATTTTGACCAGCCGGACAGGCACAGCTTCTGGATGAAAGATATGCAGTTTGGACTGGATTTTGTATGGATCCGGGGAGGTAAAGTAGTGGAAATCACCACCCAGGTACCCCCTCCCAGCCAAACTAACAATCAGCCGCAAATAGTTACCCCCTCTGTAAAGGTAGACCAAGTGCTGGAAATAACGGCTGGCAGTACAGAACGGTACGGTTTGCAGGTTGGAGATGTAGTGCAGAAATAAATTGCCATTGACAGATACTCTTATAAATCCTTAATATATATTTCTCAGGGGGCCATGAATCACCTGAGACAAAATATTGTTAGTTACCAGAGCCGTAGGGCTCTTTTTTTATGTCCCAAAGGAGGTGATTTTAATGCCAGAAACTGAAAATCCAACAGGAGCAATAGAAATTGTCGACCAGCCACATGTAGATGGTGACGAGTATTTATGGCCGCCGGTCATGGTCGGAGGGCAAATCGCCCTAATTTCTGATCTTGCTAAAGCAGAAGACTCCAGCGGAAAATAAACCCAACTATTGGGGATTTTAACCTGCTAAAATCTACGGGTGGCCAAGACTGTAGGGATGCCCGGATTAGTCCGGCTAATTTGCACTTGCGAGCCGTGCAGTATATGATCCTGCATAATGCGGATGTGGTTAGATACGAAGAATACAAATAAAAGAGGCCCACTTTAATGACAGAAAAAACCCCAAAATTGGCCTATTTGGCTATTTCTGTCCAAGCCATATCCAAAGCCATCGAAGGAAGAAGTGACCGGCAACTGGAAGAAATGGGTCTCTCTCCGGTATTGGCCCTGATGATTAGATTTAGATATGCTACCCAGCTAAGGGAAGATGTTTATAGAGACTGGTCTGAAATACTGGGAATAGACATTTCTGCAGATTCCAAAAAAATTTGGTGAATTAATTAGACCCCCTCCAATAGTTGAGCGTTAGTGAATTTGGGTCGTTTTATTTCCTGCCACTCATTTCGGGACAAAGACGTGTCCCAGGGGCAGACCGATCTCATCCAGGAAAAGTTGCGGGCCACATGTTGGGGGTTATGCGGATCAACCCGGGTGTATTGCAGTATCTGGCAGTTTTGCATTTTGTCCAGAGGATTATCGATATTATCAAGTTCCTCGTACATGGCAGCTGTAAGTCCTTCCATAACGATTCGGGCTGCCCATAACAGATTTCCGTGAGAGACGGCAATACCCCTTCCGTCGACTAGCTCACGATATAAGGTCTGGATAATCCCGATCTTAGTTCTAAAGACTAAGTCAAATGTAGATTCACCACCTAAGGGAGCCAAATGTAGCCGGTCCCGCTGCCGCTGCTCGGCTATTTGAGGAAAAAGCTCATCGCGTTCGTGGCGGGGGAGACTGTCAAAGTAACCCCAACTCTGTTCCCGTAAATAATCCCGGATGTTCCAGATGGCTTCATTTTCAGGTTCAGGTAATTGTAAATACCCGGCAGTTTGTTGAGCCCGGCGGAAAGATGAGACATAGTAGCCGTCAAAATATCCCTCGTTGATATGAGCTCTAATCCAGGCCCCTGCTGCAAGGGCCTGCTGGATACCTGTTTCAGTTAATTCCATATCAGCGTTAGCAAGGCCACGATATTCGGGGGTATACCCACTTAAGTCACCTTCCTTTTCTGCCTGGAGAACTACATTAGCTTTAGATTGACCGTGTCTGACAAAGACAATTGTCTGCGGTCTTCTTTCTGAATCAACCATGAGGGCATTTTAACAAGTTCAGGAAAAGACTCAAATGATAATTGAGAAGGCCATGGCATGATGCAAAATCGTAAGCTAAGTTACTACAGGCTTATTTTGATATAATTGCCCCATGAATTATGAATTGCCAGGTAGGCCAGATATACAGACTGAAGTTTTTGGGACTGTTCCAGAAAGCATAGTAAAAGAAGCTCTTGAAACGGTTATCGAAGTACTCAATGAGATGAATTATGTGGGAACGCCTCCGAGAGTATTAATAACTGATACAGCGGCAGTCTTGGCCAGCGGTGAGGAGGCATCGGCTTTCTACAGATTTAATGGAGCTGGTCATGGATTGATCAGACTTGGTGTTGAGCGAATTTTGAAGATGACGAGAGGAACCGCTCCTGATAGTGTTAAAGTAGCTTTATGGGCTGCCCATGAAGCTGTGGAGCACGTAAACCACATGCGAGGAAAAGAACTACTATTAGTGACCTCGGTAATTTCTCCAGAAATTCATGCTAAAGCTAAGTCTGAACAGGAAGCTAATGAAATCGCAAAAGCTGTGTTAAGAAAGAGATATAAAGTTGACGCAACATTTGACGAGGAAAAGTATTACTAGATTCGACCAATCACTACTCCTATATAAGGAAGATTGCGCAGATGTTCGTTAACGTCTAGTCCGTAACCAACAACAAATTTATCTGGAATGGCCATGCCGCAGTACTTAGCGTCAATAGGAACTTCTCGTCTGTCTTGCTTGTCTAGCAGCACACAGACTTCAAGTGATGCCGGGTGACGCCCGGCAAGTTGCTGAAGCAGACCCGACAGAGTTTTGCCCGTGTCTAATATATCTTCAACTAAAATTACGTCCCGATCGCTTATTTCGGTTCTTAGGCCGAGGATTTCTTGCACAACCCCAGTCGATTTTTCGTTTTTATAGCTGCTTACTTGCATAAAATCTATCTCAACCGGCATGGGTGGACGGCCAATTTCAGGGTTCCCCCGACCCAGATCGCGCATCAGGTCAACCAGGAACACATTTGCTCCTTTCAGAATTCCCACCAGTAATATCTGTCGATCGTGGTAATCTCCATGAATTTCATCAGCTAAGCACTGGACCATTACCCGTATCTCATTCTCGCTAACCAACTTCTCTAGAACATATCCGTCAAATTCTACCTGGCCAGTTCCGGGTGCTTCCTTCATACCTGAGATTATACTTGTTTAAGGATGTAGGGAATGACCTCTTTATAAAGAGTGTCATCATTATGAATAGTGAAAATCTTACTTTTGGGATGGCCGAAACATGTAGAAAATATCTGTGCTAGTTTTTCCAGCTCTTTTTGAGCAAAGTCCAGCCGTTTTTGGATACTTATTAGTTTAAGCTGCTTTTGCTCTTCAGTTTCATCTGGAGAAATGTCTCTTTTAATCATCCGCTCTTTGATCAGATTAAAATTGCCGTCAACATTTAAATAGATAACCATAGCTTCCGGAATTTTTTCTAATAATTGAGGTAAATATGATGCAGGAATATTGAAAGCTATATGGGTATTCTGCTGACGGTGTTTATCAATATCTGATTTCTTATAACCGTACCGGTTGTTTTGAAACTCAAACCAATACAGAAAATCCTGTAATGAATTGTCAAATGCTGATTTAGATAAATGCACTCGGTCGGAGAAAGCCGACTCTGTTGGTCGTCTGTCACGGTCTGTATAGACTTTCAAAGGATAAACGCCCTGCCGACTGAGCTCAGCTATCAAATGTGATTTGCCAATTCCGGAGGGTCCAGAGATGACTATTATTTCCATTTGGTGAGGCGGCTGGGACTCGAACCCAGAACCCACAGCTTAAAAGGCTGGTGCTCTACCATTGAGCTACCGCCCCTCGAAGCTAATTATACCTTAATTTGAGTTAGCTGCTGTAATTGCTGACGAACGATAAACCGAACTCGCAGCATCCATATTGGGTCCAGTCCGGCAGTTTCGAGTCTGTCCTTTAACCAATCATTCATAATGGCAGTGGCATTAGGAAGTGCGACTAAAGCTACCACAAATAGCTTAATTTCTGTCGGGTTAAAGGGAATTTTCTGACTGTCAAATGTAGTTGGATGTAGCACTTGTTCTAGAGCATTTACTCCAGGGCCGGTGTGAAGGTCTTCTGGGGAGCCCTTGAATCTAATTACCCAGGTTGAGTACAAATCAATTAATCTTTCTCCGGCCATCCTATGCTCACTTCCAACTCAAATTATACACAGTTAGTACCTGCCCAGTCGAACTGCTAAGTAAAAACTGTTAAAATTGCCTTGCTTGGCCCCGTCGTCTAGTGGACTAGGACGCCTGGCTTTCATCCAGGAAATCGCGGGTCCGAATCCCGCCGGGGTCACTTAACTAGTAGTCGTCTTCGTCAGGAGTTATTTCTTCTCCCAAGAGAATAACTGGTCCTCGCCTAGTTTTTCCCAAAGTTGCCTCATGCGCGTAGATTTCTTGTGGATCACCAAAAGAGATATATTCAACCCAACTGTTCCATCGATTCACAACTTGCTTAGCCAACTTAAAATCAGCTTTCTCGCCCTTACGCTGCAAATTAATCAACTGCTTGTAGCATTTAGCTGATTGAACGCGCGCGTGCTCTTCCGCTACTCTTTCTGCCTGACCCCAAATGCGTTCTTGGTGCGCTGTCATTTTATTGACACAAAGTATATCATTTTGCCGGTAGGTAAAAAGAAGGAGATTAAGTTAAATATAGAGTTACCAGTTCAAGATATTGTTCCCAATTTTATTGGGATCATATTTGAGATAACCGCTTCGTTGATTTGGGGAGAGTTGATACTCTTTCCACAGGTATGAATTATCTGGGAGAAATTGGGCAACAATCATTTTTGATCTTTGTTTTTTACTTTTGATTAAGAAGCGGTAATCTTTACGAGTGGGAGAGAAGATAACCGATATTCCTGGGGCAGATTTAGCATTTTGTCCGGATTCGAAAGTTACTTCTGAATCTGGGCTAAGAATAATTAGAGCAGAATTAGGTTCAGGCGACTCGAGAGAAGTCAAAGTGGAAGTAAGTACTGTAGTCATTCCTAGAAAGTCCAAAATTTGGTTTATTCCCTGGGCGGAACTAACTATTTGTAAATGGTTTTTGTTATCTACTAATCTGTTATCCGCTCCGGAAATCTGGCTGCTAGATACCAAAACTGTACCGTCCCCATTGCGGTTTGAATATCGTTTAAGAGGGTTTCCATCAGTCCAAATACCTAATCGATCATCACTGTGGGAAGGGTCTTTGATGTCAAGTCTATATAAAGTCTCCTTTCCGTGGCCAGAAAGAGTTCCCAGATTGACCCCCCAAAAGGGAACGGATAAATTGGTGGGGGAAAAATTGTTTTGGGCCACCATAGTGTCAACTGTTAAAAATTGCCCATCTTTTTTGTGATATAGATAGTCAAAAGTAGGTAGTAAATTTTGGACAGCAGGTACGTGGTTTACTATTGCTTCGTGGGTGTTACTTCCACATCTATTTAAGATGATAGATAAAGCGATTCTGGAGACGAGATTTCCTTCCCAGATTTTTCCCGCAGACCAAGCAGGATAGGCCGTTACCGCCCCCTGGTGTGGCGAGGCAACAGTCAACAGTTTATCTAAGTGGCTATTTTCCCGCATTACTTCCAGATAAGCCCGGCCTAGTAGTCCACCCATACTGTGTCCCACCAAATATGAATTAGAGCTTTGGGACTGAATTAAACTCTCTAGAGTGGGGACATGTGATCTCACATCTTTTCTCCAGTCGTAATAGTAAGGAGTAACGCCGTGTCCAGATCTGTTTAGAGCTTGTAAGAGCGGATTATAAATATCTTCAGCATAAGGAGCTAATTCCCAATTCCCCGCATATCCTTCATCCTTACAATTCAACATTGCATCTGCATTCCAACTGGCCCCCATACCAGGAATAACAAACACTCTTGCAACGGGAGTGTCCGTAGGCGTTGGAGTAGGGGTAGGAGTCGGAAAAACCAGGTTTATTTTCGCCTTGTATAAAGAACTAGTATACCCGTCAGCATAGCCTCCTGTAAGG
>JAUSIY010000002.1 GCA_030647735.1 bacterium
CTGAGGTTGTGTCCGTGGCGGATATCAATGTTAGGAAACGGGGATTTCCAGCTTCCGGAAGTTAAATCATCGACTCTTTCGGTACGGTGATGTGTTCCCGGTTCAAAACCCATCTTCATACTGAAGCCGTTTCTCTGAACCATTTCTACCCGCTTGGAATAGTGTTTAAGAGCCGTTTCCCGATAAACACATATTCCGCTGACCTGTTTACAGTCGTAGTGCAAAGCCAGACCCGTCTGGGGGTCTACTTTCCAGACGTTCTCGTTATAATAAAACTTGTCCTTGTCCGGAGGGGTAAAGTCAAAGTGAGAAGGCTGATACAGCACGTCGTGTTCGCAGAAAAAGACCACTTCTGCTTTACTATGTTCCAACCCGGCCAGAATTTGCTTGAACATAGTCAGGTAACCTCGTTTTAACGAGGGAAAGTGAACATTTTTCACTCCAAAGCTCATTTTTTTTAAGGAACAACTCGTGATGGGGAGGTGTTTGGTCTCACTGATCTGTTTGAGCCGCTCTTGCACAGCGTGAGCAATCTTGAGGTCAAGCTGGTTATCGGTATAGTAAATGATGCCTTTGCTAGGTTCGTTACCAATCGGGAGGTTGACTGCCGGTCTGGTACTTAAACTTAGACTGGAATCGTAAATAACTCCCTGAGTCAACTTCTCGTCCACAGGCTCACTTTCTGCAGATTTAGTATCCACATCCTTTTCAGAAAACTTAAAAGTATTGGCTTTCAGTTTGACTAAATCTTCTTCTGTCCAGCCTTTAACCGGCCAGAATTTTTCAACTAACCAGGAGAGAGGCTGGGTTTGTTGTGGCCATTTGTTGTTAAAAAATAGATCTCTGGCATAACTTTTGGCATGTTCCTGATCTTTTCCCGACATGGGGTAGGGGAAACCAAAATCTCCGCCCTGAGTACGAAACATATGAGCATACCAGGTACGATGATTACACATGACCCGACCTCCGGAAAGCCACGTTTTCAGGGCCACCTCAATTCCTTGGCTGCCCCAACTGCCGAAATTTTCGTCGCACACATTCAGCTCCCAGTATTTCTCTCGGGTGAGCAGCCAACACGAACCTTGTAGCGACATAGTTTCAGTAATCTCACCGCGTGCTTCCGGACGCTTAGCAAAGTCACCAAAATACTGAAAGTGGGGAGTGGAATCAAAACAGTACGAAACGCTATTGGGACTGTTTTTGGCTTTCCATAAGATATCTCTGGTGGTTTCCTTCCCGCATTCTTTGCAGGGACCGCTTGGGCCCTGATATCGACGATGACCATCTGGACAAACCCAATCAAAAGCATGCAGATTTCTCATCACGGGAACCATAGTCCAGTCATCATGCATGGCGACCATCATTTTTGTATCAAACCCCTTATCAAACGTACAATGTGCATCACACTTCATCAGATACTTAGCTGTGCTTAATTTAGCCGCTTCGTTGGTGGCCGCCCGTTGACCAACACTGACCGGATGGTAAATGAGAGTGACTCTCTCATTTTGAGGGACGCCTGGAGTAGACCAACCGCCGTCCTCGACGACGATTATTTCCGTGTTGCCTTCGATATTGGCTAAAATATCCTCAACTGTCTTGGCCAGAAACATTTCATTTCTAGCTGGGATAAGAATGCTGAGATCGTACATATCAGCGAACAGAGTTATGTTCTGTCGGTCTCCTGTCTCACAAACATCCACCCTGGATTATCCTGGCCAAATAATGGGTCTTTAATATCATTTTTCAATACAAACCAGGGTCTCACCTCCTTGGCATAACAAAAGGAGGGGACCACATCTTTAACATCTACTCTATATTTACCTCTAGACCTTTTATAATCATGGCCAAAAACTATTCCTCCCACCTTCACTTTTTTAGACCACTCGCAAATATCCATGGCCACATTTTTGTAATCGTGGGCTCCGTCAATGTATACAAAGTCCAAAGAGTTGTCAGCAAAATCTTCGACGGCAGCCATGCTGAACTTTTTAACTAGTTTGCAATTATAGAGGGCCAGTCTTTCCTGGGCCTCTTGGTAGTACTTTCTAATTCGATCAGAGTATTCCTCATATCCTGGATAGAGGTCCCAAATATCGATGGCATACAGCAGAATTTGGGGATTATTCTCACAGATGACTTTAGCGTGATGACCCTGGGCCACCCCCACTTCTGCTCCGACCCGGAAGCCTAATTCGCCTAAGGTCTTGGTCATAATAGTCCGGTTGATCTGACCAACCTCAATTGGCGGCCTTGTATTGATATCTAAATTAAATTTCTGGATTAGGTATTCTAAAGTTGGATTCATGGTTGGCATACTCCTATAGCTACGCCTTTATCTTCAGGTAGGCACGGATAAACAATTTCTTGATCTTGCTTCTGGGTAAACAATGTTACTTTGGAAAAATATTTATGCAAGACCTGACTAAATTGCTCTAGTCTATATTCAAATAAATGGAAATGGCTTCTGCCAAACGAACCTCGGATAGGTGAGCTGATAATTAACATCTGGCTATGCTTAGAACACCAGTCTAAAAAGGCCTCCGGCTCTTTTAAATGCTCTATAGTTTCAAAGGAGACGATGACATCTGTTATTTCTATGTCGCTAGGCATAGCACAAGCATCCACAACCGCAAACTTCACAGATTCATTCGTTGCGTAATACTGGTTTGCGTACTCGATAGCTTCAGCAGAGTTATCAAATCCGGTATACGTAGAGGCTTCCAGCAATAGACTGCCGTATCCTGTTCCGCAAGCTATATCGTATACCCGTTTGTGGTGGGTAAAGGCGGAAGCCCACTGATAGCGTTGGGTATGTTTGATATCCAGATTCTCTAATGTGCCCGGAAGACTGGGAATTTGTCTCTCTCCTGTATTTTTCATGTCACTTTTTTAATATGGCCCAAATAACAAAGGGTTTTCCTGTATTGTTATCAGCAAGTTCAGCTTCCAGCTCTGCTTCAGGGACAGCGGCAATCAAGCGGCTGGTGCGATTGTAAATAGCGTGCCAGTTATTAGCCTTGGGAGTTCCCCAGGTTTGGATATCAATGTGGGGGAAATAGGGTTTGGCCAACATATGAATTGCCTTGGGAGTCATACGCCAGAAGTCATGAGGACTATTATGGATGCCGATTAAGAAGGGGACAGTAATAATAGCTATTTGCGTGGTATGCTCCCCAATAAGGCGCATGGCCTCCCAGGGTTTTTCGGTGTGCTCAAGTACTTGATCTGTGACAATGACGTCCCAACTCCTTTCGTAACTGGATTCGTTAGTCACATCAAAATTCGGAAAACGGCGGACTTCCCAGACAACGTGGGGAAACATATTTTGAATAATCCCGTTGGAACCTCCGAATTCCACGCCTTCGCCGCTGACTGATTCATGGCTGAGAGATTCTCGCAGGCGGTCGTACATTACGGCCCGCCAATAATCATTTTTGGCTAAATCGTTCATAGATTATCAACTACGTTTGTGGCCCGGCCTTTACGTTCGGCATACCAATCTAATACCGGACCTCTAGTTCCGTCCGGACGAGTACGACTTTCTTGGCGTGAATATTCTTTTTTAAAGTGATACACCATCCGGTTACGTTCTAGAATTTTCTTGTCACGCTCTTCAAAATACTTTTCTCCCAGATACCGGTAATGAAGTAATTTTATTCCAGTTTCACGATTACGTACAAATGCATTATGTTCATGTATAGGACCATGCCTACCTTTGGGATAACGAACCCGGATATTTGCTGAGTGGATGGTCCATTTACTTTCCGTTTTGTCCGGTAAACCTATCTTGATTTCGTCATAAATCTGCCCAGTAGTAGTTGGTAATCCTTCTGAAATCATTGTGAAACCAGAACATTGAATAACCTGAGTTCCTTTCCTTTTTTCTTCCTCGAGAACATTTAAGAGGTGAGGGTGATAGATAAACTCGTCAGCGTCAGCAATAATTACCCAGTCTGCAACACAACGGCTATATTTCTCATATTGAGGGAACAAAGTAGTCGTCCAGTACACATCGTCATCACCATGTTTTTCCATGGGGAGAAAAGTGACTTTTGGATGTTTGCTGAGTATCTTTTTAGTGGCATCAGTAGACTCATCTTCCCAAATGAAGATGCGGTCTGCGATGGTTTCATAATGTCGTAACCAGAATGGCAGGATAACTTCCTCGTTATGCATATTAGAGTAAACATCAATTTTCATAGTCACACCGTAAAGTTAGTTAAATCAACAAAATTACTCAAAACTGAGGTTTTGGGGAAATAGTCATTGTAGTCATATTTCCATTTGAATAACGGATAAACTTCTTCGTAATGAAAAACAGAGTTATGCCGCCCCTCTGCATCGTGAATGACAATATATTGGGCATAGTTAGCCAGGCGCTTAATATCC
Organism: bacterium; assembly: GCA_030647735.1. Classification (GTDB taxonomy): domain Bacteria; phylum Patescibacteriota; class Microgenomatia; order CAZETR01; family Amesbacteraceae; genus JAUSIY01. Next base: position 4,390 of record JAUSIY010000002.1, read on the forward strand.
ACTTTGCGTCTTGCTGATGGGACATGGTCAATAAAAGCCACTCCCCAAGGCTTTTCAATATCAGCCTTGTCCCAATCTTCTATATAAATGACCTTATGTAACTCCCAATCAAATCTATTCGCCTCCAGAGGCCATTTAAAGAAATCGCGATCATTCTCGTAGGAAACTAACAACTGTTTTTTAGCCGCACACAGCCAATGCATCACAATGGAACTGCTCATCCCCATACCCATCTCTAAAGCAGGGCCATCAGCTAAAGATAAAGCCTTAATTAATACCGGCAGGTGTGAACCGAACTTGAAAATTGGGGCGCTGCTCCATCTAGCCATGTCGCTCCTTTAACCATTTTTTGTAAGGGTGTTTCCAGTTGTCTGGCCAGGTAGGGACGGGATCAAACCTTTCGATTAACCAGGATAGGTCGTGAACCCGATCCTCCCATTTATTGCCCATCCAGTACCGGGCACACCAATCATAGGCTTTCCGTATTCTTTCGTTTGAAAGAGGCCATCCCCGAGGCCGTTGGCCGCCTTTATGCATATGGGCGTACCAGGTTTTCTTGTTGACCATCACCTTGCCGTTCCACGGACCGAGCCAAGTTTTCAGGCATAGCTCTGGTGGTTCCATGGCAAAGTTGTCGTACCCTTCTGAGCTCATACCCCGGAAATTGTTCCAGAAGAACTCTTTTGCCACAAACCAACCAGATCCATGCATTTGCATGGTTTCATCTATATCATATTCGGGTTTACTTTCCCGCTCAGCCGTTCTTTGTGGCCAATGACCGCCGGCCTTAAATTTGAAACCACCTGGATCAGTCAGAGGACAGTGCAGGAAGAAATAATCGTAATGTCTCTCATCCTGCCATTTCCAATTTTCCGCGTCGAGGACATAGAAGCGGGGAGTCACCAGCCAGTTATCCTCCATATCTGTCTGGAGAATTTCATCGAATCCTTTACCGAACATACAGTGTGAGTCAGATTTATATAGATATTTACCCCTAGCTAATCCGGCCATTAAGTTCACACAGGGTTTTAATCCGATCGGGTCCGGTAGTTCTAAGACTCTCAAATTAGAATGCTTGGGAATTTTCTGGTATGGTGGACCATCAAAAGCGACCAAAACCTCAAAATCGCCCGTAGCTTTCTCGTAAATATCCCGGATCATCCGCTGTAATACTGTCACTCCGGGCTGAACTTCATATGTTTCATTCCGGGAAGGAATGATGATACTGACTTTAGCCATAAATTATTTCTTTCAGATTCTTTCCCCCGACTGAGTGATGTGTTTTCTCCCTTCCTCAGTCCACAGGCTCCGGTCTTCAGGCCAAGTAGGTACAGGCCAGAACTTTTCAATTAACCAAGGCAAATCGTGAATACGTTCCGGCCAGGTATTACTCATCCAGTAAGTTGCTGAGTAATTATGGCCTTTAATGATTTCCCCCTGACTTATATGGTACATTCGCCCATATCTTTTCCCTTTGTGTAAGTGGGCATACCACGTTTTCTTGTTAACCTTAATTTCCCCACCACCCAGCCAAGTCTTATTCCCGATTTCCTGCGGTTCCTGAGCAAACAGGCCGTAGTGCTCTTCGTCCATCTCCTTCAGGAAGTCAGTAAACCAGGTTTTCTTCATAAACCAGCAGCTGCCCTGAAAGCTCATGGTGTCATCGATGTCATACTGGGGATCAGACCGCTCATAACCTCTGGCTTTCCACTCTACCCCGTGCATGCCCTCATCATGATCTTTGTTCAGATAGGGATAACACAGAAAGTGGTAATCCCGAGGCGGTTTGCCATTTTTCTCAATGGCCCAATTTTCTGCATCCAGGCTGTACCTGCGGGGAATAACAATCCAGTTATCTTGCATATCGGCCAGCAGGGTCTGGTCAAAGCCGGGAGCGAACAGACAATGTCCGTCACACTTCAGTAAGTACTCGCCCCGAGCTTCTTTAACAGCATTGTTGATACCCCAGCGCATTCCCTTTGGAGTGTCGGGATGGATAAATTTAACCCGGGGATCAGAAATCTTTGCCGGGGTAGACCAAAATTCCCTCTTCGCTTCTGTCGGCCAATTTTCGTCAATCACCGCTATTACTTCTATTTCCCCTTCGGCTTTGGCCAATATATCCTGAATCGTTTTTATAAGAAAAACCTCATTCCGGGATGGAATTAGTACTGAGATCATGAGTATAACCTTTCCTGCCAGTTTTCAGGCCAGCCAGGTAGAGGCCAGAACTTCTCGATTAACTTGATAAACCCTTCTTTATTTTCATTAACCCAGTGATGATAAGAAAATTCATAGCAAGCCCGGGAGGCCCGTTCATCGACAAAATAACCCCGGCCATGTTCTGCTCCTTTGAACATATGAGCATACCAGGTCTTTTTGTTGACTACGACTCGCCCTCCCGATAGCCAGGTGGTCAATTCTATCTCTTCAGCTTCCTGTTGAGGTAGACCCTGGTATCCCTCAATAGTTAAAAATCCATGTTTCTCAAAATGACGTTTGGTCATGTACCAACACGATCCTTGAAAAGACAACAAATCATCAACTGAAATATCTTTTCTGGTTTGGGTTCTGTTATCCCACCTGAACCCGTGTAAGGATGGGGGGCGGAATTTTCCAGGATACATAATATATTGGTAGTCGATGGCGGGTTCTCTCTCAGACGGTTGCTCAATTTCCCACTTTTCTGCATCTAGTCGATATCGACGGGGGACGACTACCCAATTGTCATCACAATCTGCAGCCAGTACCCGGTCAAATCCCGGGGCAAACATGCAGTGGGCATCACACTTCATCAAATATTTGCCCTTAGCCAGAGCGGCTGCGCTGTTGATCCCTGCTCGCATACCCATGACCTTTCCCCGATGCAAAACAATCACGCGCTGGTCGTCTTTTAATTGCGGGTTCGGCCAATACCCATCCAAGACAACGATGATTTCAATTTCTCCAGTAGCCTTAGCTAAAATATCCTCTACCGTTTTTTGCAGAAAGATTTCGTTTCGGGAGGGGATAATGATAGAAAGTAGACCTGAATGGGCCATATGGGTGAATTGTATTTCTAGCACAGACCCCTAGTATGGGCATGGCCTGCACTGGAGTAACTAAATGGACGAACTCCTTCACACTATTATCAAGAAACGTTTTACCTAATAACCGGAAAAAAAGAAAGTGTGTCTTTAGCTAGGATTCAGATGCCAGTAACCAGAGCCGGGTTTTCAGTAACGATCAGACCATTTGGGGGAGTGATAATCATGATTACTTTGTGGGTTTTAGAACCGATTTTCTTTTCGTAACCGAAACAGTAGAGCCGGGTCCGTTGTTCAGATTCAACCCCCGCATTCAAAATGGTATTTCTGTAAAAGTGAATAAGTTTCATGCCAGGATCAGAAAAGAGAAGGGAGTAGGTTTGGGGATGGTGGCGGGAAGTCATTTTAAACATGGCCAGCTGATCCTGATTAATTTCGGCAAATTGATGAAATATTCCGTCTTCGCCGAACTGTTTTAGTATCTGGCCATCTTCATAGTAAGCTTCCCACTGCCACATTTCCTCGGGGGCACTAATCCACTGATTTAGGTCTTTGCGGAAGAATTTGAATTTAGACATGTTGTTTAGCTTGGCGAAGAGTTCGGACAGCAGCCACAATGTTTTTTTCAGTTAACTTCGAGCCTTTAGGTTGAGTTTGGGGGAGTGGGGACTGCACCGGGGTAGATCCGGTAGTAGGACACTGGTGGTGTAGATATGCCTTTTCAGAGGAGAATGCCTTGTTGCATTGGCCACAAATGTGTTTAAGCATGGTTAAGCCGTCTCATCATATTGATAGTTCATGGTTGTGCTGTTGCCGGCTAAAGCTGTGGCCGTGGTTTGAATTTGATGCACCAGAAAGTCAGAATACCCACTAGAACTGATCGTGCCACTGAGACTGCCGCCTATTCCCAGATTTGCGGAACCCGGGGTTGAAGTTGGCATAATTTGGCTAGCTACGGTTGAGGGGTCGGCGGTGGGGGTAGCATATGTTGATCCGCCATAATCTGATGTTCGGGCATTGGTCATATGGATGGCGTCGGCACCCAAAGAACCGCTGCGCCACACTTTCAGGTTATTTATCCTGGTTGAAGTACCTATGTCGGTGACATGGAAACGTTGCCACTTTTCGCAGGAGTTTCCTCCGGGAACAATGGGGTAGGCGGTAGGGTTCATATTAGCGGTGTCAGTGCTACCCATATTGGAGTTGCCAATATTATGAGTCAAGGTAGGGGAACCAGAATTGCCATTTTGTTCGTCAATTTCAACAGTCGCTGCCATATATGTAGTTTATCACCATCTTAACTGAGGCTAATAAGTCTGTCAAAAGACGTTGTCAAAGGAGTCGTAAGTTAATTTTATGCGTTTGGCCCAGTTAGTGGTGAAGTTTTTGTCCCCTCGGGTATAACGATAGGAGTTATCTGTATCCTGGCGCATAATGAACCACTGGCCCAGATTATTAATAAAGCCGAAATACGAGACAGTCGAATCGTCAATTTGAGAAATGTAGTAGCCCTGGGTAGGAGATCTCTCAGCCGGATTAATGACTTCTCCTTGGGCGTTTTGCAAGGCTAGGGGGGTAGTCGAAGCCGAACTGCTGCCGAACAGGGGAGCGGCGTCTCTTCTAAACAGCAGGTTATACAGAAAAATAGATACTCCGGCGGTTCCAATAAGTTTGAGAAAATCTCGCCGTTCTCCGTCTAAGCTAGCATTTACCGGCGGGACGGGTTCAACAATCGCCGCTTTCTTTTTGGGGATTTGGGCCAGGGGCAAAGCCTGCTGGTATCGAGGTAAAGCCAGCCAGAAAAAGTAGATGGCCAAGGGAGAAAAGACTAAGGAACTGATTATTTGGGAAATAGTTTTGGCCGAGATAAAGCTGGCTATGACTAGGGTTAGGGAAACAATGAAACAATAGTAAACGATTATTTTTCTCCAGCCACTTTGGGAGTCAAAAAGTGAAGCATGATTCGACCAGTGGCTGACTAAAGTGTAGACCAAATAAACAGGAATGGGCAAAAACAAAATTTGAAATACCTGTCCGGGCAAGGCTGCTTTAGTGGTTAAACTGGTTAAGGAAATAAATATCGCCAGTAGGGTCACCCAGAACAGGAAGAGCGAGCTCATTTTAGTCATAGCACTTCATGTACGTGAGCAGCTTTAACCCAGCCGGTTTTGCCACCCGATAAATTAATTTGGTACCAGTCACTTAATTTAGTAGAGAATGGATATTTTTGGCCGGGAACTAGTTGGCCGATGACAGAGGAGAAATCAGCCTGTTCCTTATAGATTACGACTGAATCAGTAAAATCTTCTGACACACTAATGTAGCGAAGTGATACACTAGTTGCACTGTTTGGTATATCTGGAAGTAAGTCTGATAATTGATCGGACTTGGCAGAAGCCAGACCTAAAATAGAGTTAGTCTGCGGAGTTTGTAAACGAGTCAACTGGTCCTGAATATTGACTAATTTATCGGAAATTTCGGCAGTATTGAGGCGAACCGCTTCCAAAGAGGCAGTCGCAGACATTTGCAGAGGTTTATTCAACCGCAAATAGACCATGCCTAGCCCAATCGTATTTAAAGCCAAAACTACAACTACCGATAAAAGATGCCACTGGCGCATTAAATTTAGTGTATCATAACTGGGAAAATTTGTGCCAGAAAAGAGAAACAATCTTGATTTGGGCAAGATGCCATTGACAATAAAGTGAATTTAGCCCTAACTTAAGAGGTATGTTCCGGAAAATACTGCCGGTAAGAACTTGGATATCCGGCCTATTGATCATCGTTGGATTAGGGTTGGTTTTTTACTTCGTCTTGGGGAGGGGAGGCAAATCTGCTCTGACCGATGAGCTATTGACTCGCGAGCTGATACTGGCCAGGTCACAGACGGCTAATTTAACTACCTTTTTTCAAGCCAGGGCCAGGTCAATAGTGGCTTTGTCAAAACTGAGCAGCATGAAACACAGGAACGAGGAAACAGTTCAAGATCTGGATGGCTTTGTGGAACAATGGAGTAAAGATGGATTAATCGGAGGCATAATTTTGACTAATAAAGATGGATTGGTCGAATTAAACTCGAACATTTCAGGAACCAGGGATACGGGGGCATCTGTGGCGGATCGGGATTATTACCTCCAGGTAAAAGATGAAATTATCAAAGATGAATACTTCATTGGTAAGCCAGTTATTAGCCGAATGGGTGGTAGCAAAGGTCAGACTATAGTTCCGGTGGCAGCCCCGGTATATCAGAACCAGTTATTTGGGGGAGTAGTAGCTGTTTCAGTAATACTCGAGCCTTTGACTGAACGCTTTCTGAGTTTAATGAAAATCTCTGACTCGACTGAAGTATACTTGATCAATCAGAATGGGGATCTGTTGTACAGTAATCTGACTCCAGACTCGGTCGGATCAAATATTTTTGAGTCTCCGCAAGCCAATTCATTCTTAGGCGGCCAGACCTTAAGTAACCAAATGAAGGCCGCTTTAGCGGCTAACCAGGAAGGAAAACTAGAGACAGCCTATCTGAATTCCGGAGGCAGTTTGGAAGTTCGTTTAATCGCTTACTCTCCGGTTAAACTAGAAACCCAGAATTGGCTGTTAGTTATAGCCTCACCCATACAAGATGTAGTCAATCTCACTACTCCAGCTTATATCCGTCAGGCGGCGGTCTTAATTCTGGTTTCGCTATCCCTGTTGGCCTTTGGCATAATCACCACTCGAAACATGAAGGCTAACACCGAGAAGGAAGAACAGGCTAGCGCAAAGACACCGCATACAGATTAGCAATTTTTGACAGGGTGGGATTGAGATTAGACAGAATCAACAGCTGCCGGCCGGATGGGTAAGGCAGTGCATAACCGTCCTCCATGGGACCTGAGTAAACCACCGTTGGGTTTTGGGTATCGTATTCAGTGATGGTGACTGCCCCTTGATCGACCTTAATAAAATGAGCACTGGTGGGGAACCAGCTCAACCGATGAGGTTCTATAATCTCGAAGTTGCCTTTACGGATCTCAAATTTGACCGAGCCGATGGCAAAATTGCGGTCTTCTTCTAGGTCATACACGTAAACGTTTCCGGGCTTGAGATTGCGTTGTTGAGTTTGAGTAGATGAACCGGGTAATTGGCGCACCAAATTATCAGAAATTGTGGCTGAGGCTGTGGCGGTATACATAACTTTGGTTTCTTTAGGAGACCAGACCAGGCCTGCGGCAGAGGAGGCCAGGATTTCCTGAAGAGATTTAGGCAAAGCAGCAAACTTTAGACTCTCCCGGGTTTGCTGAATCTTTTCCCACCCAGCCAGTAAAGAAGGGAGGTCGGTCGTAATATTGGTCGGTTGGGGATTACCGGCAGAGACATCCACTATGTATGAGCTGTTTGAGGCGGATAAGACTACCTGTTTAGAGTCAGGTGACCACTTCAACCCGGAGATCTTAGTTGACAGGGAAGACAATAGTTTAGGATCCCGGTTGAGAATACCCAAAGGAGAATCAGTTAAGTCTAAGAGAAATACAGCTGTAGTGCGGTTAGTTTGAGTCTGAATAAAGACCACTTTAGTGCCGTCGGGAGATAGTGTAGGTAAATCTGCCCCGGCGGTAGTAATGGCCCGCAGGGAGGGAACGGTAGGGAAGAGTACCGCCTGGGTACGGCTGACCTCTTCAGGTTTAATCTCCACTGTTTTTTTCCAGGGGAAGTAAGTATCTTTTTTGATTTCTACTTCGTAAGTCCCGGGGGTCAGGTTGACATTGGAGTTAGTGGCGGAGCGAAACTGACTATTAATGTAGAGTTGAGCTCCGTCCGGGAAAGAAGTGGCGGCCAGAATTCCGGTTGGTTGTAAACTACCGCCGCTATCTCGATTTGGTCGGTAGCCTCTAGCAAATAATATGACAAAATAGGTCAAAAGGGGTACTAGTATTAGAGTGGCAGCGAATAGTAGAATGCGGGAGCGCACAGCGTAGTTTAACCTATCTTAAAATAAGCAGATTTAGGTTAAGTTGGTCAATTTTAACATTTATCCTGAAAAGTAAACATGTTCAACAAACGCATTGGCATTGATTTAGGCACGGCCAACTCTTTAGTCTGGGTAGCCGGTCAGGGCATTCTCCTCAAGGAGCCGACTGTGGTAGCGGTCAGACTTGACGATGGCCAGGTCATTGAAGTGGGTACGGCCGCCAAAGAAATGCTGGGTAAAACTCCGGGTAATATTGTGGCCAGTCGGCCCATGCGCGACGGAGTGATTGCGGATTACCGGGTGACCGAGGCCATGTTGCGCTTTTTCATTCAAAGAGTGTGTGGGCGGGTATTTTTGTTTAAGCCGGAAGTGATGATCTGTGTTCCGGCCGGGGTAACTCAGGTGGAAAGGCGAGCCGTCTTAGATGCCACTCTGGCTGCCGGAGCCAAAGTAGCTTACTTAATTGACGAGCCGTTAGCTGCGGCCATCGGAGCCAGAATTCCCATTGCTAATCCTTCAGGAAATATGATCATGGACATAGGTGGCGGGTCTGCAGAAGCTGCTGTAATCAGTTTAGGCGGGGTGGTAGTTCACAAAAGTGTCAGAGTGGCGGGTAACAAAATTGATGAGTCTATAGTGGCCTACATGAGGCGACGCCATAATTTATTAATTGGTGATGTTACTAGTGAAGCCGTCAAACTTAGAATTGGTTCAGCAACGGTCTTAGAACCTGTAGAAATTATGGAAGTAAAAGGGAGAGACAATGTGACTGGATTACCTCGGGCAATTGCCATAACTTCCACTGAAATAACTGAGGCCATCAGACCTACTTTGTTACAGATAGTAGGAGCTGCTAAGGGGGTGTTAGAAGAAACTCCTCCGGAATTGGCTTCAGACATTATTGATAAAGGCATAGTCATGAGCGGAGGCACTTCCATGCTCAGAAATTTTGACAGGTTTTTGACAGAACTGACTGGAGTTCCTTGTCATGTAGCTGAAGAACCCATGTTGTGTGTGGTTAGGGGCACTGGTATTGCCATTGAGAACTTGGATTTGTATAAGAAGAGCATTGTGCGCAGGTGAGAGTTTAGGGTGATCCGGTGGCCGGTCCAAAGAAAATTGCGCCGTTATTATACTCGCGCTTGACTTGATCTGCGGTTAGGGCATAGTTATAAACTCGTAGTTCATCGAGTTGGCCTTCGAAATAATTAGCCGCCGTAAATCGACCCATGGTCATATCGTTGACTGTCGCACTGGTCGTTATAGATCTATCTTGCTGAGAACTTAGTACCCCGTCTATATATAGTTTTTGGTGATTAGATGCAAGGGTACTATCGTAGACTGCCGCAAAGTGGTGCCAGGCGCCCGCACTGGGATTAGTTGCTGCCGCGAGCCGCGGTTCATAATCAACTCCGTCGTAGAGGAAAAAGTTGAAGGTATCATCTGTATCAATTCTAACGATATATTCTGCTACCTTGCCTATTAAGGCTCTATTATTAGCAGTATCTGTGACATTAAACCAACCACTGAGAGTTATTTGACTACCAATGTCTATGGCGGTGTTATCAGTTACCAATATATTATCGTCAGTTCCATCAAACCCGAGCGAGGCATTTCTTTTACCAGTGGTGCCGTCGTTCCACATTTCTGATGCTGTGCCTGAACCGCAAGTACCTACAGTTGTATTCGCCCCGGCTCCAGGAGTAATGGTTCCATCTAAGCCTGAATCGCCCCCTGAGGCTGCCGGCGCGCCGTTGTTGGCAGTCGTTCCCTGACACTCGTCGAATTTATACAATGCTACTGGTGCTCCACGGTTGTAGATATAACTTATTTGGGCCTGAGTTAAACCGTAGTTATAGATACGCACATCGTCGATTGTTCCGTCAACAAACTCGCTTACAGATGTGCCCAAACTATCAGTACTAGTAGTTGGGGTCCCAGGCGTGTAGCTAGTGGCGCCAAAAGTGACCGCCTGGGTAAGTTGGAGTTGTCCATCTATGTATACGTAGATGATATCGGCAGCATAATCGAAGACGCCCGTAAAGTGATGCCAGCTGCCTTGCATAGCAGAGGTCACTCGCGCAGTTTGAAAACCGTCAGTGGTTTGGCTGCGGCCGGCCACCTCTATTTGACCTGAATCATCAAAGACACTTAAAGCGAGAGCGGTGGTGCCATTGGCCATAAAAACTGACAAGATGCGTTCACGACTAGCATCTGCCGGATAAGTCTCAATATTTGCCCAAGCGGAAACAGTAACTTTGGCGGCACCAGAGATTTTGGGGGAAACAGCATTGATGCCTAGATCGACACCGTCATTAACACCATCAAAGTTTAATGCTGAACCAATTTTACCAGGAGTCCAAACTGCCTCGGTTATAGTTCCCGTTATACCATTACCAGAAGAATCCACGGTGGTACTTCCTGTATTGTCGTCAAGCTTCCACCAGCCAACTGGTGGATTTCCTGCAAAACCTTCATTGTTTTGAGTTCCTAATACTCCACCCATGGCCGCAGTAGAACCTGCGTTCATGTCTATAAGAATTTCTGAAGCTGACAGCTCCGCACTATAAATTTTAAATTCATCGAGGCGCCCGTCAAAGTTAGCCGTGGTTGTGCCACCAATAAGGAAGTTATTAGCATCGGCGGCCGGGGCTCCACTGCCATCGCTTGATGTGCCCCTAAGTCTTCCATTGATATAAATGCTTATTTCATCGTCTGCATCGTCAGTCCACGTCATTACCACATGATTCCACGACGCGGTAGTAATAGGAGCGGAAATATTCAGTGTGGCATCTGTAGTGGCCAAATCGAGACTACACTGCACATCCAGACTTCCACCTGATTCAGTGTCGACTCGACAAAATGAGGCTGTACCTTTTTGCCAGATTTGGCCTGTATCTCCTTCTCCATCACTATCAGCATAGATCCAAGAAGAAATGGTAAAACCTGAGACCAGTCCCACATTTAAATCAATAGCATCAGCATTCGTGACGGTGACCACATCATCAGACCCATCAAAATCAAGACAACCATTGATCTTACAAGTAGAACTGCCGGCCACTTTCCAAGTACCACCAGTCATCGTTTCAGTAAATGCTTGTGAAGCGATAGAGTTATTAATAGTCGTCCCTTGCTGTTCGTCAAGTTTATAGTGAATGATTTGTGTACCTACCGGCGAGCCACCCATTGGATGGCCAGCGTTCATGTCTTCGATGATTTGCTTGTCGCTTCTAGCGTACTGATAGATGCGAACGTCGTCAATCTTCCCATCAAAAAATGAAGCATTAGTGTCTCTTCGCAGCACGCCAATGGTGCTGTGGGCAAAATTGTTATATGTGCCAGCAGTCGCAATCGTGGAAGTGTTCTTTGTCCCATTAAGATAGTAAGTAATATTGGCGCCAGATTTAGACACAGCTACGAAGCTCCATTGGCCAGTGGGGACCGTAAATGAGGAGCAACCTGCATCTTGTTCAGTATTGGCATCGTTTCTGGATCCAACACATAGGAAGCTTGTAAACACGCTAAAGGAAAAATAGGGAAAGGAAGCACTGGTTGTCCCTTGCATATATATTACACCAGTAACGGCATCAGGCTTGATCCACGCTGAGATAGTGAAACTATCAAAAGCAAGAAGGTCGTCTGCATGATTTAAATATTCAGCCGATCCATCGAAATCGAGAGCACTGCCGTATTTTCCAGGTGCCCAATCAGTTTCTTCCATGCTGGTCATGGTCATTGCATCTCCACTAGTTGAAGAGTCATTAGTAGTCGATGTGCCTGTATTTTCGTCCATTTTCCAATACCCCACCGGTCCTGGCCCCCAGTCGTAAAGTCGCGAGCGTTCTTGAATGGAAAGCAGCTTTTTGTAAAAGCGAAAATCGTCAATTTTGCCATCCATAAACTGGGCCGGAGAGGCGTCGATTGAAGCTCCAATTCTGAAGCTGCCACTAGTGTCTTGAGATCCGCCGGTGGCAGAAGCAGAGTTCACAGGGCCGTCGTTTACCTGGATGTAGATAAGGTTATTGACACTGTCATGCCAAGCCAGTATGAAATACCAAGTACCCGTGGACGGTGTGCCCAAGTTAGCGGAATGGACTTGAGGCACATTGGTACCATCAGATATTAAGAAACGAAAGGTCGATACGTCTGTATCATAGCGTAACCGGTATTCCAATCCGGCGGCGGTGTTTGCGGTTCCTTTGACTGCTATATGTCTATCATCCGTTGTGCTTTCCAGGTTTACCCAGGCACTGATGGTAAAGTCGACATCCCCTGCACTCAGATTGGCATTGTCGGTAATACTTAAGTATTCACTGTTATCAGCTTCAAAATCAGCTGCATTGCTGAATTTTCCCACTGCTGAGGCAACCGTAGCATTATCCGTTAAAGTATTTCCATTACCCGAACTGTCAGACCGGCTTCCCGATGATTCATCCATGTTCCAATATCCTCCCAACCCATCAGAGAGATAGCTTTGATTTCCGCCAAACGCGACCCCAGCTCCTTTGGGAGCAGCTGGTCCATTGACATCGACTTTTACAAGATCAGTAGAACGTTCATAGTTATAAATCTTAAATTCATCAATAAAACCATGGAAGTTAGCCGTCTCTGTGCCTCCAATTAATAAATCATTACCTTCCTCTGCAGGTGCTCCGGACCCATCGCCACTGGCACCGGCCTTTATTCCATCGATATAAACTGTAATTTCATCATCCCCATCATCGGTATAAGCAACGCTTATATGTTGCCATTTATCCAAAGTTATGGCATTGGTAATAGTTACTGTGGCATCAGTTGTAGCCAGATCTAGTTTAACTTCTAAATCTGCCAAACCATCACTGCCTTCATTGGTAATCCGAGCATAAGTATTAACACCTTTGCTCCAGATTCTGCCGACATCATTTTCGCCATCCGAGTTAGCCCTAACCCAAGTCTCAAAGGTAAACGCACCTGCTAATTGGTCATCTAAATCAATTGTGCTGGAGTTAGCTACAGTGACTACATCATCCGAACCATCGTAGAATAAACAATTAAATTGGTAACAGTCGCTGCTAGTCTTCCAAGTAGCTGAAGTTGTAGTAGTTACACTGGAGTCAGCCGTTGGGCTGCTCGTTCCGGAAAGACTAGATACATAATCAACATGAACACGACCATCTCCGCCACCTCCTCCACGACCTCCAGGTTGGCCAGAGTCCGGTGAGGAGGTGCCACCACCAGCTAAGACGAGTGAACTACCCAAAGTTACTTGGTTAGTAGCAATGTAAATTGAACCTCCTGCACCGCCACCTCCACCGCCAGCACCACTGGGAGCATTGGTAACTCCGTCAGAACCTTTAGCTGTTATTGAACCTGTGACTGTCACAGTACGGCCGGCAATATAGGTAATGCCACCTCCGGTTTGCCCATTCGCGCCAGCAACGTCAACTGCGCGTTGACCCCCGCCTCCGCCACCGCCACCGCTGCCAAAAAAGAGGTCGGCTAAGGCCACATCGCCATAAGTGCCTCCACCTCCACCTCCGGCACCACTACCACCAGCATTGTTTCCGGCCCCACCGCCACTAGCACTGGTAGCCCCGCTGCCAACTTCTCCTCCAGTTGCACTGGTGCCACAGTTAGCATTAGTGTTTGATCCAGCGCTGCCGGCATTGCCTCCCGGTCCTGGATGACCGAAATCAACGGCATCATAACACCCTGCACCGCCACCTCCACCACTTATCCCAACTGCTCCGCCTGAGCCTCCAGCTAAACCGTCTTCGAAGCCGTCTCCTGCACCGCCACCTCCACCACCACCCCCAGCATAACCTCCTCCTGCGCCTCCACCTCCACCACCTTCATTAGCATTAGTTGATCCATCCGAACCTCCTCCGCCCCCGCTGCCACGAGCAAATCCGTTGTTTGGAGAAGTTGTCGCTTCATTACCCGATCTTCCTCCACCTTTGGTTTCGCCAGCGCTCGCTCCATCGCCTCCTCGACCTTGAGAACCATCATAGCTTTCTCCATTGTTACCTCCAAAAGATCCAGCCGCTCCACCAGCCCCACCTTTGTATCCTTTCCCAGCCACACTTATAGTCCCGCCCGATCCTACACTTACCGTTCCTGTTGCTTTGAAAATAACGATGCCAGTCAAATATCCAGCCCCACCCGTGGGGGTTGTAGCTAGATCATCCCAAGTGGAAGCAGTAATAGTCCCACCGCTGCTAACAGTGACATCGGTGTAATTGGGTATTCTTTGGACCACTACAAATTGATTACTCGCAGTCGTGCCATCATATGATTTGGTAATAGCAGAGGTAAACGTAATAGTAGAAGCTGAGACCGAATCAACTGTTTTAATTTCGTAATTCCCCACATCAGCACTATCTGTTGCCCCACCCAAGAGATTTATGAGCAAGACTTCATCTCCAGCCACAATTCCGTTACTAAGAGTGACACTGCCGCTATGACGTGCGACAGAGGTTGCACTGTCGGCAGGAGCAACTACACGATACGCGATTCCGTCAGCATAGGTAGAACGACCAGTAGCAATAATCTCTGTGTTTAAATTTTTACTGCCAGATACTGTAATACTGCCATCTGCTCCATCTCCGAAACTGCTAGTAGAAGTCAAACGCGTACCGTCCACGTTACTTGCCGTTGAATCATTGATTGTGGTGCCATACCCTTCGTCAAACCTCCAAAACCCAATTGGTCCTGGACCTTTTTCTTCAGATCCGGGTGAACCAGCTGATGGAGCAGTCGAAGCAAATTTACGGGCTCTGACCCAGTCAATCGTAATATCCGTAATGTTCTGTGTGCCTGCGGCAGAACCTAAAAAGGAGCCGAGGTACATATATGGAGCTGGAGCCCCTGTCCATGTTCCAGTGATGGTAGTACCGACTTGTGAGCCATTATTCCAGTACTTAATTTGAGTTGAGTCCATGGAAAACCCGTCAATATAATAAGTCGCTGCTGTGGGAGTGTAGAGTGTCATATTCGAGGCGAGGTTGTAGCCAGTGCCGGTGTCATTGGCAAAACCTCTCTGGGCGATGTCAGTAGCCGCGTTGGATATCATGTAAATAAGTTTGTCACCTTCAGTATTACTCCCGGCTGCACTTTGAGTGTTGTTGATCTCCATTCCGGCATAGTCCGTTGCTGTTGAGGCCCACTGGGTGCGATATTCATACATGTAACTTGTAGAACTAGTTAAGAAGGTATTTGTAGTATAGATCGCCCCAGTGGTGATGGTTAAGGCGCCACCTGAAGATGAGGTAGCCCCGGTGGCTGTCCATTTAGCGCCGTTTAGACCGTTATTGAAATTGTCAAAAAAATCAAAAACGGTTTGACCGTCTTCAATGTTTCCAGCAGCTGAGTTTCCATAATAAATATACAGAATTTGGTTAGACGCTGGTATTGAAGGTATTTTGACCCAGATTTTAGTACTAGCATTATTGCAAGGACCCGACCCTTCTTCTATGACATGGGGAAGCAGTTTTCCACCCGCGTCAGTAATTCTTAAATCGTCACAGTCAGACTGCATCTTGCTCGCGGTAATCAATGTGGCTGTATCTAAAGTGATAGCAACTTGAAAGTTAGTTTGTGCAGATCCGGCGTTGGTAATTGTGCTTTTTTGCCGATAGCCCCAGTTATCATCAAACCAGGCTGCATGAACTGGATTAGACAGCCACTTAAATCCTAATCCTGAAACTATAGCTAAAAGTAACAAACTGCCAAAGAAAGATATCAGCTTTCGCCGGTTAACCTTGTAATTTTTAATTTGAAATTTTAATTTTTTAATCAAGTGCATAGTTTTTATTGTGCCACAAAATATATATGATTTGACGCGGATTTTTGGATTTTGGAGAGTATGTCCGTTCGGCATGACTGCTGCGAGTGCTCGTCTCCCTGGCGGTTGCCGGGCTCCGGCCTGCGCGCTCGGTCAGTCATTGCCTGCACGGTCGGTGGGAAGTGACTGGCGCTCGCTGCGCTCGCGCCTCGGTATTCTGTTGAGCCCTGGTTATATAACGTCTTGACTTTTAGCGTTATTTTTGCTACCATTTGCGTACTAAGGTCGAGTGGGTTATCGAACCGGAATGAAAGATTTCCGCTTAAATAATCATAAAACACTCGATCTTTTTTATTTTGTCTCATTTGACTATCTCCCGTAAGACATCTTTTAAT
>JAUSIY010000010.1 GCA_030647735.1 bacterium
CCAAATTGTGGCTTTAACCCCAGTAGCCTTTAATTCCCGGGCCCGAAGCGTGGAATACTGGTTTATGTGCCGTAAAAAGGCCTCCATAGTAGGATGGGGGTAGTGTTGTAGAGGTGCCTTGAGAGAGCATACCTGACCTTCTATCAGCCAGGTCTCATGGACTTTACCTACCCACTGACCAGCTCCTTTTCTGGAGAGGCGCACCAGTTTTACCTGGCCGACGTCTCCGTGCTTTAACTGTTTGCCCCACATAAAGTCAGTTCTGGTTAGCCAAAATCCTTTACACTCAACTTTCGTTATTGCAGCAGTAATTTCTTTGGCTAACTGAGACAAAACTACTTCGTCAGCATCTACAAACAGTATCCAGCCGGATTTAACCTGACTGATAGCCCAGTTGCGCTGGGCAGCGTAGTCTCCACTTAACTCATGCTCAAGTACTCTGGCCCCCGCTTGTTTGGCAATTTTGATTGTTTCATCAGTGCTGGCATCATCAACCACGATCAACTCGTCACAAAATTGCAGATTGCGTAAACACTTGCCAATCTGACCAGCTTCATTTCGAGTTAAAACAACGCCAGTGAGCATATGCCCATTTTAACACCGCTCCGAATATGATTACCCCTCCGGGTAAGAGAACCCGCCAGTAAGCCGTAGAAACTCCAGATGAGACTTCAAACCCAGTGAGCAGTCCTTTAACCAGCCAGACAAAGATGCCTCCAAATTGCAGCGGCCCAGCCAGAATGAAAGGGAGAATGCCTACAATGAGCCCGCCAGTTAACATTGGCCAGCTAAGTTTATGTTTAACTGCCAGGTAAACCCACAGGGGCCAGTAAATGAAGGTCAACAGATGTGATTGGTACAGAAATCCGATAAACAATCCTGCTCGGAAAGGTTTGTGGCGAATTAAGCAGAAATAGGTTACAAAGAAAAATAACGGGATGAGGGTGGTGTGGTAGGCAGTCTGATCAGAAATTATGGAAAACGGGAGTACTGCTAACAATAGAGCCGGTAACCATCCGGCTGCTAAATAGACCAGTGCCACCGTGGTTATACCTGCCGCTATGGTCAGCGCTTGGGGGGGCAGATGGAAAGCCGTAGGCAATAACAGCAGGTAGGTCCACAGCGGTCCCTGATGCAGCCAGGTAATACTGGCTGTTATGCCTAAGATGGGTAAGTGGCCTGTACTTAATGCTTGGCGGGCTGAGACGAAAAACCAGTCCATGTCCCCAAACTGAGACCAGGGGCCCAGATGTACCACCCGTAAGGCTGCTGCCACTAGCAGTATATATAGTAGCCTAGGTTGAGGCCGAAAGACCCAAATCACCCAAGCCAGCAGAGTAGCTAAACTCATTAAGGCGGCCCATTCATAATTCTGCGGCCGGTAGGTAAACTTTACCTGAGTAACCTGCGGTTGAATCTGAGTTACCAAGTAGCCGTCTTTATTTCCAGCTGGAGAGACAGAACTGTTCTGTTCTACTTTCCAGCCGGGAAAATATGATTGGTATACGACTAGTTCTCTGGCAGTCTCTGCAACTGGTAAATCAATAATAATCCGGTTCGTCTCCAGGTGGGCCCAACCAAGTGAGGATAGACCGGTTGGTTGAGTCGTCTGATACACAGTTACTCCGCTGGAGGTAGCTACTGCTGTTGCTGCAAATGGCAGCGGCTGGTTGTTTGGTAAAACCAGATACTGGGGGGTGATACCGGTGTATTTTTTTCCCTGCTGAAAATGAGCCGACCAATCAGCTGCTGCGCTATTTTTCAAATATGTGCCGTGGGTAGTGAAAAACATTCGGCTGCGATTTATTTGCTCTCTCTCCTGCAGCGGATAGTCAAAGGCAGGATACCAAACGCTAGGTGCTGCTTCAGAGTTAATAACTGACGACAGGATAGAAGCGTACCCGGATAAAACCGGGGGCTGGAGTCTGAATTTAACTACATAAATGCCTAAGGCCAGCACCAATAAGCAGTTGGCTCCTACTAACCAGCCTCCATACTTTTTCAGCCTTAACTCAATTATTAATCCGGAAAGCATGAGTACGGCCAAAGACAAGAGGCTGAATACCCGGGTGGGGACATGGAATAAAGCTGCCTGAGGAAAAAGAGACAGAACCCAATGCCAGGGACTAAATATGGACGCTGGAGAAGCCATCGCCAAACTCACCAGTATGGCCAAAACGGCCAGTACTGCTCCAGGAAATTTAATCAGTTGCTTGTACATAACACAAACCAAAACTACAACCAGAAACAAGGGGCCAATGAAGGCAGATTTTTCCCACCAGGCAAAGTTTGTCGGGATATATCCGGACATTCCAATGGCTCCAACTGCCTGCTTCAGGGGAAAGAACAGATGATATGCCATGCTAAACAAGTTTTGACTGCCAGAATACGGGTCGGGAATTTTAAATAAGTTAGGCAAGATGGATAATATTGGTTGCCAGCGGACCGCAGAGATTCCGATAAACAATCCCCAACTGGCTAAATAGGCCAGTATTGACTGGCGCTGGCGAAACAGGAGATACACTCCTAAGATCAGGTGCACTTGCAGGATATATAGCCAGGTGTACGTATCAGTGGAAGCCAGTAACAACCACAGCGTTAGCCCCACTATCCCCGCCCGTTTTAAATCCGGGTGTTTAATCAACCGCAAAACAGTTAAAAAATACAAGGGAATTAAAGGGTAGGAAACTACTTTCTCCAGATGACCGATAACTACCCGGGAGAAGTAAAAGCCGGAGGCAGCGTAGGTAACTGCCATGCCCAAACTTAATTGCCGAGACAGAGTAAGGTGACGAAATAAAAAGTAGCCCATCATCACTGTTGCCAATATCCCACCAGTCTCAATTACATAAACCGCCCAGCTAGTGGGGAGAAGCAGTAAGATGGGCATCACGGGATGCCAAAAGAGATTGATGGGATCAGCCAAAGTTGGCAAGCCCTGATGCAGGGAGAAATTCCAGTAGGTAAAGGCGCCATCAGTTATTCCTTGGCGGATGGCCAACGGCTGGACTAAGTTTCCGTCCAGATCATTTTTTAGGTTTAGAGGAACTCTCAAGACTAGCCAGACAAGCGCAATCATGATTCCCCCCCAAAATAATCTAGTCCCTCTTAACATATGCTTTGGCCAATTTTAGCTGGTGCAGAATTTGAGGACCTACCTGATCAAAAGTATATTGCTGAAGATATTTCTCCCGGCCCTTCTGACCAAGCTTTTTAGCAAGGTTGGGATGAGTTAGTAATTTGATAATTGCTGCAGCCAAAGCCGTTGTATCACCCGGGGCCACCAATATGCCGCATCTTGAATCAACTATTTCTGAAATTGGTCTGAGGTTAAACCCCACTACGGGTTTGGCTAAACTCATCGCCTCTACGGCTACTAAACCGAATCCTTCCAAAGGCCACATGGAAGGGCAAATACATACCTGGGCTCTGGCCATTTCTGCTACAGAGTCTGCTACCCAACCAGTGATAACTACCGACTCATCCAAATTAAGTCTGGAGACAAGAGACTGGAGGGAAGCCGCCCGCTCTCCTTCGCCTACCAAGCGTAATTTTGCCTGGGGGATCTTGGCCACTACTTGTGGCCAAGCAGATACCAGTGCTTCCTGACCTTTACCTTTTTCCAGACGGGAAACACAAACTACTAAAGACTTACTAACTGGTAAGTTAGCTCTTTCAGGCTTATTTCTGGCACAAGGAATGATTGTCAATTTGGCCGGTGAAACCTGATTCTGTAGTACCAGTAAATTCCGGGTGTTCAGGCTGGGAACTATGATAATGTCGGGCAAAGACTTCACTATTCGATATAACAGCTGAGGGAATCCGAAAAATTTGCCGGTTACAGGTTGTAATGGTCCGAACTCTTCCCAAACCACAGCTACTTTTAATAGTCGAGCCCAGGGAGTGATTAATATTTTTTCAATGAAACCGGTCATAAATATCACATCTACATGACGCTGTGTCCAGGTGAGCCAGCCATAGTAGATAACGGCCAAAGGCAACAACAGGAGGCCCTTAATTAGCCCTTTCCAATCTCCAATAACGTCAACTACCAGGGGAATTCGATGGGAATGGGCCAGCTGCTTGGCAAATTGGGGATGGGTAACGTAACTAGTGATCCGAACACCGGCTTTAGACAGCCAAGTTAACAGCTGGGAATTAAATACTTCGGCTCCCCCTAACCCCAGGCTTTGGTTAACAAACAGTAATGAGTTAACCGTTATTAAGTGACGAGAGCTTTTTACAAATTCCAATTCGTAATTAGTGTTTACTGATTGCCAGTTAGTCATTCTCAGGTGGTGAAGTTTGGCTACCGCCTGCAGTTGGCGCAAAGTGGGTACCCACTTATGGGCTCCCCATTCACCCTGGACAGAAGTGTCTCCGAACAAAAATAAATTCCTGGTTTCAATGTCGGCGGCAAAGCGGTTTACAATATCGTCAATATTTGGCACACGAATCGATAGTTTTCCTCCCGGTCGCAAGATACGCGCGATTTCCTGCAATAACTGTTCCTGTTGCGGGCGGGTGAGATGTTCTATCACGTCTTGAGCGGCTATCTGCTCGGCTGAGGAGGTAACAAAAGGCAGGGGTTGGCTGATATTGGCAACTACATCTGCTCCCACATCTGAGAGAGCATCGACGTTGATCCAGCCCGGACGCAGGTCGGTTCCACAGCCTAAGTTTATTTTCATAACCTGCCGATTTTAGTGACAAAGTAGACGGTTAGCGGTAAAGCTGCAGCCGCAGCAACCGTAGCGGCCCAAGCCGCCCCCACTAATCCGAAGCGATTCACCCAAGGAACTATCAATATACTCATCACGACCATGGAGACTAGGGTCATGAGAGCCACATATTTTTGTTTCTGCAAAGCTACAAAGAGTGAATTAAACGAAAAAGCAGCCCCCCGCACCGCGCTTAAAATAGCCAATACTTTAACAGCAGGAATGGCCGCTAACCAATTCGGCCCCAGGATAAATCTGACTAAGGGGTCTGCCAAAATGTAGATAGCAAACCCAACTACTATCTGGATAGCAACTAGGCCGCTGGTACCGAGAGTAACTGCCCGGGTTAAGTTCTTCAGCTCTTCCCGCATCTTCACATACACCGGCGTGGTAGTTTTGTAGTAAATATCATTGACCTGCGTTCCCGGTAGAAGGGATAACTTGTAAGCGTTCTGGTAAATGCCTAAAGCAGAACTGCCCAATAGTCTCCCTACAACAACATTGTCTATCGTACTGAAAACATAATCGAACAGGCCGAAACCGGTGACCCACTTGCCCCGACCCAGGACAGTTTTGACCTGGGCATAATTTAGTTTAGCTTTAGGGCGGGGAGTAATAAATATCCAGGAGGCAAACACCTCATATATTGCCGAACCCACCAGACCCAAGACTAAACTGGAAGAAGCCTGGATGTTTAGAGCAAGTAGCAGAGTCAGGCCAATTTCAACTAGAACTATGCTGAAGCGGTACCAGAAATCAGTGGCAAAGTTAAGTTCTTTTTGAAATTTGACGTTGGCCGGATTAATAAAGCCCCGCACCACCGGAATAATGCTGGCAATAATAATTAGGGTTCTGACCTGAGGCAGGTGGAAGAAATTGGCTACCAGGCCGCTAGTGACCAGCATCAGGGCTGATACTAACAAACCCCGACCAATAGAGACCACCCAAGCCGTGTCGATATATTTGGCCAGACTATCCTTTTCCTGCATCAGAAAGACATTGATCCCGGTTTCAGTAATGATCTCTAAAAAGGCCAGCACCATACCTACTACCGCAAATTCGCCGAACTGATCAGGCAAGAGTATCCGGGCCAAAACCGCGATCTTGGCAAAAGCCAATAGCCGGATGGAGCCGCTTAAAGCAGAAGTCCAGAAAAATCCACCCAGTGTTTTTTTGAAATAGCTCATACTTTGGCTGCTGTGGACAAAAGACCCACAATTGAGCCGAACAAGACCATTATATCCGAGGTAAGCTGCAAAATGGGCAGCCAGAAGAAGGCCCGGGGGTCTTTGACATACTTATAGTTTTTCCATATGGCCCAGACCAGGTACGGAATAGTAAGTACCCAGGTCCAGGGAGTAATAAAGACCAGAAAGAAAAAGGCGTAATACCTGATCATTAATAACTTCACTTTGGGCCGCCAGATGCGGGCTTGCATATCGCCTATGGCAAAGCGCAGGAACATCCAAGCTGCTTGAGACAAATTTTGTCTGGGTTGCCAACCCACAACTGCTTCGGGAGCAAAAATGAAATTGTAACCCAGCTTTTTCAAGCGATGAGCAAACTCATAGTCCTCGTTATGCCATAAGTTGGGATTAAACCCACCAGATGCAATCCAGACAGAGCTGGTTAAAGCCATCGATCGGCTGGCCGGCCAGAATTCCCCAGGAATTTTGTCCGGCATGACTAAAACATATGGCACCAGACACTTCTCAAATGCATTTTTGGGCAAGCCTTTGTAATAACCACTGACTACTTGGACTTCTTTCTGAGCAAATGGTTTAATAAGTTCCTTCAGCCAATCTTTGTTCGGAATACACCCGGCATCAGTAAAGGCGATCAGGGGGCTTCTAGTCTTATTAACCCCGAAGTTTCTACCCACAGAACGGTTACCGGGTTGGGACAAAATTTTAAGGCCTGAGTATTTTCTTAATTTTTCCAATGTTCCATCAGTTGAGCCGCCATCGACAATAATTATCTCTGTGGGGCGAACTGTTTGAGACTTCAAAGCTCGGATTAACTCATCTACGGTCTCTACTTCGTTTAACACGGTCACAACTACTACTACTTTTGCCATAGTTTTTCATACATATCCGCTAACTTTTCCCAAGTCTGAGTTTTAGCCCACTTCTGACCATCCCTAATCTGGTTCTGGCTAAAATTCAGATCTACGTTGTCTGGATCGCTAAACGTTTGAATAAATTTTGCAAACGGGGCCATTAACAAGTAATCTTTCTTTATCTCGTTATTGTAGTGAGCCAGAACTGGAATACCGGCACCCATAGCTTCCAAAATAGCTAAATATCTAGACACAAAAGCAATGTCATATCGGGGCAATAGCTCAGCAGCGTTAGGGCGATTGGTGAAAACATCTAGTTTTATCTTCATTCGTTTTGCCAGTTGGCGATACTCTTTAACGCCAGTGTCCGGCGAGTCTCGGCCAATGAAAATGGCTTTTTTATACCGCCCCATAGGAAACATCGTCTGGTTTAACTCCGTACCACTTCTTATGAAAGTCGCCAATACAAATATTTCCCTGAGTTAGTCCAGCTGCAATACGATGCCAAAAAATTTGTTTTAAAGTAGGGGAATCGTTGCCTTCATAACCATGGAAGGTCATGTACACTTTTTTATTCCAAAAGGGGAGCCTGAAAGGTAAAAACCAGTAAAACACATCATGAATATGAATTACGTCGGCCTGCCTAAGCAAGGATGAATGGTGTAACCACCATTTCCAAATTAACCATTTTTTACTTTTCTCCCCCACTCTACTAGGTAGGGGAATCCGATATAACTCCATACCATCTTTCTCTTCGTGATCCGGTAGTTTTTCGTCGTGTTTTTCGCAAATAATAGTGATCTCGTACCCTTTATGACTCAGACTACGACAGATCTCTGCAACATGTTTCTCTACCCCACCC
This sequence comes from bacterium, assembly GCA_030647735.1. Lineage (GTDB taxonomy): Bacteria > Patescibacteriota > Microgenomatia > CAZETR01 > Amesbacteraceae > JAUSIY01. The sequence goes on from JAUSIY010000010.1 coordinate 7,643, forward strand.
ACATGGGGTCGGCATAATCGGCACATCATTAAAGCTCTCATGTCTTTTCAGATATCAAAATAATGTTGTTAGGTTTACGAACTAAAGGAAAAATCCTACACAAAGCACTTTTAATCATATAGTGAGTGTGGAAAGCATAAAGAAATTGTTTATCGTGTACTTTAAAGCCGCTTATTCTCATTTCAGCCATAATTACATCCGGCGTATAAATCCTCGTGTGTGCATTAGGATTCATACCTATTTTTAGCATTTGCTCAAGACCTTCATTAAGCGGGACTGAGACAATAAATACTCCCCCTTGTTTCAGTGATTTATGTATCTTCTCAAGCACCAAAAATAATTTACTTGGCTCAATATGCTCTAAAACTTCAAGAGCTGTAACATAATCGAAGTAACCTGTGGGGATATCGGTCTCAGTAATATTACCCTCAATAAATTTCCAGTTATTCCACTTATATTTTATTCTTAATTTCTTTGTTGATTTGCGTGCAATGTCTACTCCCCATAAATCATCGCATATTCCTCTCGTGTCTACTATTTCCTCTAACATTCCTTGTCCAGGCCCAATGTCTAAAATTTTTAAACGTGAACCATGAATCTTCGATGTTACTGCTAGAATTCTATTGTATGCCATTGGGTTCTTTTTTCTTAGTATGCCATTTTTATTAATTGGGTCCCATAGTTTACCCGAATTTAAATTGGGTATCTCGATTCCTCGTGCATACAAAGATACTAATTTTTTATAGTTACCTTTTTTTGCGAGATTGTCTCTTTGATATTCGAGTTTTATTGCTTTTAATAAAGAATTTTGCATATTGACTTATTATCAGATATAAGAGTTAAATTATAGTTGGTGAGTTCATTAAAAGGTAGTTTCTTGTTGTTCATTTTACTTCAACTCTTCCTTTTTATCCCATCTCCTGTCCTTGCTTCAGATATTATTGATTCCTGGACGCAGGACTCCCCCCTGACACAACCAATTGCCAATCATCCCTCATTTTCGTTTGGAAATTACTTATATACTCTAGGCGGTTCAACTTCAGATGACTTTTCTCTAATCCAAAGACTCGACATATTCTCGAGTGGACCAAGTCGAATTTGGTCCCATATTTCAGATCTTAACGAACCTCTTTACTGGCATGCAGCCATTTTAAAATCAAATAGGGCATACACGATTGGAGGTACTCAATACCCTCCCCAAACATCAGTTAATTCTTCAAAATCAGCTACAATTAACGGCTCGGGAACGATTTCTCTCTGGATTCCGACGACGCCTCTGCCTCAAAGATTATCGAAGGGGGTGGCAGCAATATCCGGTAACTATATATATTTTGCTGGTGGGTGGACAGATAGCGAAGGTGTTGGAAGTGCTTCTAACAAAGTTTACTATGCTCCAATTAATTTAGATGGAACCTTGGGCTCGTGGAACACAACAACAGACTTGCCAGGAGTCTACTGGAGCCATAGAATGGTTGAGTCCAACGGATTTTTATACATCTTAGGGGGGTTTAAAAATGGCTCTCGAACATCCGATGTTATCCGGGCTCAAGTTAACTCAGTCGATGGTACTTTAAGTGGTTGGACTAACATGCTTCCCCTGCCAAACGATATCGAAAGCTTCGGTGTCGTTCGAATTGAAGATTACATTATTACAGTAGCAGGTGGATCAACCGCAGGTTTAACTAAAAAAGTTTATTACTCCCAAATTAATAACGACGGAAGTTTAGCTGGTTGGCAAACTAGCGCTGCTGA
>JAUSIY010000017.1 GCA_030647735.1 bacterium
ACCCAGGTTTATTGCAGAAGATCAAAAACGGAAGGCTGCTTCCAGACGAGTCCTATGACATTATTATCGATTCTAGTGTAGTGAAACTGGCCAAACCAGATCCCGCAATCTTCCGTCTGGCTGAATCCAAAGCCGGAATAAAAGGAAATCAAATTTTATTTGTAGAAAACTCACAAACCCATATTAACATCGCTAAAAAACTTGGCTGGCAAACCTTCCTTTACGATTCAGCTAAACCAATTATCTCAAGCAGAAAATTACTGGAGCGGTGCAAGACTTTTTTTAACTAGAGTTCCACTCGCTGTTTTTGTCCAACCTTGTGGCGGTAGAGTATGATTGGATAATGAATTTCAAACCTGCTCTATTTGGTATAACTTATCTAATTATTCCCATTGCAATTAGGGGGATAAATTCAAACCAGAAAGGGTGAATGATCCTCGAGATAGAGGGAGCTCAGTCCATTCCCAAAGATACGGCCTTTTCGCTGATATGTGAAACTTGTTGCCGGGTGATTATGACGTCCTTAACCCACCCCAGATTTGATGCCACCATTTGGTCTGTAGCAGCTTTTCAGTTTGACGGTCACAAAAATCACTTTGTGTCTTCACCCCATAATCTTGTGTGTGTAGACATGAACACTATGCTCAGTTATCCTGCTGAAGCATTAATAGATATTAATCCCTGGGCTTATCCAGCTTGACTTAGATAAGCTCAAAGACTAGACTCTGTAAATGGACTTTTATTCTGACGACGAGGGCAGGTCTGGTCCTGTTATAAAAATATTCATTGACCCTGTCACGGGAGAGCAAAATCTTTTTCCTCAGGTTGCTCCCAGCCATATGCAAGCTCTTGGATCCATGTCAAGATTTTTTGGTGGCTTTGAGCCTGCCCCGGTCTCAGAACTGAACCAAATTAGGCAGGAACCTCAAGATGTTAAAGGTATTGATCTGGATGAGATCGTCCGCAGATTTAAACAAGAGTCAGATTTGGATCGAATCATCCGCAGGTTCAGGGTAGAAAGATAGACTGTTCGGCCACTTCAGTTGCCAAACGCCAGAATTAAATTGTAGAATGGATGTATGCCCGCCAGGAAAAAGAAGTTGGTAGTAGAAGTGGAAAATCTGGAAACCCCTATAGCTGAGGAAACTACTGTTACCGAAGACAAAGTAGTCTGGGTGACTGAAGCTGAGCCAGAGGTTAAGCCCGAAACACCCCCCACCCCAGTTGCTGAACCTGAAGTTCCTGAAATTGAAGAGCCCGCAGAGTCCAAAACCCCAAACTCAGAAAGTATTTTCGGGCCATCTCCGGTGGAAGCCCCTAAATCCAATACTAAGATGTTTTGGATTCTCATTGTGCTGTTTACTCTTTTAGGAGCTGCGGCTGGAGCGTTGGGAATATACCTGCAAGGCCGGGGAAGCCCTCTTTTGCAGCCTTCCCCCACCCCTGAGGCTACCCTGGTTCCTTCCCCCACCCCTCAAGTTGAACTTAACCGCCAGGATTTAAATATCCAGATTCTTAACGGTGGCGGTGTTCCCGGAGCTGCTAAATCTGCTCAAACTTACTTAGAAAAGCTGGGGTATATCGTAGCTGGAGTGGGTAATGCTGAGACATCCGATTACCCGACTACCCAAATTGCCATCAAAGATGACAAGAAAGACTTTCTATCTCTGCTCAAAGACGATCTGTCCGGAAAGTACACCTTGACTGAGGCCGTTGACTCTCTAGACACCGACTCTGAATTTGATGCAGTGGTCATTCTGGGCAAAGAGTAATCCCCATTAGCCCTCTGGGCTGAATTTGAGTATAATTGCCCAGTGGTAAACAAAATCATCACAACTTTGCGCCGGGTCTGGACGTCTAAGGAGTTGCGCCAAAAGCTGCTGTTTACAGCGGGCATTATCTTAGTCTACCGGGTCTTGGCCCATATTCCTGCGGCCGGAGTAGACCGAGCAGCTTTAAACCAGCTGTTTTCCAGCAGCCAGATCTTGGGGCTATTGGATATTTTTTCCGGAGGAACTTTAGCTAACTTCAGTTTGATCGCCTTGGGTCTGGGACCATATATTAACGCCTCCATTATCATGCAGCTGTTAACCATGGTTTTTCCTAAACTGGAAGAGCTGTCTAAAGAGGGTGAATATGGCCGGGAATTGATTAACCAGTATACCCGCCTGTTAACCGTGCCTATCTCCATTTTGCAGGGATTTGGTATGTATGCCCTACTGCGCAACTCCCAGATTATTCCCGGACTCGACCCCATCTCTTTAATTGCCCTCATCGTCACTATGACTGTGGGAACCATGATTTCAGTCTGGTTAGGTGAACTCATTACCGAATTCGGTGTAGGTCAGGGGGTCAGCTTGCTTATTTTTGCAGGTATCGTCGGCCGTCTGCCGGTAACCCTGGGCCAAACTGCAGCTACTTTGGAAACGATTAATCCCTTTAATATTGTGGTGTTCGTGGTTGTCTCACTGTTAGTAGTCGCCGGAATTGTGTTTATGAATGAAGCCAGCCGGAATATTACTATTCAATATGCCCGGCGGATCCGGGCCGGCAAAGTGTTTGGCGGCCAGTCTACCCACTTACCTCTGCGGGTAAACCAGGCCGGAGTAATTCCCATTATTTTTGCTATTTCCTTAGTGCTGATTCCCTCTTTAGCCGGCAGATTTCTGGAGGGCCTCCCCAATCCTCAAGTAGCCGGCTTTGCCCGCTCAATCACAGCCCTTATGGCTCCTACCGGCTGGGCCTACAATGTCATTTACTTCTTACTGGTTATTGGTTTCACCTATTTCTATACCGCCGTAGTCTTTAACCCGCAAAAAATTGCCGATGAAATCAAAAAGTACGGCGGGTTTGTTCCCGGTATTCGCCCTGGCGAAGCTACTGCTAACTATTTAAATCTTATTCTCAACCGGATTACTTTAGCTGGGGCGGTATTTTTAGGGCTGATTGCCATCTTGCCGGCCATTGCTCAAGCACTATTTAGAATTCCTTCTCTGTCCTTAGGCGGCACCGGAATCCTGATTGTGGTTTCAGTAGTTCTGGAAACGACTAAGTCTTTGCAGTCTCAGCTCTTGGCCAGAAGTTACGAAGGCTTTTTGTGATATGAACATTATTTTTCTGGGGCCCCAAGGGTCTGGCAAGGGTACGCAGGCAGAGCTGATAGCTGAGAAGTACGACTTCAACTATTTTGAGGCTGGTAAGATTTTCAGAAGCATTTCCGACTCCGATAATCCCAATGCTGCCATGATAAAAAAACACATTGATCGGGGTGAATTAGTACCTGAAGAATATACCCGGCTCATTGCCTGGGACTTTATCTCCAAACACTCCAAAAACAAGGGCTTTCTTTTTGACGGCTACCCCAGATCGCTGGCCCAATATGAGCAGCTTCAAGACATGCTGGCCAAGTCGGGCCAGAAAATTGATTGGGTAATCAACTTAGAAATTCCCGAGACGGAATCGGTTCACCGCCTGTCGGCCCGCAGAACCTGTCTCAAGTGTGGGCGGGTCTATAATCTAATCACCAACCCACCCCCAACTGATAAGTGCGAGTGTGGAGGGGAATTAATGCAACGGGAAGACGACCAACCAGAGGCCATAAAACGCAGATTGGGTATATATAGATCTCAAACCCATCCAGTCTTCGAAAAAGCTTTGACTGAAGGTATTGGCCTAGAAATAAACGGTGAACAGTCAATTGAGGCCATTAACAAGGAAATTGTTAGTAAACTAAACTTGAGTTAATGCCTCCGATCAGTATCAAAACTCCGGCAGAAATAAAGATTATGACTGAAGGCGGTCGAAAATTAGCCCGGGTTAGAGAAGTATTGGCCCAGACTATTAAACCCGGAATTACAACCTTAGAGATTGAAAGGCTGGCCAACAAGTTAATCACCGAGGAGAAAGCCACGGCCTCATTTAAAATGGTACCGGGCTACCACTGGGCTACCTGCATTAATGTCAATGACGTCGTAGTTCACGGTATACCCGGTCCACAAAAACTTAAATCCGGAGATATTGTAGGTATTGATGTTGGCATCTACTGGCGAGGCTGGCACACCGATACTTCAGTCACGGTTCCGGTGGGTCATGTCAATCCTGGGGTACAAAGATTTCTCGAAGTCGGCAAGACGGGGCTTAGAGAGGCCATTTCCCGAGCTAGACCTGGTCAGCGAGTTGCCGATTTGTCTGCCGCTATGCAGGAGGCAGTGGAAGCCGCAGGTTTTAGTGCAGTCCGGGCCTTAACCGGTCACGGTATTGGCCACGCCCTGCATGAAGAACCCCAAATTCCCTGCTTCAGCTTGGGCTCATATCATAAGTCTCCCCTGCTTGTCTCGGGCATGGTGCTGGCTATTGAAATTATGTACAACCAGGGCACCTCTGAGGTGATGTATCAAAACGACGATGGTTGGACAATAGCCACGGCCGATGGTAAAATATCAGGGCTATTTGAGGAGACGGTAGCTGTAACGGCGCGCGGCCCAGTAGTATTAACCACCGTTAAATGACAACTAGCCCAGATATTCCCCAAGTGGAAGGCCAGGTCCTTGAAAACCTGCCTAACACTAGTTTTCGGGTACAACTGGACGATGGTCAAATACTACTCTGTCACATGGCCGGTAAAATGCGCATTCACCGCATTCGGCTACTTCCGGGAGACCGGGTGCGCCTGGAACACCACGGCCACTTGGGTCGAATCATCTACAAAATAAAATGAAAGTTCAAGCCAGTGTTAAACAACGTTGCCGCAACTGTAAAATTATTCGCCGCAAGGGGGTATTATTTGTGATTTGTGTCAACCCCAAACACAAACAAAGACAAGGATAATTTTTATGCCCCGTATTGCTGGTATTGATATTCCCGAAAACAAAAAGGTAAATATTTCTTTAACTTACGTATACGGTATCGGCCGAACCAACGTCGACTCTATTCTTTCCATTGCTGAAGTCGACCCCGATAAGCGGGTCAAGGAACTCTCTGCCGATGAGCTGGCCCGCCTGCAAAAAGCCGTCGACGCCGTCAGGGTAGAAGGAGATCTGCGTAAAGAGATCCGTCAGAATATATCCAGATTGAAAGATATCGGTTCTTACCGCGGGATCCGACACAACCGGGGTTTGCCTGTTCACGGTCAAAGAACCCGGACCAATGCCCGGACTAAGCGGGGTAAGCGGGTAACCATCGGAGCTTTGAAGAAAGAGACTATGGCCAAAGTAGACGCTGCCAAGAAGGAGAAAGCCTAATGACCGGTAAAGCTTATATCACGGCTACTTTTAATAACACCTTAGTTTCGTTTACCGACGCTGCCGGCAATGTGCTAGCTTGGGGTTCAGCCGGAGCAGCCGGATTTAAAGGGGCCAGGAAATCTACTCCTTTTGCCGCTACTACCGCTGTAGAAACTGCCGCTCGCAAAGCAATGGCTAAAGGCTTAAAAGAAGTGGAAGTTTATCTTAAAGGCCCGGGGTCCGGCCGAGACGCAGCTTTAAGAGCTATGCGGGCCGCCGGGCTGAAAATGAATCTCATTGCCGATGTCACTCCTATGCCCCACAACGGGGTGCGGGTCAAAAAACGTCGCCGGGTCTAGTCTTCTTGCCGCAAACTTAAATCAACGCCTTCGCCAATGTCTATTGGCTTTGATGGGTTTGTTTTAAGCCTGATTACTTCTTTCAACAGCCTATCGCAATATTCACAGCAAAAACTTGTCTTAACCAAGCCCATCCATCTAAAGTCTCCATTGCTGCTCTATCTGAATCTGAATCTATTAGTTCTGAATGCACGGCTAATTGACTACTTCTCCTTCTTCTGCGTCTTTCTTCTCTTTTTCTTCCGCCTGATCTTTAGATTGAGTCTGGTCGCCCGCCGGAGTCTGTGACTGCTGTTGATACATGGCCGAACCTACTTTTTGCAAGGCATCCATTAGGTCTTTAGTTTTGGCATCCAAATCCTCTTTGGTTCCGGTCTCCAGAATCTCTTTGAGACCTTTAATCTTGTCCTCTACTTCGGTTTTTAAAGCTGCGTCAACTTTGTCACCGGCATCTTTTAAGGACTTTTCAGCAGTAAAGATCATGGAATCCGCCTGATTTCTGGCCTCAATCTTGGCCTTTTTCTCGGCGTCTTCGACAGCGTGAGCTTCCGCTTCCTGCTGCATGCGCTTTACTTCGTCTTCAGAGAGGTTAGTAGAATTGGTAATGGTAATGTGTTGCTGCTTGCTGGTGGCTTTGTCTTTGGCGGTCACCTTCAGAATTCCTGAGGCGTCAATATCAAATGTGACTTCGATCTGGGGCACTCCCCGAGGAGCCGGGGGGATCCCGTCTAAAATGAACCGGCCTAAAGTCTTGTTGTCTGCCGCCATCGGCCGTTCACCCTGCAGCACGTGAATTTCCACGGATGTTTGACTGTCTGCGGCCGTTGAGAAGGTTTGGGTCTTGGAGGTAGGAATAGTGGTATTCCTCTCAATTAACGGCGTGGCCACCGAGCCCAAGGTTTCCAGGCCTAAGGTTAAAGGAGTTACATCTAGAAGAACTACATCTTTGACATCACCGGTCAGAATTCCTCCTTGAATAGCTGCCCCCACAGCCACCACCTCATCAGGGTTAACCGACTTATTGGGTTCACGGCCGAAGAATTTCTTTACCTCGGCAATTACTTTGGGCATCCGGGTCATTCCCCCGACCAACACTACTTCGTCGATTTTACTGGCATCAAGCTTGGCGTCTTTGAGACAAGCTTTAACCGGTAGAATAGTCTTTTGGATTAGGTCATCAACCAAAGACTCCAGTTTGGCCCGGGATAGCTTTAGGGTTAAGTGCTGGGGTTGGCCGTCTTTTTGAGTAATATACGGCTGGTTAATCTCAGTTTCCGAAGTAGAAGACAGCTCAATTTTGGCTTTTTCAGCTGCGTCGCGCACCCGCTGCCAGGCTTGGGTATCTTTTTTCAGGTCTATTCCGGTGTCTTTCTTAAATTCCTGATTAATCCAGTCCATAATCACGGCGTCAAAATCATCTCCGCCTAGGTGGGTGTCTCCATTAGTAGCCTTGACTTCAAAAACTCCGTCGCCCAACTCCAGAATGGAAATATCAAAGGTGCCCCCGCCCAGATCATAGACGGCCACGGTGTGGGCATTTTTCTTGTCCAGTCCATAGGCTAAGGCTGCCGCTGTTGGTTCGTTAATAATCCGCTCCACCTTCAGGCCGGCAATTTCCCCCGCCTGCTTGGTGGCCTGCCTCTGGGAATCGTCAAAGTAGGCCGGCACGGTAATCACTGCCGAGTCAATCTTGCCACCTAAATAGCTTTCAGCGTGAGCCCGCATGGTTTGCAGGATTTTGGCAGAGATTTCCTGAGGAGTGTAGGTCTTGCCTTCAATTTCCACCACGGCCATACCGTCTTTACCGGCAGTAATTTTGTAAGGCACCATATCGATGGTGCGCTTGACTTCTGGATCACTGAATTTGCGCCCCATTAAGCGTTTGATGGAGTAAATGGTGTTTTTAGAATTGAGAATCATCTGCCGTTTGGCTACGTCCCCTACTAAGCCCTTCACCGGCTCTACGATGGACGGAGTGATGTTGCGACCGGTGTCGGCTGCTGAGATGACTTTGGGAGTGCCTCCCTCCATCACTGCCACGCAGCTGTTGGTAGTACCCAGATCGATACCGATTATTTTTGCCATATTAGTTGCCCCCCTTATGAACTTTAACTTTAGCGGGCCGGAGGGTGAACCCATTTATTTTATACCCTTTTAGAACCATTTCAGCAACCGTATTTGCTTCTCCGCCCGTCAGGGTGTCAATGCATTCGTGGAGAGTCGGATCGAATTTTTCTCCTGCTTGAGGAGTAATTTCCACCAATCCCTCTTCAGCCAGCACCTGGTTAAATTGTTTGACAGCCATGGTTATTCCGGCATCGTGAGTGTGGCTAGCTGCCATCTCCAAAACATCCAGAGTCGGCACCAGCCGGTTAACTACATTCAGGCTGGCAAGCCTGATTATTTCCTGTTTTTCTGTTTCTATTCTTTTGACCACATTTTGATAGTCAGCCAGAGCCCGTTTCCAGTTTTGGTCTAGCGTCACCATCTCCTTTTTTAATTGGATTAATTCGGTTTCTTCTGGACCGTGAACTTTAGTTTTAGGGTTCTTCATAAGTTACCAGCCTCCACTCATCTGATTGATCAGGCCAGAAAAGTAACGCAAGACAGGCATCACATAAGCAAAGTTCAGCCGACAGGGACCAATGACTCCTAAAGTGCCCTGTCCGTGACTGCCGGCCGAGAAACGGGCAAAGGCAATCCCCACCGGGTCAAAGTATGGCCAGCCCAAATCGGCTCCAAAAATAATGTGTACCGGCTCGTCAGTGTAATTCGTTTCAAAAAATAGTTGGCGCAGACGGGATTCTTGGTCTAAAAGCGAAAGGACCGTCCGGGTGACGTCAATGTCAAAAAACTCTGGCGTGTCTAAAATATTGGCCACTCCGGCGTAATACACATCCCCCTTATCAGTCGCGGCAATGGACAGGGACTTAGTCCGGTTGGCCAAGACTAGAGTTGCTTGGCGCAACAGTTTGTCAAAGTCAAACCGAGCATCCCACACTTGTTCCCGGGCCGAGACCTCATCAGCCACAGACATCTTTTTCTCCTGCATTAAGTGGTCCACATAAAAACGCAGGGCCACTGGGGTAGGCACTCGACCGGCTGAGGTATGGGGCTGACTCAGAAACCCCTTCTCGGTTAAGGTGGCCATCTCATTGCGGACAGTAGCCGGAGAAATACCTAAACTATATTTGCGTTCTAATTGCTCACTACCAACTGGTTCAGCAGTGCTTATGTATTCCTCTATAATACTTTTAAGAATTTGAATTTGGCGCTGGCTTAAGTCCATATTGTTTAGCAGAAGAATATCAAGAGTGCTAGAAGTTGTCAAGACC
>JAUSIY010000012.1 GCA_030647735.1 bacterium
AGCCGCCCACTTGGCTACTCCCAGAATAGGCACTCAATTTTGGAACCGGATAAGCAGGGAGGGCAGACTCATGGACGAAAGAAGTGACAGAAGAAATATGCGTTATGACCTGGTACATCAACCCACTAGAATGACCAGAGATGAAGCTTTGGCTGAATTCATGCTCTTTCAGGCCCTAGTTTACGAGGGGCGGGAAATTTTCAGCAGAACAGAAAGAAACATAACTGAAATCGGACCCCGCTATGCAGCTGGTCTATGGGCAGTAGATGCAACTTACTGGGCCAGCACTAAAGGATATATCCACCATCACCCAGACATAGCCGCCCGCGTACTTCCCTCAATTAGAAAAGATTGGCTGAAGTACATCCCCAGAACATAAATTTGTAAGTGAAGTTGTAAATTCAATTCCACATGCAGTGAAAATACTCTTTACAACTTGTGTATAATAAATCTTACGCATGTCTTTTTTCGACGCCTTACGCGCCAGATTAGCTGCCTCTCGGCAACCACCTCCTGAGACTGTACCTGAAATTCCATCTCTTCAACCTGAGCCAGAAATTTCCCAGCCCAAAACCACCGTGCTTGACGTCTTGGCCACTCTTCCCCCAGAAGAACAGGCTGTTGTTTTGTCCTTCCTAGCTCTCAGATACAGTCGGAAATAATTAGCTTTAGTTTGACCCATAGTATCTCCCGGCTTAAAATGGAATCATGGCAGAGATAATAACGGCACAGGGATCAGCCACTCAGCGCGGAACTGAAATAGGCCGTCAGACTAAGTGGCAGATGATCCAACTGGTAGACTTATGCCGCGAGTCGCCTCCCGCCCCCTTTACCTGGCCGGAAACCGTTAAGCGCAGTGAACCCTACTACCAACAGACTCAAATCCATTTCCCCCATCTGATCGCGGAGAATGACGCTGCAGCGACAGCGGCCGGGTTAGATCCCCAGGAGTTATTCACCACCAGTGTTGAAGAACTGTGGGCCACTGCTCCTATGAACCATAATTGCACCGACGTGATCGCTTACCCTCCTGCTTCCCACACCAATCAAATATGGGTGGGGCACAATAATGATACTGACCCCAAGGTTGCAGAGTTAACTACGGTTGTCGAAAGACACCTGGAAGATGGTCTGGTTATTCTGGGAGTGGGTACGGCCGGGCTGTTTGTCAGTGCCGGAGCCAACTCCCAAGGGATAGTGCTGACCGGCAACGAGCTCACCCAAACAGATATTCAAGAGGGGGGCATTCCCAGAATTCAACTGGCCATGGCCCTGTTATACGCTCCAAACGTAACTCAGGCCGTTAGCATTGCTCTGCATCCCCGCCGGGCTTCTTCATATAACAACATTATTTCGTCTGTTCAAGAATCGGTATCGGTAGAGGCCTCAGCCACCGCACACCGGTTGATCCGACCGGAGTCCGGCCTGATTATCCACTCGAACCATTATCTGACGCCGGGCATGCAGGCATATGAGGGCAAACCCAATTACACCAGTTCCCTCACCCGCCACCGCCGGGCCACCCAGCTGGCAACCCAACTTCATCCGCTGGACCGGGAAAACATGATCAGCATCCTGGCTGATCACGGCGAAGATAATTTACCCAGCGAAAACAGTATTTGCCGCCACGGGGAATCTCAAACCCAGTTTTCCTTTCTGGCTAACTTAACTACCGGAGTGATTGAACTGGCTGTAGGCAACCCCTGTCAAAACCGATTTGAAGCCATCTGGCAAATCAGTAGCCACTCTTAAATTTGGCCCAGATCATTTGCCGATACTGGGAAGGTAAACCCCACTTTCTTAATTGTTCCTGACTGGCCACGAATCTGTACTTAGTTATATCCAAACTTAAATCAGGCTTGACCTGAACTTTCTCTTTAAGGAGCCGTTGCCTTTGGGACTGAGCATCATATTGCCAGTTACCTTTTATAGACACTCGACCCGAATTATTAATTACCCGCCACCAGGGCAGATCCACTTTGGCTTGACGGAGTGTCCAACCTACCTGTCGGGCAGCCCGGGGTAGGCCAACGTAAGCCGCTACTTGGCTATAGCTGACTACTTGCCCCTTGGGGATCTGCCGCACAATATAAACTACTTGTTGACTGAATTTAGTCATGCTAACAATTTAGTGAGGATTTTACCTGTTTGCTGGTAAGAAAAATTATCAGCCCCGATGTTAAAGTTGTGCTCTACCATCTGCTGGCGCTTTTGGCTATTGGCAAGAATAGCCACTACTTCTTCTGCTGCTCTGGCTATTACTTCCGGCTTGACCTTGGCCAACCCCGTTTGGCTATCGAAGCTTAACTCGTCACCCAAACTGACGACCTCAAAACCCAACGGCTTGATGTCAGTTTTAAATACCGGATATTCAAAAACCACAATTGGTTTTTTGGCATGAATGGCCTCCAGGAACTGGTTGCCGAACCCCTCCGCTTGGCTGGGGTAACTAATTATATCGGCATAGGGATATATACCCATTAAGGTACAAGCAGGCATATCTGAGACGGGATGACTGGATACCTCATTTAGATGCACCACGGTGATGTCTAAAGCCCGGGCGTAATCTTGTAACAGTTTCAGGTATCCTTCGTCCCGCTTTTCGGCATAGCCCGCCATAACCAGAACCACCCGTTGCTTTCCCAGTTGGGTTGCCTTTTCTTTCAACTGGCTAACTAAATCTATGGCCAGCTCAATATTTTTACGCCGGACTATCCGGGTCGCCTGTAAGACAATCAGGTCGTCTGGAGCCAGACCTGATCTGGCCAACAGAGCCCGGCAGTCCCCATTGCTATCTACAGCTGGCTGGCTAAAGTCCATAGTGTCATATAGCAAAGTGGCCTTAATTCCTTTTCTGGTGATCAATTCTTTCTGGGCTAGTGTATTAATACAAGCATGCTTTAACCATGGACCGGTGGGGGGAAAGTACTTCTCCAGTTGCTCTTCGACCAGTGGAGATGACGGTCGGCGGTAGCGGGGATTTTCCCAGTAAAAATCATGGTGGATTGCTACAGTAGAAATCCCAGATATGGCCAAGGTTTGAAATAGTGCTCCGGCAGCTGCTAAGTTTTCTCCTACTGAAAATATGTTGCTCACTATAATCCTATCCGGTAGGACTTTATTTATTAATTGGGTAAACTGATTGTTCAGTTTTTGTTGATTGGCTAAAAACGTGACTGCCCAGCTTTCTGAGGTCATATTTTTAAATCCTCCAAAAGCCTCATTGTCTAATTCAAAAACTGGCGGATTAAGTTGAGCTTCTAAGCCGTCTACTACATAGTCTGCCCCCACATTAACCGGGCCGGAAGCTAACACTACTTCATGCTTTTGCTTGCTAAGAATTTCTTTCCACGCTGAAATTTCTATACTTACCCCGTCCGTCCTGCCAACCCGATAATGAATAATCAGTACTTTCACTTGCGGGCCGAGTCCGGCCCTCTTCCTTTGTCACACAAAATTAACTTAGTTGTCAACATGTGCTAGACTCAATTGATGGTGCTGATTTCTTTTGTTCAGGCATTGGGGCTGACTGTTTATGTTAGTCTGGTAGCAGTTCTTATTTGGCAGGGAAATAATTGGTTCGGCCAGCTAGATACCCTCCTCGGGCCGATGTTATTTTTGTCTCTGTTTGTCTTTTCAGCCGCTGTCTGTGGCCTCATTTTTGGGGGTTACCCTTTTTGGCTGGTGTGGGAGAAAAAACAAACTAAAAAAGCTGCGCTTGGTGCTGTACACCATCGGCTGGCTATTAGGTTTGATGCTAATTTTGCTGGGATATATTGCCTTTAGATAATGCTAGATAAACTCGTCGCCGCTCTGATTGCCCTGTTCACCTCTGTCCTATCTCTAATTTCTCCTACCTCTCTAGTCCCCCGCTCAGTCAGTTTACCTACACCCAGCGGTGAGAATCCAGCAGCAGTGGTCGTAGCTTCCAACCTGGAAATCCCCTGGGCTATTGCCTTTTTACCTAACCGGAATGCACTATTTACCGAACGGCCCGGGAGATTGAATCTGCTCACTCCTGCCGGGCAGGTGAAACTGATTACTCAGATCACAGATGTTAAACCTGTTGGCGAAGGAGGCTTATTGGGATTGGCTATTGATCCGCATTTTGCTACTAATCAATTTGTATATCTCTACTTTACTTACCAGACCTCAGGCGAGAACACCTTCAACCGAGTCGTTAGATACGTATTTGATGGATCTCAACTCAGTCAGAGTCAAATTATCATTGACAGCATTCCGGGAAATCTCAACCATAATGGTGGCCGGTTGAAATTCGGGCCCGACGGCAAGTTGTATATCACGACAGGTGATGCCCAAAATCCTTCTCTAGCTCAGAATCAATCTTCTTTAGCCGGAAAGATCCTTACCTGGGATGGCCAACGGGCAGAAGTGTATTCTTTGGGGCATCGTAACCCCCAAGGACTGGCCTGGGATGAAGCCGGGCAATTGTGGGAAGTGGAACACGGCCCCACCGCTCACGACGAGATCAACAAAATTATTCGGGGGGCAAATTACGGTTGGCCGACAATTGTGGGAACTCAAACCAGATTAGGCATGACCGGTCCGGTGTTGCAAAGTGGCGATGCTACTTGGGCCCCTTCGGGCATGAGTTACTCAAATGGAGCTCTCTACTTTGCCGGATTGCGTGGCCAAACTCTGTATAAATTTGATCTGGCTTCCTCGCATCTGGAGGAAAAATTCTCCGGTGCATATGGCCGGCTGCGGGACGTGGTCATTGGTCCTGATAACTATATATACTTGTTGACCTCTAACCGGGATGGCCGGGGCGTTGTCCGCCTAAACGATGACTTGATTGTCAAAGTCAGACTCTAAGCAAACCCGCTGGGAACCAGACCGCCATGTTTGGCTATAGTTGCCTCTAGCTTCCGTTGATTTACTCCTTTGGGACCGACCAAAACCCCACCCATGTACCACCACTCTTCCCCAGGATAAATCAGCGTCTCAGACTGACTCATTTTCTCTCCCGTATAATCTTGGGCTATCCGGCGGTACCCCCGATCAGTCGCTGTCCAGACACCGAACGACTTGCCGTCGGTACGCATATCCGAATCAAGAAGCAGCCCCCGCCCCAGCTCATCTGCCCCACCTATTAAATTCCAATGACCCCCCCCGGTCTGAGCTGAATCAGGTAATTCATCCAGATTCTGTTCCCACACACTGGCTTGAAATAAATATCCCTGTTTAAGATATGGCATCAGATCAGCCGCTGAATTAACTAGTCCGACTACAGCTGAGGCAATTCCAAAGCCAGCATAAATTTCCGGAATGATACCTTCGCCTGCCGCATCTTTTATTTCTCCTCCACAGGCCAAGTACTGGTTGACGACATCCATCATGCACCCAGCCTCGGTTCCTCTTTGCAATCCAAGAGCGTTATAAACGCCGAACAATCCACACGCCCACCCCCGAACCAAGTAGCTCTCTTCATCAGTGAGGAGTAAATCAGGGTGTAAATCGTAATATGCTATTCCGTTAAAACGACCCGATCCCGCCCAATATTCGTCAGAGCGTAATCGAAACCTACTTACAGACACCGGCTCATCTACTACCCCTATTAAAGGAGCTTCCAGATCTGCCATTAGGCACAATCATATCACTCACCCTTGACAAGAGTTGCAAACATTAATAATATCCGTGCCAAATGGCTGAAGAAGAATTTTCCTCCTCACCTAGCCCCATCATTCCTTCGGAAGTGACCAAATCTGCCCGTAAACCTATTGACCCGACCGTATGGATTATCTTGGGAGCAATTATCCTGGCAATTCTAGGAGGGCTAGCTTTTTGGTTTGGTTCCCGCGACCAATCAGCGGTTCCTAGTTTGCCTACTCCCACCCCATCTCTAACCGTCCTGGTGTCTCCAGAACCCAGCCCCAGCCCTTCGGTCTCACCATCGCCTTCTCCCAAAGTCAGCCCTAAACCCACTCCCAAGCCCAGCCCTTCCCCAGTAGCTTCTCCATCGCCATCTCCATTACCATCGACTAGCCCTACACCCACGCCTACTCCAGCCGCTGTCTCAGTTTCTCCCCCTACCGTTACACCGCCATCTAGTAATTCGTGTACCCAAACCTTTACATTTCAGGCTAGTATCACAGTTAATGCTGCAATGACCATAACCTATAAATGGGAAAGAAGCGACCCGTCTTCATCAGATCCAATTTCTTTAACCTTCGCTGGCCCCGGTACCCAAAATGTATCTACCACTTGGCAAAGTGGCCCACTAGCGTCTGGCGCCAGCAATAACGGTTGGGAGCGAGTGCACGTGCTGACTCCCAGCGATGTTACCTCTAGTCAGGCTAACTTCACTCAGACTTGTCCTTAGTTCAAACAACTGTTATAATACTTGACAGTGATCCGCAAGGATCATTTTTTGTGCGAGTGCTATACTAAAAACCTATGCAGCCGATTTCTTTTTTGCGCGACACCTGGGCAGAGCTGAAGCTAGTGCGCTGGCCGAACCGGGCCACCACTATCAAGCTCACCGTGATAGTTATCGCTATCTCAGTTCTGGTGGGAGCCTATGTCGGCGGTTTAGATTATCTATTTACCAGTATTCTTAAACTCGTAGTCAAATAATATATGGACGAACAGCAATCAGTTACCGAGCGTGGTTTGGGTTCCAAGGTTATTGCCGGCCACATCATTATTAATGATGACGCCGACAAAGCCAGCCTATCCCGCTGGTATGTAGTGCACACTTACTCTGGCCACGAAGCCCGGGTAGCTGAAACCCTGCGCCAAAGGGTCACCACTCTCGGTCAAACCGACAAAGTCTTCGAGCTATTAATCCCCACCCAAGACAAGATTCAAATCAAGCATGGCAAGAAATCCACCATCCGGGAAAAAATGTTCCCTGGCTATCTACTGGTAAAGATGATCGTGGACGATAATTCCTGGTTAGTAGTCCGCACTACTGCCGGCATTACCGGCTTTGTAGGTACGGGTAACAAGCCTACTCCTTTAACTGATTCTGAAGTTGAGGCTATCAAGCAGTTTATCCAAATGGGGGCTCCTAAATATAAAGCCGACTTCTCCCCAGGCGAAGCCGTCAAAATTACCGACGGTCCCTTTGCGGATTTCTTAGGCTCTGTTGAATCTATTGATGAAGAGCAAGGAAAACTTAAGGTGCTGGTCTCCATCTTTGGCCGGGAAACTCCGGTTGAGTTAGACTTATTACAGGTTAAAAAGATATAATCTAAGGCCTTATGGCATCGAAAAAGATAAAAATAGTACTCAAACTAAATCTTCCCGCTGGAGAGGCTACTCCTGCTCCCCCCGTGGGTCCAGCACTAGGCCAACACGGAATTCCCATCATGGATTTCGTCAAAGCTTACAACGATGCCACCAAAGATCAGAAGGGGAACATTATTCCGGCAGTAATTACGGTGTATGAGGACCGCTCATTTACTTTCATTACCAAGTTGCCTCCCGTCTCTGCCATGATTAAAAAGGCCTTGGGTCTCAAAACTGCTTCTGCTAAACCCGGCAAAGAAGTGGCCGGAACTATGAGCCCCGAACAGGTCAAACAGATTGCCCAAGAGAAAATGAAAGACTTAAATACTGATTCCCTAGACGCCGCTATTAGATCCGTCTCCGGCACCGCCCGGTCAATGGGGATTAAAGTTTCCTAACTTATATGGGAAAGAAAAGAATTAGTTTACTAGGATCGGAAGCCGAAGAAACAGACAAAACCAAACGATCTGTTCAGCGGGAACAAAAGAAAATCCGTGAAGGCAAAGGAACCAAAGTTCCCGGCATGGGTGGGGGCCAACGGGTAGCGGATACTGCTGCCGAGTCTTTGGCAGAGATGGAAAAAGTAGAAGCCAAAATTGAAGAGGCTAAAGCGGAGGCAGCTCCGGCTGCTAAAGCCAAGCCAGTACAGCCCCGATCTAAAACTTACCAGGCAGCCAAAAGCAAGGTTAATCCAGAACAGACTTATCCTCTAGCCGAGGCTATTAAACTATTACGAGAAGTATCATATAGCCCGCATAACGATACCGTGGAACTGCATATTAACTTAAAAGAAAAAGGCTTTTCCCAGGACGTAGAGCTTCCCTATGCTACTGGTAAAACTCGCCGGGTAGCTATAGTTGATGAGGCTACTTTGGCTAAAATCGAACAAGGTAAAATCGACTTTGACGTGCTTGTCGCTTCTCCTGCGGATATGGGTAAACTGGTTAAATTTGCCAAGCTCTTAGGACCCCGGGGGTTGATGCCTAATCCCAAAACTGGCACGGTAGTAGAAAACCCAGTTCAGGCAGCTAAGAAAATGGCCGCTTCTACAGCCATGCGCATTAAGTCTGAGAAAGACGCCCCCGTAATTCATACTACGGTGGGTAAGCTTACTTTATCCGATGCTGAGCTGGGCCAAAACATTTCGGCTGTCACTTCGGCCGTAGCTGGCCGAGCCGTTAAAGTAGTTCTCAAGTCTTCCATGTCTCCGGCTATCAAATTGGCCCTGTAACTTCCCCCCGTTCATACATATACTAATAAGTATGACTCTGCCCGAGAGCAGTTTTTGGCGAATATTTGTGGTTGTTGGTTTAGTTGTGGGTTTGGCCGTCGGGGTGATGTTAGTCCGCCAACGGCAACTCACTCAAACTTCGGCCAAATATACTGAGCTGGAAGCACTACCGGTTAATGTCACCGATACCTCAATTGGCATTTGGTGGAGAAGCGATAATCTTTCTCCCGGCTGTGTTGATCTAGTCGACATTGATACCCGGCAAACTTTTTCCCAGTGCGAAGAGACAGCTGCCCTAAACCACTTGGTAAACGTGAGTGGATTAACCCCCTCGGCTAAATATGAAGTGCAAATCTCTTCCGGAGGCAACACAGTTCTCCTCAGTCCCTTTTTCGGAGCATATATTCAAACATCGGCCAGGCCCGACTTTCTGGCCCCCCAGTTAGTTATCGGGAAAGTTACCGTCTCGGATAGTTCCCTTAGTAATGCCACAGTTTTTGTGGGCCTAGATCTGTCAGACCATTTCCGTTTCCCTCTGGCTGTCAAAACTGCCGCAGATGGCACATTTACCGCCGACCTGGCCAAACTTGCTTACTTCTCTCCTCCGCCTTACTCGGCATATTTTGTGGAAGTTACTGATTCAACCGGTCTCAAGCTGACCGAAGTCTCCCTGGGAGTAGCTGAAGTAGATATTAATGGAATTAATTTAAATATCAAATAAAGCATGAGAAGACTGCTTACCCTACTATTTTTTCTGCTCCTGTTGTCTTTCGGACAGACCCCCAAAATCCGGGCAGCTGACAACATGTGCAATGTGGACCGGACTTGCACTACCTCCCAGGATTGGGAACGGGGTTGGGGGGACGCCAGACAATCAGAAAACATTGATAAGGCCCCGACCAGCACTGAAACTGACACCAGCGGTAAAGAAATTCGCAAGGCCGGGGAAAGCAACAAGGTTAACCGCAGCCAAAAAGCTGCTGATGATGCTAAAGCTCGCGGGGGCGACCGGATTAACTCCAGCCAGGTGACAGAGGATGGCTCAGCGACCGGACCGGCAACGGCCCAGACCTCAAGCCAGGCAGCCGTGGCGGCTTCTTGTCCTACCAGTTTCTGTAATTACTGTGGAGGATTTTGTGCTAATTCTGGAGGGGGCGGCTGTCGGGAACAGGCTATTGGCAAATGTCCCGATGAAACAGGCACCAAGCCGGCCGTCATCGGTAACACCTGTATTACTGCTTCAGGCGATATATGTGGTATGGGTCTGGTCAACGGCCAACCTATGCAGTTGTATAACACCTGGGCAGTTAAAGATGCTTCCGGGAAAATAACCAGCGTTAACTATTTAGTTAACCCTGAACAGGAGTTTCCCGGAGCTACCCTAAATTGCATCAAAAAAGTGGCTAACAAATGTTGGGTGAGTTTGGCTGACCCGGCTATCCAAAAAGTGGTCGGCCAGATTGTGGAAAATATCTCTCAAGGAACACCAGACAAAGCCAATCTGGCTATCAGTCAAAATTTACTGGATAACCTGGCGGCTACTCAGGTAATTAGCCAGGCTAAAATTAAAACGGCTGCCCAGCAAGCATATCTCGCAAATGTCAGCGTAGATTCTCTGGCCGCCAAATACAAACTTACTCCAGAGCAGGTTGACTCAGCTAAAAAGGAATTTGCCCGGCTGACCACAATTCAATCTGCCATCACTCGCCTGTCACAAGCGGCTTCAAAAGACAGCGACGAATACCGCAGCGTTCTTCTATCTGTAACTAAAGACCTCTCCCCAACTGACGTCACTTTGGTTCTAAACAGCGTCGCAAATATTGTTGACCAACAAACCAGATTCACTCTGGCTCAATCCAACGATATCGGCAAAATTAAGTCTCTCTGTCACGAAAGAGAAGGTGGCAATCCTGACTGTGACCGGGATGACTACGCCCGACTGGCAATAATTTCCGATCTGCCTGTAAATCAAGTCCAGGCAGTTAAAGATGAGGCGGACCGGCGGAAACAAATTGCTGACGCCGCTCAGCAAATTGTGGATATTAAAAGCACTGCCCAGGATCCGGTAGAGTTAACCACCCGCGAACAGACAGCCTTAAAAAACTTATCCTCAACCGATCAGCAAATTGCCCGGGACCTAGCTTCTAATTCTATTCAGGAATACCGACAGTTGTACCAAAAATATGATCTGTACACTACCGGAGACAGCGTCAGATTGGGATCAGACTGCCGGGCGAAATATCCGACCGGAAGTCTGCCCTCTGACCCTTGTGCAAACCTCAGTAACTACGCCCAACAATACCTGCTTCCTCAATTACCTGCTCAATTGCAGCAGCAGGCGCAAAGTGATCGCTCAGCTATTCAGCAGCGTCTGGCTGAACTGAAACTGAGTCAACTGGCGGCCAATCAGGCTCTGATTGCAGATCAGGCTGCGGTAACTACTTTAACCGACGGCGGCCAGGTAATCTCTGTCTGTTCCGGAGACACTTTAACGACCACAGTTACCCAAACTATCACCCGCGGTTCATCCCGGGGGGCCACGGGTACAGGAACCCGCAATTCCAACTGTAGTTTTGGCTGTTCCCGGGGAGCTTGTTCCACACCGGATAACGATTTTAACGGCAGCTTGGCTGACCGCAACCGGTATATCACCTCAGTCCAAACTGAGATGGCTGAAAAAAATATCGACCAGCAGCAGGCCCAGGCGCTGGTCGAAAGTGATTCCTACCTGCCCCGCATCAGCCCCGAACTATTGGCTATTATCCCGGGAACCAGCAGCCCGCTTAATCTCAGCCAGCCAGCTTCTACCACCGGCTTTGTCAGCCGTGGCCGACCTTCAATTGCCGCCATCGCCCAAGCTGCCCAAAATCAGATTAACGAGGTAGCGCAGTTTGCCACCAGCCGCTGCGGCGTGGCTCCTAATCAAAATGCCGCAAACTTGGACCAAAGCCGCAAAGACTGTTTGGGCCAATTTGACTACGACCAGTGGTCGGCATACCAGGATATTGTCGAGACGGACCCCACTCTGAAGTTTTTGGGCCTGACTCCCCAATTGGAAACAGATATCTTGGCCGGGAAAGTTGATCCAGAAGTCCTCAGGGAACAACTGAGGAAACAAAGTAATAGCTGGTCCTGGATTGGTCCCTTGCCCATTTACAACGGATCTCTGCTGGCCGCCAACAACTTCTTTCAAGGTACGACTTTCCGGGGCACCGCCTTACAAAAGGAAGCCTTAGAAACCGGGAATACCTGGGATTATGTGAGGGGAACATTCATAGCCGGTGCCCCACCGGCTGCTGCTGCTGTAGCCATTGCAGGTATAGCATTTCTGCCGGTATTTCCAGCCGCCACCGCCAGCTTAGGTACCTTCATGCAATTTGGCAGCCAGGCATTCAGCACCTACGCTACCACTCAAAGCCTGGCCAATACCGCCGAGGTCTGTTCTTTTGCCAATAACTGGACCACCGAGCAGAAGTATTCCTGCTCAATTGCAGCCGGAAATTCGGTGTATATGGCCACCAGCACGAGCTTGGGCATTTTATCTGCCTCTCTCAATGCCTCGCAAGTAGCTTTTCAAAGCGCTCTGCCCAAAATTGGGACGGCTGCCAACGCTGCCGGAGAGATTAATGTTATTAATGAAGCCCGTAACGCTGTGTCTTTGGGTACTAACGCCGCCCAGAGTGCCCGCGGAGCCCAGTTTATTAATTCTCTTTCAGCTGTGAATGCTGTCGCCGGAGCATATACCTTTGGCGGCCAGGCCATAACTTCATGCTTTGGAGCCAACGCCGACACTTTAAACTGTGCCACCAATGTAGGCATGGCCCTGGCTTCTTTAGGACGGATAACCGCCATCAGTTTAGCCCAACCGGTGTTTGCTCCTACTACCCAGACAGTTACTAAATTCACCTCCCAAGCCGGTGAAATTGCTGATTGGATTGATGGCATTAGTTCTTGTCGAAAAGGCAGTAATTTGGGCGAATGTGCTTCCGGAGTTATTGACGCAGTTTCCGGAGTTAATCTGGGCGGAGCCAGTCTGCAAACCACCAATGTAACCCAGAACTTGGACACAGCGGCTGCTGCTTTACAAAGTCTGCGTACTCCAACTGGCTTTAATGAGTCTGATCCGGCGGTTAAGCAAGCCCGGATAAACCTCAATTCGGCTATTATTGCCGCTGCCCGCCAAAACGCTCTGGTTCAGGCGGCTCTCAAGCAATCTGATCCCCTGCTTGCGGCTCCCCAAGCCGCATATCAGGCCAGTCCCAATGACACTACGGCTGGTCAGTTACTGCTGGACAAATACTGGCTCGATCAGCACAACTATCTAACTACAATTAATCCTGTTTCCGGCTTAGACAGACTTCGCTTTTCCGGGCCAGAACTTACTAATTTGCGCATCAGTCAGGAAGAATTAAGAGCAGCTGCAGCGGCTGCTCAAAACTCCCCCGAAGGACTCAATTCACCCCAGTATCAGCAGGCTGCCTTAAAGACCGCTGTCGCTCTGGCCCAGGCTACGGTTGCTACCGGAGGGTCTCCTCAACTGGCTAACCAGATCATGCAGACTCTGTCTACCAAACTAAACCAGCAACAGCAACAGTTAGCCGCTTTGCAAACAGTCTCTCAAACCAACCCTGAATTTGCCGGATCAGCTACCGGCCAAATTAACCAGCTGGCTACTCAGGTCGCTTCCTTGCAACAAGGCCTGCTTGCTCTGGCCGGCCAAGCTGTAGGGGTCAGAGGTTTACCCATTGCCGCCAACCAATCAGTGAATCTCTCCAGCGGCGGTAGTTTTACCCCTAACGCTACTTCCCTGGCCCAAATACCTACCGGCACCACTACTACTGTCGGCAATCACACCTTTGTGTGGAACCGGGAGGCTAATATCTGGTATCTCAGGTCGGCCACCGACGCTGTCACCGATGACCCGACTGATCTCCCCCACGGTACGGTAGCGGAAGCCGGCAACCAGCTATATCTGCTGGATAAAAATGACCCTGATTTTGCCCAGTGGCGGCCAATCGGAACAACTCCCCGCGTTACTGCAGCAGCCCCTACGGAAATCCGCAACTATCTCTCTTCTTTACCGGCCGGCAACGTTATCGTCCACAAATCTGACGGGGCTCTTATCGGTAACCCCGGTGGTTACTCGGCCAATGACTTAATTGAACTGCGGGATGCTTCCGGCCAGATCCAATGGTACAGACTCAACCCCGATTCAGGTTTTTATGCTGTGGAAAAACCGGCAGACATCCAACCGGTCCTTTCCCCGGTAACTCTGCCGGAACTGATTACCCAACCAGTGGGCATCAACGGTTTACCCATTTCCGCTAACCAGTCCGTTCTTTTATCCAGCGGGGGGCAGTTTAATCCTCAAACATCTAATCTGGCTCTGCTGGCCACAGGAACCACGACTACTGTCGGCAATCACACATTTGTGTGGAACCGGGAAGCTAATATTTGGTACCTCCAAGCTACGACAAATGCTTTGCCCTCTGTTTCAGAATTGGCTGATCTACCCCGGGGAGTTCAAACCTTCGTGAATAATCAGGTTTACATCCTAAACCTGGACGCTTTGAACCAGCCAGTTTGGCAACAACTGACTACCACCTCAATTGCCGTTACCCAACCTCAGTCAGATGACACT
Organism: bacterium; assembly: GCA_030647735.1. Lineage (GTDB taxonomy): Bacteria > Patescibacteriota > Microgenomatia > CAZETR01 > Amesbacteraceae > JAUSIY01. The sequence goes on from JAUSIY010000012.1 coordinate 14,127, forward strand.
CAACAACAAGTGCAATCGCTTTCTATTGGACAAAAGACTATTAATTGGGTAAGAAACTTGCCCAATTCCTGGAGAACCTCTGTCGCGGCTATTCCCCTCGCAGGCAATCAGCTTAGCCGTTTGGGTTTGCCTAACCGGCCCAATATTAATCAGGTAGTCTCTCAGGCCCAGCAGCAAGTTGCTTCAACCCAAACTGAATCTGGCAAGGCAACCCAAATCAAAGAAGCCGCTGAGCAGGCTTTAGTTGACCTCCAATCCCAAGCTCAAGTCCCTGTGACGGATGCTTCCCAAGCTAAACTTGCCTTAACTCAAGCCTATAACGCAGCCCAGGTAGCCTTAGCTGAAGCAGGCCAGATTCAGGATCGATTAAAACGGGTAGATGCTGACGTAGTTAACCTCATCAAACGCCAAATTGAGTTGGCCCAAACTCCAGTCCGCCCCCCTATTCCCGGATATACAGGGGCCACGGCTGAAAATGAAGGTACTAAATATAGTAAACGCCAAGAACCGATGGAAGACGCAGTGGGTATCAGCCAAAATCCTTCCCCAGTTCTCAAAAAAAGTTTAGGTGACGTCCTTCTGATTGAAGCCGATGGTATGGGTGCGATGGGACTAGTAAACAGCGGAGCCATTGCTGCCAGGATTATTCAGAGCCGAGCGGGGGAAATTTACTTCAATGAGCTGGCCTTTTCCTCAAACCAGACCGTTGACATCAACGACAGACTGCACCAAACCATGATTCAACTGAATGCTGAAATAGCCGCCCGGAACTTGAATGGCGGCGGAGCCACGGTTGAATTAGTGGTCATTGAAGAAAAGGGCGGTATTCAATTTGCCCACGTAGCCCATATCGGCGATTCTGCTACCTGGCTGGTCAGAAACGGAGTTGCTTATTCCATGACTAAAGATCAATCCTTTGTAGGAGCTCTCCTAGACGAAGGCCAAATTAGTGTTCAGGAAGCAGGTCAGCACCCACAAAATAATGTGGTATTTGCTGCCTTGATGGGTAATCCAAGCGAAGACACCCCAGCCATTAAAGTGTCTACTTTCGAGGTGAAAGAAGGAGATGTGTTGATTTCCATGAGTGACGGAGTGCTGGATCCCCTACGTTGGCACAACCGCATTTTTCATAACAAAGCCGAAGCTCTTACATCTGGAGGAGCTCAGTCTGGCGGTTTCTTTGTGGAAGCTGCCAAACAAAGCAATGCGCAGGCAGTCGCCAATTTTGTTGTTTCTAATGTCAGAAACCTGGCCAACCAGATTAGACCTGACAAGGTTGACAATATCACGGCCGGAGTTTTAGTTATCCAAAAACCGCAGCCTGCTGCAGGGGTTCCGGCCCAACAAACGGCCAGTTTGCAAAATGAACTGAAGGCAGCTCAAGCCCAACTGAATGAGTTAAATCTTCAGTACCGCCAGGCCCAGCAGACAGCCGATTTGGCCAGACAAAACTACCAAACTGCCAAACAAAATTATGATAATTCGGTCTCTACAAACCAGAAACTGGCTCTGGCTGAAATTGCCCTGCGCCAAGCAGAAGAGGCAGAAAGAACTGCAGACCAGTTAGCTGCTGCTGCGGTTCTAAAAACCGGCGCGCTGAAAGAATGGAGCCAAAGTTGGAACAAATTGATTGCTCTCAATTCCAAGGCTACTACTGGTCTTAACTTACAAACCGCCAGCGAAGCGGATATCCGGATAGACAAACAATTATTAGACCAACAAATTGTTAATCTGGAATCTCCCTCATCACCCGAGCTTGAAGATCAGGGTATAGACACGGAGTCTTCTACGTCTACTCCCCAATCGGCACTATCTAAAATCAGCCTGGTTTTAGGTAACTCGATTACCTCAACCCTGCCAATTGTTGGCAGTTCTCTAAGCAAAACCCGCTTTAAGGTTGGAGCGATAGTGGCGGATACTGTTATCACCTCCTTGGCCAAAACCTCGATCGAATGGGCTCTGACACAGCCTAATGTTTCGGATGTAGTGAATATCGAAGAAGTTAATCTGACAGCAACTAATCCAGATTACAAACCCTACTTAGAGATCGTTAAATCTGGAGTCCAGCTATATCAACGAGGCCATCCCAATGCCTCAGTTACCTGGGCCAGAAAACCAGAGAGATATATGGTTTCAGATTTGGCCGAGGCCCTAACTAAAAAAATATCCCTGGACGAGTCGGTCGTTATCTCGGAGAATTTACAGGGTAGGTATTTAGATAACCCAGATATTTTTTCAGGTAAGTCTGCCTTAACTGCCATCGGCATCATTTTTATTAATAACGGGCTCAAAGTTAATAAATCTCTTATTGACTCCAAGGATGTTCTATTACACCGCCTGCCCCAAACAATATCTAAGGCTGCCCAAGCTGCCAGTAACGTCAATACTTTTCCCCGCGAAGCTCTTGGCAACTTCACTTACGGTGAGTTTGAAACCCTGCTCGACAAAACTGAAGTCTGGGTAAAACAGCAGGCAACAGTACAGAATGGGCCTATTGGTTCTGCTGAAATTTTGGCCCACCTGCTCAATGAAACCAACGGTGATTTAGAAAGATCGATGTATCTGCTAAGTGAATTCTTCCGCTACGAATCCAGAACAGTTAATCGCCGGTTTGACCCTGAACGAGCCCTCTGGATGAAAGACCACATTCTCGACGAATATAGTTTGGTTTTGCCTTATAACTCCTTTGCAAGTCCTTCTGAAATTTCCTACTCCGGACCTTTTAAGCTTCCGTGGAACAACAGACCAACTTCAATTAACTATGATCTATCTCTTAAAAATAGGGTTGGCCTTCCCTATCACTCAGCTAATATCGTGGCTCTCTTAAATAGGTTCAGTCCTGAATTTATTACCTTAATGACAGCTGGAGAGTACATTACTTACGGAGACCAGCAAGGCTTTGTCAAAGCAGCTACTGACATCAAGGTTATTAGACAGTTAAAAGAAATTGAATCTTACCTCAGTTCATTCTCTTCACCATAGCAGCCTTGAACTTTACAGGCTGAACAGTTATAATTCCTCTCGTTACCTAAGACAGTAGGCAAAAAGCTAAGCCCTACCGAGGAACTATGCATAACACACGTCCTGTAAATACTTCCAAAGCCGCCCGGGTTGAGGCGCTCAAGAAAATCCTGGCTGAATCTAAATCAGTGGCTGTAGTGGACTACACAGGCCTGAAAGTGGGCCAGGCTACCCAACTGCGCAAGAATGTTCGGGCTGCCGGCGGTGAAGTTAAGGTGGAAAAGAATACGCTGTTTAAACTGGCGGTGGGCAAGCCGGAAATGGATCTGGAAGGCTTGTCTGCTTTTGTCTTTTCCAAAACCGACGAAGTTGCCGCTCTTCAGGCTCTGGCTGAGTTTATGAAGAAAGCCGGCGTGGGCACATTTAAAGCCGGACTGCTGGGTGATCGGATTTTAACGGCCACAGAAGTAGAAGCTCTGGCCAAAACCCCCAACCGGGAAGTTTTGATTGCCCAATTATTGTCTGCGCTTAACTCTCCCCTGTATTCTTTAGCTTATTCTCTCAATTGGAACCTGTCTAAACTAGTGCGCGTCTTGGACGCCATATCCAAAAAGGGGGTGAATTAATCTGTGTCTGACAAAGTAACTAAACTTATTGATTCCATTTCAGAATTAACCGTTTTAGAACTGGCTGAACTGGTGAAAGCTTTGGAAGAGAAATTTGGAGTAACTGCAGCTGCACCTGTAGCCGCCGTTGCCGTTTCCGCTGGAGCTGCCGCCGATGGAGAAGCCGTTGAAGAACAGTCTGCTTTCAATGTCATCTTAGCCAATGCCGGAGGTAACAAAATCGCCGTGATTAAAGCTCTGCGTGAGATTAATCCCCAATTGGGATTAAAAGAGGCTAAAGATCTGTCTGAAAAACCAGGAGCAGAAATTCTGTCCGGAGTAAACAAAGCTACTGCTGAAGAAGCTAAAGCCAAACTGACTACAGCTGGAGCTACAGTCGAGTTAAAGTAAGCCATCAACCCCACATCGCTCGCGCTTGGTGGGGTTTTTGGTGCTTGACAACCCACTTTCACAAGTGCTACTTTGATACTGTCAAAGTATATCCGAGTATATATATCTGAGAATAAATAAATGGCTACATTAAGTTTAAACGATCTCCCCGATTTACTCACTGTCCGTGAAGTGGCCCAGATCTTAAGAGTATCCACCCTGACTATCAAACGCTGGGGTAAGCGAGGCAAGCTCACTCCCATCCGAATTAACTCCCGGGGTGACCGACGTTATAAAAAAGAAGCCGTTCTCTGGCTTCTAGGCATGACTCCCAAGGCTTCCTAACATCCGCTCCCCTTCAGTTTACAAAGCAGTTCAAGAGTGGAATAGAATTACACCGCTCTCTCTATCATATAGAGAGCAATTCCTTGCAGGTAATCAATGGCCTGAGGGTTAAGCTTAAGCTGACGTAACTGGTTAGCAGTCTCAGCTGCCTGCCCGGCATATTTCTGAGCCAAAACCCTGGAATAATCCGCCGAACCCGAGTCGGTAATGGCTTGTTTAGCCAACTCAATATCAGCATCTGCAGCTGTTTGCTTGCCCCACACTTTAAGCACCTGCTGTTTTTGTTCAGAAGTCCCTTTTTCTAACACTTGATGGATTAATACCGTCGCCTTACCTTGCAATAAGTCGGAGTTGGCTGATTTGCCCGTCTTTTCCGGAGTTCCAAATACTCCTAGTAAATCATCCTGTAATTGAAAGGCTACTCCCCCAGCCATAGAATAATCATGCAATAGTTTTCTGGCCTGGGGAGTAACCCCCGCCAGAATGGCCCCGGTAATTAAAGGGTTCTCATACGTATAACGGGCGGTCTTGGCGGTATGCACTACCACCACATCTTCTTCCGTCCATTTTTTATACAGCGGTAAAGTGACATCAAAAGCCTGACCGTAAGCTGTATCTATAATCGTACGAAAGAAAAATTGCAGGGCGGCTAAAAGTCGGTCCGGAGCAAACCCACTGGAAGCCAATATTTCATAACCTAAATTCCAGCCCAAATCCCCCACCGTGACCGCCATGGCTTCTCCGTAATGTTTGTCTCCTCCCATAAACCCTTTGTAATACTCGTGAGAGGTGGGCCCACCCCGCCGGATAACATCCTGATCCATGAAGTCATCGTGCATCAGAATAGCCGCGTGCACGATGTCAACGGCCATGGCTGCCTGCCAGACCTGCTCATCCGGTGTAGCCCCTAACATATATCCGTAATACACAAACGAGGGCCGCAGCCGCTTCTGCGGCCGCAGCAGATAGTCTTTGACGTGGGTCAGCATATGTTGGGCTAGTGCTTTCTCCTTGTGGTTATATCCGCTCTTTTTGGCCAACTCCGCGTCTAATAATTTCTCAAACCGGGGACCAATCTCCTCGGCAAACTTTTCCAAACAGGTTTTGGCATTTTTTGCCAACTGGGAGGTGACCGGCGAAGACATCAGGCAACTCTCTCTTTCAGAGCAGTATAAAATTTGACTAGGTAATCACGGGCTTTGGTCCAATTTTTGTCATCGGCTGCCCGGTCGGCCAAATACGCCAGATGAGCAGATTTGGCTGCCTGAAAAGTGGAGAACCTGAACTTTTCCGCTAATAAGTTACGCAGGGATTCTTCGCTTTCCCCTTCCCGCCATAGATCTACCTCAATTTTGGCTATAATCTGAGGCTCGAAAGCCAGCTTCAGGGTTTTCTGCAAGATACCATACAAGTCTTCCAAAGAAGCTTTGGCCCGGCTCCAGTCCTGTTTTTGCCGGAAAACTAAAGCTTTAGCCAAACTCAGACCGGCTTCTTTGGCCAGCTCTTTAGACAAACCGTAGTGTTCCTTAACGTATCTGACGGCTAGATCCCGCAGCCTCTCTCCTTCTTTGGCCTGCAAAGCGTGGCGCCACTTGAGCTCCAGATCGGCTACTACTTTAGGGTTGAACCTCAAATGTTTCTCTATATCATTACCTCCGAATCTTCTGCGGCGGCGAGAATAATCCAGAATGGCGTTTTTGAGTTTCTCCGGAGTGAAATCCGGCAGATGGTCCTGCTCCCAGAATAATTCGGCATATGCCATCTGCCAGGGCATGAGGCCTGACGTGCGTTGTTCCCCGCTGGTTCTGATGAACAAATCTACGTACGGATACGGTTGAGAAGCAGTATCCAGATGGGCGGCAAAAACTTTGGTGTCGATTTGCTCAGCCGGTATTTTTTCCTTGACTATCTCTCTTGCGGCCCGCACAATTTCATCCTGACCCCCGTAATCTAAGGCCACGTTAAAGACGTTGGCAGCGAAGTCTTTGGAAATAGCCTCCAGCTTAGCCAGCCGATCCCGGATGTCTGCAGGCAGACGGTCACGTCTGCCCAACTGGATAAATCTGACTTTTTCCTTGGGAACATCTTTCTCAGCCTGAGACAAAGCCAGTCGAAACACGTTGAATATTTCATTCAGTTCTGACTGAGGGCGATCCCAGTTCTCAGTAGAAAAAGCCCAAACTGTAAACGTATGCACTCCCAACTCGCGGGCTGCTTTAGCCAGCCGGTTAACTGCCTCATAGCCGGCCTTGTGGCCTACCCAAGGTTCTTTCCCCCGGGCCCGGGCCCAGCGCCGGTTGCCGTCTAAAATCATGGCAATATGATTAGGTATCTTTGTCCCTTCAGGCAAAGTAATTTTTACGAGTGATTTCTTTGTCACAGTCAGCCAATCTTACCATAATTAGGTGCCTAAATTGCCCCTTTATCCGCTCTTGACAACCTGGCTACATTGTAATAACATTGTTAGCACATGAACACTCAAACCATCTTTCAGGCCGGCAACAGCCGTGTGGTATCTATTCCCAAGTCCTTATTGGAGGAACTTAACTTTAAACTTGGGCAAAAAGTCAACGTCACAAAGCTGGACGATGAATCTATTGTTATCAAAAAAGTCAAGACTACCCCACTCTCTTCCGCTAAAACTACGTCCGAGTTTAAAAAGTGGCTCAGCGATGTATTAGAAGAAGACGCTGAAGTACTCGATGAGCTGGCAGTACGTTGATATCACCGAAGTGTACGAAATTCACGCAGCCGTGGTTAAACGTGCCGGAACTAAAGCTTCCGTCCGAGATTTCGGTTTACTCCACTCCGCCGTCGAGAGACCAAAAGCCACCTATTCTGGTCAAGACTTGTATCCCAATACATTTCTAAAGGCCGCCGCCCTCATGCAGTCTTTATGCCTGAACCACCCTTTTACAGATGCCAACAAAAGGACGGCATGGTTATCAACTAAACGATTTCTGAAAATCAACGGTTATCACCTCAAACCCCAGAAATTAGATGCGGCCGATTTTATGGTCTATGTCGATAACTCCCAGCCAGATATTAAAGAGATTGCTAAATGGTTGAAAGAGCACTCACAACTTCTGGCCTAGTCATCAGCCTGGTTTCGTCAGAATTTCTGTCTTTCCATTCTATTTTGTCTCCGGTTTTGGCAGACACCACTAACCGCACCGGTATCCCCAACAGATCCGCATCGGCAAACTTCTCTCCGGCTGAGCGGTCAGAATCGTCATACAGGACTTCTATTCCAGCCGACTGGAGTTCTTCATAAACTTCGCCTGCGTCTTTTAGACCAACCAAGTGCGCTGCAAACGGGGCCACCTCTTTCGGCCACAGAATTCCTTTTTCGTCATGATGTACCTCAACCAGTGTCCCCAATACCCGAGTGGGGCCAATACCGTAACTGCCAAACCAAAAAGGTTGCTGTTTACCATTTTTGTCTGTGAAAAAGGCCTTCATATCGGTAGCATATTTAGTACCTAGAGGAAAGATATTACCCACTTCTATAGACTTACCTACAACTACTTTTCCCAGGCTACACCAGGGACATTTGTCTCCTTCCGCAACTGACAAGACCTCTTTATTCTGTCCTTGCTTACATTCGGAGCAATAGTAGATAGTGTCTTCGCCTGACTCAGCCAGCACCTGAAACTCGTGGGTGTGTTTGTCGGTAAATACTCCTCCAGATGCTTCGGTAACAATTACTTCCAGACCCAGCCTGGCAAAAATTTTTAAGTAAGCCTGCTTCACCTCTTCGTAGTAGGCCATTAGATCCTCCTCTGACTCATGAGCGCTATACATATCTTTCATCAAAAATTCCCGGCCGCGCAAAATACCTCCGGTTGCCCGCAATTCCTGGCGGAACTTGGTGGAGAACTGGTAGATTTTAATGGGCAAATCTTTGTAAGAAGAAACGTGCTTGCGAATCAGGTCCATAATGATCTCTTCGTGAGTAAATGACAGTGCATACTCTCGCTCCCGAGAGTCCTTAAGGGTATACATTATGTCAGCAGCACTTTCCCACCGGCCGGTCTCGTTCCAGATTTCTTTGGAGTGCAACAGAGGCAAGGCCAACTCCTGTCCTCCGGTAGCATTCATCTCCGCCCTAATAATATTGTTTATCTTGCCCACCACCCGCCAGCCTAAAGGCAACAGGGTCCAACTCCCGGCCATCAGTTGATCCATGAACCCTCCCCGCACTAACAGCTTGTGATTGGCAGCCACTGCATCCCTGGAAGCTTCCTTCAAGGTCTTGGGGAACAACTGACTATGCATCATCATCTAATTATACCCGTGCTTTTTTCAAATTACACTTCTAACTGCGGAATGGCAATCCTTTGACCAACTTCCAGTCCCAGGGGGGGTAGCGGGTTAACAACCATACCCGGCTCAAGGACCACAAAGCTTGTAACCGGTCGGTTTCTTCAATCAACCTTATCTCTTCACATCCCAAGGCCATCAATTTTGCCAAGGCCAAGCCTTCGGCATGCTCGTCATTGATTAATAGCACGTCTTCAGAGTTGGGTATGTCACTGGCATATAACCTGACTATAACCGGCTTCCGGAGATCATGGCGCACGTATACCGTACCGCTTCGTTCAGCTGAGGGCAGAGCTATTTTAGATTCTCCCTCATGACCACTTATCCCCCTCACCCAGAAGGGGTTTCCCTCTTCAACTAGGTCTCCCCAAGCGAAAGCAGCCATGAAGATAAAATACTCCCCGTTTTTGCAGCTGTCAATAACTTAATGTTCGAAGCTATATAGTACGGAGCTAGTCAGCGACAGAATCACGCTGAAAGCCAAGGCCCAGCCGAAGCCAGCCACAGTGAATCCAGGCACAAAGGAACTGACTAAGAGCACCAAGACGGCATTAATTATCAGAGTGAATAATCCCAAGGTCAAAATGGTGATGGGTAAGGTTAACAGTACCAACACCGGCTTAAGAATCATGTTTACCAGTCCCAAGGCCACAGCTACCACAAATGCAGTCCAGAAACCGGCTACTTCCACTCCCGGCAAAACATAAGCAACTACCAGTACAGCGACTGTACTCACTAACCAATGTATCAACCATTTCATAGTTAAATAGTAGCACTTTTTTCGTTTAGCTGAGACGCCCAGATCCACTCACCCGGATTGCCTTCCGCATCAGAAATTCTTAATCTCATGTCTTGAATACGACCGCCTTGAGTCATCCGTTCTGCCTTAGCACACAATCGGCCTGAAGCATGCCTGTTCCGTCCCCGGATATCCATTTTGACCAATTCACATTCCATATCAGGCTTCAGGCGGGCACAGGGCCAGCACATAATCCGAGCCTGCCTATTTAAAGCTGCCACTTCAATTGCCATGCCTCCTTATATCTCCTTTAGCCTCAACCTGTCAAGTTTTGCTCAAATTGACACAGGGGTATATAATGTGTTTAACAATTTATAACGCAATGAAGCAGTGAAGTAGGAATCAGACAGAGACAGCAGAGATCTCGCGGTTGCTGAAAGCGAGACGATTATCTGAAACCGAATTACCCTGGCAAAAGCGGCTCTGACAAAATCAGAGACGGGATCAGCCCGACAAAGCTGAAAGGATGTGTCGGAAACGGAGCATTCGATGAGGCCAAAGCCAAAATTGAATCCCCTTCTGGGGATTTTTTAGTGGGTTTGGTAAAACAAGGTGGTACCGCGAGAAGCCTCGCCCTTGTCAATCAGATTTTCTTTCCAAAGGAAATGTTATCTGGCTGATGGGAGCGAGGTTTTTTATGTCCAACATAGACAAAAAAATAGTTATTCTGACCGGTCCTCCGGCAAATGGAAAATCGACTATTGGCGGGTTACTTTCTGAGGCCGGTTTTTGCCATATCGAAGCAGATAACTTTATCTCGTCCCTTGGCAGGCAAAGACTTAATGACGGTACCTGGTCAGACATAGACCGTGAAGAATACATGACTGGGGCAGCTCAAGCCGCCCTTGAAGCTTCCCAGACAGGCCAGCCAGTGGTGATTTCGGATACCCTAACCCTGCCCTGGATGAGAGAATTCATGACATCTCAGCTGGCTCAACCCGGTATCACCGTTGGGTTAGTGTTTGTGAACCGGATATTAGACGAAAAACAGATAGCTCAAATAGCCCTTAAAAGAGCTTCGGAAGGACATGCTCTTGATCCTGATGCTTTAGTTAAGTTCAGGAAATTGTTTGTCCCGCTGGATGCAATTACTGAACCTCACGTAACTTTAGAGAATCCAGGCGATGTAGATTTGAACAAGCTGTTAGTCACCGCTCTTGCGACTATTGAAAAATTATGGAACAACTAATCACTTCACCCTCTGCCCAACTAACAATTGGAACTAGTCAAGGTCTCGTAAAGACTGTTAATGAGGACTGCATTGAATTCAGACTGGATGGAAACCAAACCGTTGTTTGCCTCTGCGATGGTCATTGGGGTGATACTGCTGCAAAGCTTGTCTGCCGGACAATTGCAAATAACTTCCCATCCAGCCGCAGAAAGGCCCTCCATCTGCTAAATCACATTGAACTCCAACTATTGGGAGAATTTGGCAAAGAACCACCTAACCCTGAGATAGATCAACCTCCGGAAACCAGCCTAGTAGCAGTCAGGTTTGATTCTTCCTCTCGTAAATTAACGGTCATTTGCTATGGAGACTGCCGAATCCTCATATCCAATCATGGCCAAATTAGATTCCATACGCTTCCCCAAGCTACCTGGCTTGGAGTGTTTTCGCGTCTGGGACTTCGTGGAAGAATTCCTGTCAAAAGGGGGCTGACTTTCAATACTTTGGCTCTTCAATCTAATGATTCTGTTTGGATGTTTACTGATGGTGTAGATGAATGTATTTACGAAAAACCAACTCTTTCTCATGGTTGGGTTGTAAAGCACAATATCTCGGAAATCTTTGCTCAGATTGAAAAACAGGGTGCCCAAGATAATGCCAGTTTAGTTATTTTGAAATGCTAGAATAACCATATGGATAAGATTGATGAATTGTTAACCCGGGGAATAGCCAATATTATTCCCTCTAAACAAGCATTGGAAAAAAGGTTGCGTTCTGACCAAAAAGTAAATGCATATCTTGGCATTGATACTACCGCCCCCCATGTTCACTTAGGTAACGCCTTTGGACTGCGCAAACTGCAACAGTTAGTAGATATGGGTCACCATGTGACCTTCTTAATTGGAGATTTCACAACTAAGATTGGAGATTCTTCGGACAAAGAATCTGAACGGCCAATTCTGACAGATACTGAAATCGAGACCAATTTTCAAACCTACAAACAACAAGTCAGCAAAATCTTGGACTTTTCCCGAGTGGAATTACATCACAATAGCGAATGGCTGTCTAAGTTAACTTTTGCGGATGTTATAAAATTGAGTCAACAATTTACCCTAAATGATTATATCAGTCGGGAGATAATGAAAAAGAAGCTAGAGAATGGGGTTTCAATTCGCTTAGACGAAGTCCTCTACCCCCTGATGCAGGGATATGACAGCTACTTTATGGATACTGATATTCAAGTCGGAGGAGCTGACCAAACTTTTAATATGCAGGCTGGCCGAAACTTGCAAAAGAAATTAAGAAGTAAGGATTCGTTTGTATTAGTCGGCCAATATTTAACTGGCACTGATGGTCGGAAAATGAGCAAGAGCTGGGGCAATGCTATTTGGCTGGATGACACTCCCAACGATATTTTCGGTAAGGTGATGTCAACCAAAGATGAATTAATTGACGAATACTTCACCCTAGGAACTAATTTGCCTTTGAAAGACATACCCAAAGGAAAATCTATGGACAGAAAGAAAAAACTGGCCTGGCAAATCGTGTCTGAGCTACATTCCCCGACGATAGCTGATATGGCTCAGGCTTATTTTGAATCAACTTTTCAGCAAAAACAAACTCCGGCAGATATTCCCCAATACCACCTCGAGAAGAATCGGTCGATTTTAGAAGTTCTGGTTGGAAGTGGCCTGGTTAAATCCAAGTCAGAAGCCCGTCGTGTGATTGAACAGGGCGGGGTAAAACTAAACCAGTCCCCTGTAACAGATTTTGCAACTGAAGCCGGTCCAGGAGACCTCGTCCAAGTGGGTACCCGGAAATTCGTCAAACTGACTTAATACACTACACTGTAATACCCAGGGGTAGAAATAGTGGTTGCCACGGTTTGAACCGCTTCATTTATATCAGTTTCCAGACGAACTTGAACAGCCTCAACTGCCTGCGCCAGCGCCAGGGTTCGTGTATTAAGCGCCAGGCCCATTCCAAACCCAATTTATTGATCCATTCCGGAGGCAGTTTTGCCAGACCCACCAGATAATCGAATGTGCCCCCTACTCCCATGGCCACTTTAACTTTCAACTGACTTCGGTGAGCCCAAATCCATTTTTCCTGCCACGGGGCCCCATAGGCAACCAGTAATATGTCGGGCCGGAAGGCATTAATCTTAGTCACAATCTCTTCATCTTCCTTATTTTGTTTACTCCCTATAGGACTTGTCTGTTTGATATCCGCGTGTCCAGGCGAAAAAGCCCCGCCAAACCGCTGGGCCATTTTTTCGGCTACCTTGTCCCGTCCACCTAGAAAAAATATCCTGTAGTTATGATCAAGGATTCTTTGCACCAGCTTCCGGCCAGGCACAATTGGTAAATCTGGTTTAGCCAATTTCAGTCCGTTTCCGTCAGCAATTGCCAAATCAGCCGAGTTAAGAACTGTCTGAAACTCATTATCTTCCTGGGCTACCATAATAAACTCTGGATTTACGGTTACAATCAAGAAGGGTTTTTTGAAGCTAGATGTGCAAATCTGGTCGATTTTTCCTAGCACTTGGTCTATGGAAGTGACAGATACGTCCACCCCGAGAATATTTACCTTATCATCGTTCTTTTTATATAGGATAGATTTCAATTTAGCTTCAGATCGGTAAGGTAATATAAGTCTCATTATTATTTCATATCACAACATCTATTTCAATAAAAATCTTATACTTACTACAAGGTATGCACAATTCATTAACAACTTATCCACAGAGCTAAAAATTTACTACTATGTTCATAATTACACATTCTCCAGGACTTATAAGATGGCAATTGCTACTTTTTGCCAACTTAACAGTTTTACTCGATAGAAACTCTTGACAACTAGTAGTTTCTGCAGAGACTGATTAATTAGCTCTAACCACAATTTGTGACTCATCTCTACAACAATTTATGGTGATGCTCCACAATTTATTTAACTACCGGGACACCCGCAGCCATCACTCCCAACACTTGAAGACCAGATCCCTCTGAGATATCAGGTAGGTATAAATGGTTACGTGAGTGACAAAACGACACGTAGTGCATTACTTATATATCATACTATCTCAACTTACTTTTTATTCAAAATTACTGTGAGCCATTAAAACCCGTTATAGTTCCTTCCAAATTTACCAAACAGAACTAAATTACAATTTCAAATAATTTCTTAATTTACTATAGGGATCTATAAGTCCCTCTCTAAACTTGTTAAGGTTGAAAATCCCGGTAAATAAAATGGATTTCTTTATAACTAGTTTGTACTTTTTGAGAACTTTATTTGTTTGAGAATTGGTCATTGAAAACCCGGAGATCTACTTCTCCCTATCTTACTGTGATCTTTTTGGCACCTGCTCCATTCCTATCAAAACGTAGGGTTTTTTGTAAATTAACTCAGGCTACGATTTTTTCGGCGCTTATCATGGCGTACTGCGTACAAGGAGGTAAATACGCCTGTTGTGGGTCATTTTCATTGGCTTGCTGCCGCTTGTACTCAATTCAATTTCATTTGACTAGACAAGTAATAATCGATCGTGCTGACTAGTTACTGGCAGTCCTTACATGAGTTTGATAATTTATATGAATGCTGCTCTGTTCCGCCCTTTTGTTACTAAGTGCCCGACGTGCATTAATGGGGATCACTACGACCTCAACATACTACATCAACACCTTTTATTCTCTAATAGTTTCTCGCATCTGTTATTAATTTACAATCCAAGATCTTTGTCCACCGTTAAACACTGCATAGTTTTTCTTTATCTCCGTCGATTCTAATCGCTTTCTACGAGTACAAGCATTAATTAGTTCCCTTTCCACTAAATCCGGCATAACGACCTTCTCCAGGCACTCCAGGTGATAATGATCGAACACTTCTCCCCCTTTGTTTAGTACGTGTTTTTCCCTTTCTTATGCGTGTTTCTATCCTGACTCAAAAATTCCGCTAAATTTACATCTTGTCTACCAAACTTGGCTACTTGATGCATGTGATCTCTACTTTGCGAGAAGGGTCTAATAGATTTTTTCAAGAATTCACGGTTGGCTTGATAAATATTTTTTCTGACTGTCTTTCCCTTCCACAAGGCTCGCTTCTTAACTAACATGAACAATGCAGACTCGAAATAATTTGTATTTATCCTTATTTACACAAATATGCGCGCGTATTAAAAGCTTATCTAATTAGTTCTTGACACTATCCTTAATATATAGGCATACTGATATATTGAGTACAAAAAATCTATCTAAAATATCTAGATATTAGCCTCAAATGAGTAAACTCCTGCCCATTGGTTCTGCTGCCCGTAAACTGGGAGTATCTATTGAAACTCTGCGCCGCTGGGAGAAGGAAGGGAAAATTAGCTCCCATAAAACTCCAGCCGGACACCGCCGCTATTCACTGCAGCACCTCAAAGCCTCGCCTATCCCCTACCAGAGATTAATCCCCACCCATGACCTTGCTACCGCTGAACTATCTCCGCTTGTTCGGGAGCCGTTATTTGTAGACCGCGGACTCGTGCATTCTAAGTGGATTACTGCAGCCATCACTTCGGCTGCAGTTATAGCTATTTCACTAACAGCCGCAGGTATCAAAACAGGGTTTCTGGCCGATAAACTTGGTCATAAGCCCCAGTCACCATCCGCGCAGGTTAGTAACACTGAGGGTCAGGTTTTGGCAGACAGCACTGCCACCGATTTGTACCAGCTAACCATTACCGTACCTGTAGACATCAAAGACTCTCTGACCATTAATGGGGAAGCGGTTCTGGCCAATCCCCTGGCAAATCTAGCTGCCGGTTCCGGAATCGGACTATCCCAAACCAATACCATCACCAATACCGGAATACTATCCATCGGCGGCAATACCGGAGAATTGACTCTGGCCACTGGCCTGGGAATCTCAGATGCTAATGTGTTGTCTCTCTCCTCCATCCCCAACTCCGCCTTGACCAACTCCAAAGTAACGATTACGACCAGCGGTAATTTATCCGGAGGCGGTGATGTCTCCCTGGGCAGTTCCATCTCTCTGACCCTATCAAACAATATCAGTCTATCTGGTACTGCCACAATCGCCGGCACATTGGGAGTGGGCAACAATCTGACCGTGGCAGGTAATCTCAATGGACTGGTAGTTAATTCCGGGGTAATTACTACCGGCGTCTGGAATGCCACAGTTATCGACCCTACCTACGGCGGCACCGGTCTGGCAGTTGTGGGTTCAAACGGCCAGGTGTTAGGGGTATCCGGAGGCAATCCCATCTGGGTCGACCCGACTTCCCTGTCTAATACCTACTGGCAAAGAATATTAGGTACCCTCTCCCCGTTAAATATTACCGATGATCTGTTAATCGGCGGTACAGCTACCTCCAGTGCCTTGTTTCAAATCTTGGGCACCAGCGGCAATTTCACTTCTGCCGGATCTGCCAGTATAGCCGGAGCATTGACACTTTACTCGACTCCAACCATTCAAAGTGCATCAAACCAAACCTTAACTCTGGGCGGAAATTCCACCGGAAACATTCTTCTCAATGACCGGACCGGAATTGGCATCTCCACCCCCTCTGCCATGCTGGAAGTGCAACCAGATGCGGTAGGAACAACCGGACTGCAACTACGGATGTCTATTGGTCAAACAGCAGATTTGTTTAAATGGGTAGACAGTAGTGGGAATGTCCTGGGCAGAATCGATTCATCTGGTAACCTGATTCTAGCCAATCAAACTACCAGCGGCATCAACATCAACCAGACCATTGGGGGTATTGACTACAATGTGTTTAACGCCAGCTCTTCCGGAACTGTTTCCATCACTCAGAGAAGTGCGGATCTGGGAACAGGTAATGATGGCAATTGTGTCGTCTCATCATCGATAACCATTGATACCGGTACTTGCGTGGGCCGGGCTAACGCAGATGCTGTCAACTTCCGGGTGACTGCAGATGTAGCTACAGCTAGTGCAACCATTACAGTGGCCTCTACTCCAACCGGCTTGGCTGTTGGTGATGAGATACTCATCATTAACCTGCGGGATCCCAATAATGCCGGAGCTAATTACTATACCGCCGGAGACTGGACCAATGCGCCGCTGGGAAAATACGAGACCCGGTACATCACGGCTATTAATACTAATACTCTAACACTTTCCTCCCCCACTACCTATGCCTACCCGGCTGCAACTCACAATTACGATGTGGTTGTCCAGAGAGTTCCCCAGTATGGAGCAGTCACAGTCAACAACAGTGGAACACTAACCACCAGTGCTTTCTCTACCTCAACTCACAAAGGCGGAGTAATTTTCTTCAGAGCTACAGGAAATGTGTCAGTGGCTACTGGTGGAACAATTACTGCCGCTGGCAAAGGATATACAGGAGGTAATGGTGGTTCATCTGATCCAAACAGGGCAGGATTTGGTGGCGTGACATATAATGGTTCAGGAAATACCAATAGTATTAACTCTGGCGGTGGAGGTGGAGGAGGAGCAGGAGTGAGTAGTGAGACAGGCTCAGTTGGTGGTGCTGGAGGCGGGGGTGGATTTGGAGGAGTGGGTATAGGAGGAGGAGCAAGTGGGTCAAACGGTAGTGGTTCAACTGGAGGAAATGGCGGTGCTGGTTACATGAAAGGAGGTGGAGGGGGAGGTGCATACGGATTAGCAAATCTAAGTTCCCTATATCTTGGGTCGGGTGGTGGAGGTGGTTCAAATAGCGGTGGAACATCCGGAGGCGTAGGTGGTGGAATAATTTTCATTGCTTCTGGGGGGACGATAGTCAATGGGTCAGTCTCTTCAAATGGACAAAGTAGTACTAACTCTTGAACTCAAGGAGGGGGCGGAGGGGGAAGTGGTGGAACAATGTTTATTAAGTCATCAATACTCCAGTTAGGTAGTTCTTTAGTAACTGCCTCAGGAGGAACGGGTGGAACTGGACAAGTATCAACAACAACCGGAGATGGGGGTAATGGAAGGATTAGACTTGAATATACAACTATCTTGGGATCCACTTCCCCATCTGCAGGATCAACAGGAACATTTCCCACAACAACCCCCGGAACAACACTGTCTGTTAACCGCCAGGACTCATTTGGAAAGCTGTTACAGCTATTATCCGGTGGAACTGAAATGTTGGGAGTAGATTCATCCGGTAACTTCTATCTTAATTCTTTGCAAACTACTGGAGATGCAGCTTCAATCTCTGCTAATCTTCTTACTTCCGGTAATTTGTTGAAGTTGTCATCTTCTTCCCTATCTACCGGTAACTTAGTTCGCTTGGATACTACTCTAACAACCGGTAACTTATTGTCCGCTACAGTTTCCGGAATCACCACCGGGAACTTAATTAATATCACTGAGGCCGGGATATCTAACTTCTCCGGAACAGGTATTCTTCTTAATCTAGCCCAAGACTTACAGAATGCCACTGGTGCCGGGTTCACCGGCAAGTTCCTGGAGTTTATTAATGCTGCCACTACTGCATTTGTAGTCGATGCCGGGGGCAAGATCACTTCTCTGTTTGGAGCCAGTAGTGATCCATCTTTGCAAATCAATGGCCAAGGCTTTGATGTGAGTGGCTTTGGCAAGACAGCCATCACCGACTCCACCATTACTCTGGGTAACGGGGCAGATGGAGCCTGTACCCTATCCTCGACCATCACTTTGGATGCGGCTTCTGCAAATACCTGCGTAAGTAGAGCCAATGCTGATGCGGTTAACTTCAGACTAGCTAATCTGGCAGTATCAGGGTCAACTTCCATTACCGTCTCCTCCACTCCCACCGGATTAGCTGTAAATGACGAAATCTTAATCATTAACCTTCGGGATGTAAACAACACCGATTCGGCCTTGTATGCCTCTAGTGATTGGATCAATGCTAGTGTGGGTAAATACGAAACCCACAGAATTACCGCTATTAATACCAATACCCTGACTCTGGACGGACCCCTGGTCCACGCATATGACGGATCTAATTATTCTGTCATGGTCCAACGTGTCCCCAACTACACTACTGTGACCGTTTCTTCAGGTGGCACCATGACTATCTCTGCCTTTTCAACATCTACTCAAAAAG
>JAUSIY010000033.1 GCA_030647735.1 bacterium
CCGACTTTATCTGAAATTGCCCAGTCTATCGGGGTTAACTCTCTGGCTACGGTTCATGAACATTTGGAAACTATGCAGAGAAAAGGCATTATCAAGCGCTCCAGTGGCACCAAGCGGGCCATTGAAATCACTAACATGGAAATGGCCGGCAAAGCGGTTACTCCGTCTCCGGTTGATTTGCCCATCTTAGGCTTCATTGCTGCCGGTCGGCCTTTAGAGCCCTTTACAGACCCGCACGCTTCGTTTGCCGTGCCACCCGCGATGATCAGTACCAAGAAACGGGCTTTTGTACTGCAGGTCAAAGGGGATTCCATGGTAGAAGCCGGAATTTTGGATATGGATTATGTGGTGGTGGAGCAGACTCAGGAAGCCAAAAATGGCGATGTGGTAGTAGCCTTGTTAGAAAACGGGTTTGCTACTTTAAAGCGCTATTTCAAAGAAGCTACCCGGGTGCGGCTGGAACCGGCTAATTCTGCTATGGCTCCCCTGTTTGTGACCAATGTGCGCATCCAGGGTAAAGTGGTGGGGGTAATTCGCCGTTACGGTTCAGCTGCTAACTAAGCTGGCTGAAAGAAATACGGATCCATCTTGTCAAACCGTTCTTTAGCTTTTAAGCTGGCGACAATTAGCACTTCGAATGTTTCTCCGTCTCTTAAGACTTTTTCTCTAATCGCTACTGGTCCAAACAGATCATGGGCTGCAGATGCATCGTCTGCTATATACAGGAGTTGTTTAGCTCCGGTTCTGGTATAGGCAGCTACCGGTTCTATCTCGGGAGAAATGGCATACATCAAATAGCCTTCTGTCAGGGAGTTATCAGTAATCCATTTAGTGTTGACCACGGAGTTTATGCACCAGAAAGTGAATAACGATGGGTAAAATGGAGGCGACAATTATCAAAATAATTACCGTTTCGTAGTGAGAATGAACTATTGGCAAGTTACCCAAAAAATAGCCTAAAGAGGATAAGCCTACCGCCCACAAGAGACCGCCCAAGATGTTATAGGCCATAAATGTGGTGTAGTGCATTTGGGCAGCTCCAGCCACAATAGGGGCAAATGTGCGCACAAAAGGTACGAATCTGGCCAGAACAATGGTTTTGGATCCGTGCTTTTCGTAAAAAGCTTGGGCATCGGTTAAGTAGTGTTTTTTAAACAGCCAGGTATCTTCCCGGGCAAAAATGCGCGGGCCCAGCTGGTGGCCAAACCAATAACCCACGTTATCTCCTACAACGGCAGCGATGAAACTTAGACCCAGCAACCAACCGAAGTGCAAAAAACCCTGGGCGGCCAGCAGACCGGCCGTAAATAGTAAACTGTCCCCTGGTAGAAAAAAGCCGAAAAACAGACCGGATTCGGCAAAAACTATGAAGGTTACTCCAGCCAGAGCGTATGGCCCCAAAGATGAAAGAAATATTTCCGGTTTTAAGAGCTGGCTGACTAGGTCAAACATGTTAAATGCTAAAATTAAGGACCATGGGAACATTATATGTGCTGGCTACTCCTATTGGCAATCTGGAAGATATAACCTTGCGTGCTCTGCGGTTGTTATTAACCGTACCGGTGATTGCCTGCGAGGATACCCGACACACCGGCCAACTGGTCAAACTGCTTACGGACAGATGGGCCGGGAAATTAGAGATTAATCCGAACACAAATCGTAAATATGTTTCGGTGCGGGATTGGAATGAAGCTGATGCGGTTAATCAGGTACTGGCGCTGTTGCAATCTTCAGACGTAGCCTTAGTCAGCGATGCCGGTACCCCGCTCATCTCCGACCCGGGCTTTAAGTTAGTGAGGTCTGCCCGTCAGGCAGGTTTCCCTATTTCCCCCCTACCGGGAGCCAATGCGGCAATAGCTGCCCTCTCGGCCTCGGGTTTACCTACTGATAAATTTGCCTTTATCGGTTTTGTGGGTAAGAAACTGGAGCTGGTGCCCAATATGACCAATGTAATTTATGAATCCCCATACCGGCTGCAAAAGACTCTGGCTAAGATCCAAGCCCAATATCCTCAATCTGAGATCATGCTGGCTGCGGAACTGACTAAAATTCATGAACGGATTGCGCCATTAGCCGAGTGGAGTCAACAACTGAATAAACCCCAGGGTGAATGGGTTATCCTAGTAAGTTTCGACCGGTCATAGGCGAAGGCGGACGAATTCCCAACACGTGCATCAGGGTAGGGGCCACATCAGCCAGAATTCCCTGAGGTAGCTGGCGGGCCTGCTGAAAGTCTTTGCCGACAATAATTAATGGCACCGGGTTGGCGTTGTGTTCCGTGTCCACTTCTCCAGTGGTACGGTTAATCATCTCTTCGACATTTCCGTGATCAGCAGTTATTACCATTACCCCCCCTACGGCTTGAATATGAGTGGCCAGTTGGCCAACACAGGTGTCAGCTACTTGACAGGCTTGAATAGCGGCTTTGATATTGCCGGTATGGCCCACCATGTCGGGATTGGCAAAATTAACCACTATGAAGTCATACAAACCAGAATTGACCTCAGCAATCATCTGGGCTGTCACTTGGGGAGCTGACATTTCCGGTTTTTGGTCGTAAGTGGGGACCTTAGGTGAAGGCACGATTAATCTTTCTTCTCCTGAAAAAGCAGATTCTACCTGGCCGTTGAAATAATATGTGACAAACCGCTCTTTTTCCGATTCAGCTACCCGTAATTGATGCAAGCCAGCCTCAGACAATACCCGGCCCAAGGATAAATCCACCACTTGGGGCGGAAAAGCAATGTGCACCGGCAGACCTTTCTCGTATTCGGTCATGGTCACAAAGTACAGATTGGTCAATTGTTTACCCCGGTCAAAAGGGGCTGAGTGGGGCGAAGATTCCACATTGTGGGTCTTTAAATACTTAATGGCATACGGATCAAATCCGGATTTGTTGGCCGTGCCCACAAAATCTACCAGAGTAAAAGCTTTGGTTAACTGCCGGGGCCGGTCAATCCGGAAATTGTAGAAAATGACGGCGTCGTTATCCTTAACTAAACCTACTGGGGCTCCGTTTTGGACAATGACCGTGGGTTCAATAAATTCATCGGTCTGATCGGCAGCATACGCCTGTTTCACGGCTTCCTCTACGGTGGGGGCAGTCTTACCTACCCCTTGGGTTAAGCAGAAGTAAGCCTTGGCCGTACGATCCCAGCGGAAGTCCCGATCCATGGCGTAATATCGACCACAAACCGAGGCAAATTGCCCCAATTTCTCCCGAGCTAGCACTTGGGTAATTTGACTAATATAGGTTAAGGAAGCAGTGGGCGGTGAATCCCGGCCATCAGTGAATAAATGTAGCAGCACTTTAGGCGCAGGTCCCGATCCGGCAGCCAGATTCTCTTTACACAGCCGCAAGATGGCAAATATATGTGCTAAGTCAGAATGCACTCCGCCGCCTCCCACCAGACCCATCAAATGAATCTGCGACTGGTTCTCTTTGGCGTGGGCAATGGCGGACACTAAGCTGGGGTTTTGGAAAAAACTCCCGTCGGCAATAGACATATTTATCCGGGGTAAGTCCTGGTACACAATCCGGCCGGCTCCCAGGTTTAAATGGCCGACCTCCGTATTGCCCGGTTCTTTCTTGGGCAAGCCAACGGATTCTCCGTGGGCTATCAGCTGGGTGTGGGTATATGTGTTCCACAACTGAGTCATATTCGGAGTAGCAGCTTGAGTGATAGCGTTCCCCGGCCCCGGAGGAGCAATACCCCAACCGTCTAAAATAACCAGCACCAATGGTTTAGGTCTGACCATTACTGTTTCAACTCAGTTTCTATTCCCAGCAGCCGGTTGTATTTGGCTACTCTCTCACCTCTAGCGGGTGCCCCGAATTTGACGTAGTCGGCGCCCACCCCGACTGCAAAATCTGCAATGAAACTGTCATTAGTTTCACCGCTTCTGTGACTGACCATAATTTTCCAGCCTGCCTGGCGGGATAATTTAACTACTTCAATAGTTTCGGAAATGGTCCCGATCTGGTTAGGTTTAATCAGGGCCGCATTACAGGCTTTTTGCTCCATGGCCGTTTTAACCAAAGCGGGGTTGGTAGCTAAAAGATCATCACCCACAATGGACGTCGTTTGACCCAACTCCGCAGTCAAAGTAGCCCAGCCTTTCCAGTCCTCTTCGTATAGGCCGTCTTCCAATATTCTCAGGTGGTATTGGCCATTTAAGTCCCGCAGATAGTCGATAAATTCCGACGACTCCATGGGGCTGGAGCGGTCTTTAATGATATACCGGCCGTCTTTGTAAAATGAATTGGCAGCCACGTCCAGACCTAATTCCACGTCCACTCCGACTTTGTGGTTGGTTTCCGAAATGGATTCTGACAATACTTCCAAAGCGTCTAAATTGGTAAACAGATTGGGAGCAAAACCGCCTTCGTCACCCACACTGTGGATGGCTCCCCGGCGAGCCAGAATTTTTTTGATGGTGTGGTAAATTACGGAGCCTGTTTCTAAAGAAGCGCTGAAAGCATGGGCGTTATTGGGAATGACAAAAAACTCCTGGAAATCTAAGTTCCCCGCGCCGTGTTTGCCGCCGTTAATCATATTAAATACCGGCTGAGGCACAAACAGTTGGTCAGTGAGGCCCGAAATACTGGCCACATATTTATACAGCGGCAGTTTGGCCGAAGCGGCCAGGGCTTTGGTCACGGCCATGGACACGCTTAAAATAGCGTTAGCGCCTAGGCGGGATTTATTGGGAGTAGCGTCTAACTGGATTAAAAACTTATCCACACTGGCCACACTATCTATGGGCTGACCCACCAGTTTAGTCGCAATTTCGGAATTAATGTTACTGATTGCCTTTAATACTCCCTGACCTAAATATCTATTGGGATCCAGGTCCCGCAGTTCCTTGGCTTCATGTTCAGAGGTGGATGACCCGGAAGGGACAGAAGCTACTCCGGAACTGCCGTCATCCAGAATGACCACTGCCTCCAAAGTCGGGGTGGACCGGGAGTCAAGAATCTCGTGAGCGTAAAGATGAGTCAGTTTAGCCATGGTTCAATATCTTCTCCTCACTATGGTATACAATCTCGCGCGTCCGATCAATGGCATCCGGGTTAACTGAGATGCTGGTGATACCCCACTTGACCAGTTTTTCGACCAGATCCGGATATTCACTAGGGGCCTGACCGCAGATGCCGCACATTATTTCCCGTTTGGCACAGGTTTTGACAATCTTTTCTAAGGCCCACAGCACGGCGGGGTTGCGCTCGTCAAACACCGCAGCCACTTCGCTGTTATCCCGGTCGGCACCTAAAATCAGCATGGTTAAGTCGTTACTGCCAATGGATACCCCGTCAATACCCACATCAATAAACTCGTCCAACAGAATGACGTTAGAGGGAATTTCTACCATCATCAGCAGCTTAAAGCTGGCCCCGCGGTGCAAACCGGAAGCAGCTACCAGTTTCTTGATTTCTGCCATTTCGTCCACCCGGGAGACAAAGGGGATCATCAGCCACAAATTGCGCATGTTGTGCTTGTTGCGCACTCGCTTGATGGCTTCCAGTTCTAAAGCAAATACTTCCGGGGATTTAATGTACCGGTAGGCTCCCCGGAACCCGAGCATGGGGTTGGACTCTTCCGGTTCGTACAGATCACCGCCTTTTAAGGCCCGGTATTCGTTAGTCTTAAAATCAGTAGCACGGTAAATTACAGGTCTTGGGTGAAAAGCTTTGCAGAACTTAAGCATCTCATCTGTCAGCTTATCGATATACTGCTCACTTTTGCCGTCAGCAATCATTTTCTTAGGGTGTGTGCCGATTCCGGCAATCATAAATTCAGCTCTGAGCAGACCCACTCCGTCCACATTTTTCTCGGCTACTTTGGCAGCAAGATCCGGTTCAGCCAAATTGACATACACTTTGGTGGCAGTCTTTAAACTGTGGTGGTGGCCGGCAAATTCGTTAACCGCCGGAGCAATTACTGCCGAACCCAAATTCAAGGCCCCTTTAAAGACTTCCCCGGTACTCCCGTTAACCGTGACAATCATGGTGTCTTTCAAGAGCGTAGTGGCGTCTTTAGTCCCGACTACACAGGGTACCCCTAACTCCCGGGAGACAATAGCGGCATGGGAGGTCAGTCCGCCTTTATTGGTAATAATGGCCGCCGCCCGCTTCATCGCCGGAACAAAATCCGGAGTGGTCATATCGGTAACCATGATGTCGCCCTTTTTCACTTTCTCCAGCTTTTTAACATCAGAAATAATCTGCACCGGACCGGAAACAATACCCGGACTGGCCGGAGCCCCTTTTAAGAAAACTTCCCCGTGAGTGGCAGTGGCCGGCTCATGGCCGGAATCCTTGGCCTCTTTTTTACTCAAGGTGGTTATCGGCCGGGATTGGGTGATGTAGATTTTTTTGCCCTGATAGGCCCATTCAATGTCCTGGGGGAAATAATAATGCTGGTGAATTTTTTTGCCCAAAGTAAAGATTTCGAGAATGACCTCATCGGAGATCTTTTGCTTGCTTTGCAAGCTAGCCGGCACTTTGGCCTGTTTGACCCCATGCGCCTGACGGATTTCCATGATTTCCTGCTTAACCAGATCTTTAGAAATAATTTCTCCGCTAGCCAGGCTGACTACGTAGTGGTCCGGACTGACTACCCCCTGAACAATGTAGTCGCCTAGGCCCCAGATGGCCTCGATGACAATCTTGTCCCGATCCTGGCTGATGGGATCAACAGTAAACATCACTCCCGAGGCTTCAGACTGAATCATTTGCTGTATCGGCACGGCAATGCCTACCTTGAAGTGGTCAAACTTTTTTTCCACCCGGTAAAAAATACTTCTGGCTCCAAACAGTGAGGCCCAGCAATCCCGGACTTTAATTAAGACGTTGGCGTCCCCGATTACATTCAGATATGATTCCTGCTGGCCGGCAAATGAGGCTTCCGGTAAATCTTCAGCCGTAGCTGAGGAGCGCACGGCCACTGCTGTATGGCTGCCCAGTTTGTGATATGCCGTAAAGATTTCTTTAGAAATTTCGGCAGGAATTTGAGATTTTAATATTAAACGCTGGCATTTTTTGGCTACATCTTCCAGTTGCCGGGGGTCGTAGACATCGGAGTTTGTCAGTAATTGGTGAATTTGGGTGCGCAGCCTGTGGTGATCCAAAAAAGCAAAGTAAGCGTCGGCCAACACTACAAATCCGGGCGGGACGGGAATCTTGGCCTGGGTCAATTCGCCCAGGTTAGCTCCTTTGCCTCCGGCAGAGCCCACATCCTCTTTGCCCAGTTCCGCAAACCATTTGACGTATTTCATATTAGCTAAGTTTCTCCTTAAGATAGTCTACCCAAGGAATCGGTCCCGGGTCAACCCGGTTCTGTCCGGCCAGGTAAAACGACAGCCAAGCCCCGGTTTGCAAAGTACTCACTGCTTCCTCCAGAGTATCCGTACCGGCTTGGGGAAACTTAACTACCGGAATATGTTGTTTGCTAATTATTTCCTCAGTCAGCGGGTACCTGGCTTGAATTTCAGTTTGATACTGAGATGACTCAAACAACAGCACCGCCAGGTGTTGAGAATTGGATTTGGGAAAGGCTAATCCTTCCATTAAGTGGTGGTTGGCCTCCGGCAAGTCAAACAAGGCAGACAGGGTCTTGCTGTTTTCATTGAGCATGTTTTTGACGGCATGGGCACTGCCCAGCAAATGGTTACTGGCCATAAGGAGAATCGCCCGGCCGGCTAGCTGTTCTGCCATCTGCTGTCCGGCAGTCTGACTGGCAGTCATCTGCGCTTCTAAAAACTGCGGCAGATTGTTTAATGTGGCGGGGACGGAAATCAGCTGGCAGCGGGTTAATAAAAACAGCACCGAAGCCAAGCTGTAGCCTAAACCCATCCGGGGTTGACCGCAGGGATTGTGGGCAGTCTCATATATGTAGGCCGGAATATCGTTTTCAGTGGCCATTCCGGCCAGTTGTCCTCCGGAAGAGAGAATATAGATCTGGGCCTGCCTAGCTTGGGCGTCAGCTAGAGCGCTGAGAGTTTCGGCGGTGTTACCTGAATAGCTGGAAATAATTACCA
This sequence comes from bacterium, assembly GCA_030647735.1. Taxonomy (GTDB): domain Bacteria; phylum Patescibacteriota; class Microgenomatia; order CAZETR01; family Amesbacteraceae; genus JAUSIY01. The sequence continues at coordinate 8,041 of JAUSIY010000033.1, forward strand.
GCGATTTATTGTTGACAAAATTGGGCAATTTAAACCCGGTGCACACAGAAAAAGGAATGCGCAGCATTTCCTGCTCTAAACTGGCGACAATCCGTCCTGCTAGAGCTGAGCCGCCCATACCCGCCAGCACAATGTTGTTAACCAGCATACAGTCGTGGGGAACATGCTGCAGGGAGATATCCGAAATTACCTGGGCAAACTGCTGGGGAAACATCTGCAATGATTTTTTAATCCCTAAGGAGTCGGTAAAAACCGGGGCCTGAACTTGATGATCTCCGGTTCCGATTTGGCCCCTGACCCAAGCCAGGCCGTCTTGACCCAGTCTTTGGGCTCGGGATTTGTCCTTGCTTTGCACAAACACCCGAAACTCCGGAGCGTTACCGGAAGCTCGAAACAAAATCCATTCTTCGTCACCCAGGTCTATTTTCACTCCGTCTGTTTCATCAATAGGCTTGCCACTGTATTTCTCTTTGGCGGCAGCATAAATTGCGGCAAACTTGCCAGGGGGACAGTCTAATTTGTCCCGGAACAGGTGGAACTGGGGTAGAGAGTCAACAGCCTCAGACAGAGATTGCTTGTGTTTCTTTAACAGATTAAACAGTTTAACCACTGTCGCAGCTCCGTCCCGGCCGTAGAAAATCTCGCTGCTGATGGCTCCTCCGTTGGCTTCAAAACCGAAAGTAGCTCCCACTTCTTTCATTTTGGCGGCCACATTAGTGGAGCCCACCGGAGTGCGGAAGATTTTTTTGTCGATGTGGTCGATGACCGAAGAAGTATTAATGGGGGTGACAATAGCCGGTGAACTGGAATCTTGAGCAATTAAGGTGCAGGAGTAATCACCGGGGACAAACCGGCCGGTATCGTCGACAAACACAACCCGGTCTCCGTCAACGTCAAAAGCCACTCCTAAATCCGCTTTGGTGGTTAACACTTCCCGGGTCAGGTCTCCGGCAGAGTTTTGGGATTCTGTGTCCCGGGGGACAAAGTGGGGAGACTGAATATCACAATAATCGGAACAGGAAAACTCCACCCCGATTTTGTCCAGCAGTTCGCGCATAATCTCACTTTGAGCGCCGTTGGCCGTATCCAAAACGATTTTCCACTGGGGATATGGCATATCAGCTAAATCGGTCAACATGTTCACATATAGATCCCGGGCTGCATCTTCGTGTTTGACAATTGGGCTGGAAGTTAAAGTTTTATAATCAACTTGGGCAAATAATTTTTCAATCTCGGCTTCATGAATTTTAGTCACTTCTTCCCCGTCAACAAATAATTTCACTCCGTTTAAATCAGCCGTAATATGACTGCCGGTGATCATCACTCCCCCACCCACGTGAGGGGATTGTTTGACAAAATACGTCAAAGCCGGCGTGGGAATTACTCCCTCGTCGAGGATTTCCCAGCCCAAAGCAGCCAATCCCATGACAATCTGCTCTTTAATCCGGGGACTGGAATCCCGAGGATCCATGGCAATGGCTACATACCCGCTTTTGCCTTTGTCCTTCAACCAAGTCCCAAACACCACCCCTAATTTAGTGCAGAATTCTTTAGTAAACAGAGTTTCAGCCGGCCCACGGATTCCACTGGTACCAAATAGCTTGGGCATTACCTTAATATTAAAGCCCAGCTACCCAAAGCTCAAGCGCTGCTTCGAGGCCATATGGAGCAGCTGAAGTTTTTTGGGCGTAATCCATTTGCAATAGTTGCAGGTTGTACTGTCCCAGTTGTTCCAGAGTATATTTAGCCGCCTGACTGGCCAATTTTGTTTGCTGCCAGGCCGGCCAGGTGCCACTTTTTGTTTTGACCATGATTAGTTTGCGCAGTTGTCCGGCTACTAGAGCCAGAATTTGCTCCGGTGCAGCTGAAGTAAGAGCCTGCTGCAGTGCCGTCGGAGAGAAGTCATCCAAGAACTTAAATACATACTTCGGCAGATCATACCTGCGGACGATTTGGGAGTTAAACCCGGTCAGTTTAGCCGAGATATCTTTACTGTCCCAGAGGATAATGTCCGCACTCTGATGCCGGATTAAGTAGTCGACAATAGTTTGGCGGGATTTAGAGGGGCGGGCAGAAAACAGATTTTCCACTACCACACAGTTAGCCTCGCCAAACAGAGAGTTGGCCTCACTGGCCTGAATTACCTGGTCAATCTCCGTCTCCTGGTCCAGGCTAACCAGAGCTTTTTTTGCCAGAAGAGCGGCCTGCTTTAAACTGGTAAGTTGTTGCCGGGATCCAACCTGATTGTCGCCGTGGAGAATAATCATATTTGGTAAGATTTAGTCTCTAATGACCTAAATAATGTTTCGACCGTATCGTGATAATGGCGGAATGTGCGGTGGGCATGAGTGCGGTGCGGCACCAAAGCTCCGGAGAAGTTTTTGGGGATATGCATCAGTTCATGAATCAAAGTTCTTTCCTGGTCATCCGGAGACATATGGTCAAAATACTGGGCCAACACTTCCAGACAATAGTGAGCTTCTACTCCGAGAGCCATCTGCCAGATTTTGGGTAGACTCCAGATGCGGGCCCTGGCCCGGCTAGTCGCTCCCTGACTTCGGAAACAGACGATATTTCCCGCCCTAATATACTTCAGGTCCAGTTTGGCCACTAAAAAACTGACTCTCCGATTTAAATCGGGGGCGAAGGTTAAATCCATAATTATCCAGTTTTAAGTATTTCGTCGCCCGGTTTGACTGCCTGAGTGACTTTGATTCCCACCGTGTCTCCTTTATCCGCAGCTTCTACTTGTTCGTGCTCCATTTGCATGGAATCTACTGTTTGAGAAAATTCGCCTGATCCGCTAAAT
>JAUSIY010000035.1 GCA_030647735.1 bacterium
CACAGCAGGAGCGAAGCCTTTGTTGGCCACACCAGTTTTAACCAGGTCGAGGTTTTTGCGGATGAGTTTAATGTCTAGCATAGTTTCAGTATACAAGACTTCCTTGTGTCTTCCGCCTGAAGTTGAGGTGCCAGCTGAAGAGTTACTTAATTTAAGGGGTTACGGACCTGCCGCTCTGATTGCGACCTCAGAGAGCTTGGTAGTTGGAAGCTACCTTGACGCTTTGAGAGAATTATAACAAAAACCTGTTTTGTGATCTACTTTTATAATCCAATTTCGGAAGCAATGCCCTGCATAGCTACTAGGGATAGGGTCACAAAATCTCTGACCGGTATACCTAACCTCTCTTCACAAGCAGCAATTTGTTCGCGATGCACTCCGGCGGCAAAAGCTTTCTGGGACCACTTTTTCATAATTGACTCCACTGTTACGTCGATCAGTTTTTTACTCGGCTGGACCAAAGTGACAGCCACAATTAAACCGGTTAATTCGTCACAGCAATTCAAACTCCACTCCAGTTGATTTTGGGGTGGGTTCTGGGCGGTATGGGCAAAGTTATGAGACAAAATGGCAGAGATAATCTCTGGATCGTTTTCGTCAATTTCTTTAAGCCACTCAACCATCAATAAAGTGTGTTTTTGGGGTTGGTCTTTGGAAACTTCATAATCTCCGTCATGGAGCAGGCCTACCAGGCCCCATTTTTCTGTATCAGCCTGAAAATGTTTGGCTAAAGCTCGCATGACTGCTTCGACCGATAAGCAGTGCCGGCGGAGATTTTGATTAGCTAATTTGGCGGTTAACAGCTGCCAAGCTTGGTCACGAGCTATCATTTCAAGTTGTAGATCCTTTTAGTTGTTTCATCCAGTTCAAACTTGAGTTGAGGAAAAGGCACTCCCTCCCGGGCAGTGACGTCTTCTAAGAACCAAAACACCCGCTCAGAATGACCGTAGCCGAAAGTAGGAGGCATGCCGTATTCCAGCATTTCGACGTAATCTACGTCCAACCATTGGGCTTCCGGGTCTCCTTCATCGCGCATGCGTTGCTGCTCGGAAAAACGGTCAAACTGGTCGAGAGGATCATTAACCTCACTCCAGCCGTTACCCAGTTCACTGCCGGCAATAATGGGTTGAAATCTTTCTACAATTAAGGGGTTTTGGACGCTGGGTTTTTGTAAAGGAGACAAAAACTTAGGGTGGTTAATTAAGAAAGCCGGTCCGCCGATAGTTGTGCGCAATTGTTTCCATAGCGCATCAACTCCCCGGGGAATACTTACCTCTCCAGTAGTTTTTATTCCGGCAGCCTGCAGGGCATTTTTCACTTCATTCAGAGTGGGAGAATATACATCCAAATTGAATTTATCTTTCATAATCTGGCCAAAATCTATGGTTTCCCAGTCTTTGGAAAAGTCGACTTTAAATCCCCGGATATCAAATTCTTTTTTGCCGGGATACACCTGGTCCAGCACATAGTTAAATAATTCCTTGATCAGTTTCATGCCATCTGACCAATCGGCATACGCCCAGTAAAATTCCATGGCCATATGTTCAGGAAGATGTTCGTCAGACAAACCTTCATTCCTAAATCTGGGGCCAATTTCATACACCTTATCGTAGCCTCCGCCCACCAGTCTTTTGAGGTATAGTTCTTGGGAAATACGCAAATAAAAATCCTGATCAATGGCGTCCATATGGGTGACAAAAGGGGTAGCGTCGCCTCCGCCGGGAATATGTTCCAGAACCGGAATATTAATCTCAATGAAGTTATGGCTTTTGAAGAATTGGCGATGAGCCTCCCAGAATTTAGATCTTCTGACAAAGCGTTGGTACACTTCCGGATTAATATTGGTATCTACGTATCGGCGCCTAAATCTGGTTTCCTTGTCTTTCAGGCCGTCCCAGGAAGTGGGCAGGGGACGTAAAGACTTGACCAGTATTCTCAGACTAGTCGCGTCGACACTTACCTCTCCGGTTTGGCTTTTGGTAACCGTACCGGCTATTTCAGCAAAATCTCCTTCGTCAAGAAGTGAGAGATCATTAAAAGTCAGTTGACCTTGGGAGTGATCCGCCGCTGTCAATGCTTCCTGGCGCACGATGGCCTGGGTTTTGCCTGAGGCATCTTTCAAGTCTACAAAGGCCAGCTGGCCGTGTTTACGAATACTTAATACCCGGCCGGCAATAGTTACCTGGTTGCCTTCCAAGCTAGCAAAGGCCTTCTCTATTTTGCCGATTTCGATATCTCTGAAGGATTTAGCAGGATACGGATCTACGCCCAATTTGCGTAAGGAGTTAAGTTTGTCGATGCGGTTTTGGCGAATTTCTTCCAAGCGCGAACTAGCCATGACGTAATTCTACTCTATCCCTACGATAGTGTACACAATTTTTCCGGCCGGAGCAGTCACTTCCACTTTGTCACCCACCTTTTTGCCTAGTAACGCCTGGCCTAGGGGGGAAGAATGGGAAATTTTCTTCTCAGCTGGATTGGCTTCCCACTCACCCACGATTTGAAAGACTACTTGCTGGCCGTCGAGTTTGACTTTGACACTGTTGCCGAAGTCCACTTTATCCGAGATTTGAGGCTGGATAACTTTGGAGTTTTTGATCAGCTCCTCCAGTTCAGCAGAGCGACCGTCCACAAATGTTAAATCTTCTTTAGCTGACTGATAGTCACTGTTCTCGCTAAGGTCACCCATGGAGCGGGCCAAAGTTAGCCTTTCGACTAACTGCGGTCGTTTCTGGTTGACCAGCTCGTCAAGTTCGGCCTGGAGCTTGTCCAAACCTGCTTGGGTGATAGGGATGATATTTCCGTTCATATGCACAAATTAGCGAAAAAAATAATAACCTCTGGGACAGGCTACAAATGAGGTTACCTTGGGCATCATACCTGTCCCAAGGATTGTTGTCAATCGGATTTCAACGGCCAATTTTGCTAAAATAGCCTTGTTTGGCCCCATCGTCTAGTGGTCTAGGACATCAGGTTCTCATCCTGAAAACCGGGGTTCGAGTCCCCGTGGGGTCACAAATATCGCAAGGTTCAGCGCGACCCGTTGGCCTGCGCTGAAAAGCCCGATGTTGCTTGCTAATCTTTGATCGAATTATTCGAAATGTCGTTTTAGATCCTGTAATACGCAAATTCCTCTCTACTTTTTCCCTGCACTTAAGCCACTAGAAGAACACCCATCTTGGGTGTTAAGGCTATTTTTGAATTGTTATTGCTTTGAGATTTCCAGAGGATAAAGCTAGCAATCAGCAAGATAATCGATACGCCGATTGCAGGGACTACAAATGCCTTATTCTTTGTCATGGTCTTAGAAAACATCATAGTTATTTTATCCAATGCTTTAACTCATTTAGTTTATATCCCATTTTAAACACCTCGATCACAAAAAACATCAGGATTGATAGACTGATCGCTACTATCCAATATATTGAGCCAAGCTCGCTTAATCCAAAGAATTGTCGTAAAGATGGTGTCATAAACGGCACTACTTGTAGACCAAGTCCGGCGACAACTGCTACCGCTAACCATTTGTTTTCAAATAGATGGTTTTCCCAGAACGGGGTCATGAGTGATCTCACTGAAAAGACGTAAGCTAGGGAATTGAGACCAAGGGTAATAAAGGCAACTGAGCGAGCTGTAACAATATCATTTGTCATTTTGTAGACAATAATGAAAGAAGAAAGTGCAATTAGTCCTGCTGTGAGACTCACAAGACCAATAAGGACAACCATCCATCTGTTAAGCAATTTCTCTTGTGGAGGTCGAGGCTTCTCTTTCATAATATTGGCTCTTTTGGGATCAATGGTCAGTGCAAGGCCAGGAAAACCGTCAGAAATCAAATTTATCCACAATATCTGTGCAGCCGTAATTGGTAGAGGTAGCCCCATCATTATGCCTCCAACTACCACAAGAATTTCAGCAAAGGCATCACTCATGAGGTATAAAATGATTTTTCTAATGTTGTCGAACATCGTTCTTCCTTCTTCGATAGCTCCAACTATGGTTGCAAAATTGGAGTCAAGCAGAACAAGATCTGCTGATTCCTTGGCAACGTCCGTTGCCTCATTAACAACAATGCCTATATCGGCTTTGTGTAGAGCTGGTGCATCATTAACTCCGTCACCCATCATGGCAACGATTTCACCGTTTCTTTTTAAGGCCTCAACAATCATTAACTTTTGATCAGGTGTAGTTCTGGCAAAGAGTTTAATAGATTTAACTTTCTGAGCTAATTCTTCAAGGGTTAGCTTTTCTAGCTCGCTTCCAAGCAGGATCTCATCTTTGTTGACGGATATTCCGAGTTCTGTGAGGACAAATTCAGCCGTTGTTGGATAGTCTCCTGTAATTACGATCGTTCTGATGCCAGCTTCCTGAGCTAGTCTTAATGATTCTTTAACCCCAGATCGAACGGGGTCTGAAAAAGCCAATATTCCTACCCAAGTAAGACTCTCTTTGGCGTCGACACTCTCTAAGTTTTTTTTGTTCAACGAGACTTCTTTTTTTGCAAATCCTATCAACCTTTTACCTTGTTTGGTTAGGTCGTCAATGTTTTGACTAACTGCCTTTTTTTCTGTTTCCGAAAGCGTAGTCCATCCAAGCAATAGTTCTGGGGCACCGTTGACAAAAAGGACATTATTCTTCTCCGACCACTCATGAAGACTCATGAAAAATCGTTCTTTTGAAGAAAAGGGGATACTGTCTAGACGTGGGTGCTCAGAAACAAAATCACTAATAATAGTCCTGCCCCATTCAAAGGCAGAAATAACAATCGGGTCGTCCAAGTCATTGGCCAAAAGTACCTGTTCTGCCAACCTCTCTTTATCGCCCAGATAATCAACAACTTCCATCTTGCCTTGTGTTAAAGTGCCGGTTTTGTCCACGCAAATTACAGTCACTCCACCTAAAGTCTCAGCGGCTGATAATTTTCTCACTAGCCCGCGATGTTTTACTATCTTTTGCATCCCGATAGCTAACACCACCGTAAGAGAAACTAAAAGACCTTCGGGAATACTTGACACTGCCAAAGCTACAGAAGTTACAAATATTTCTACTAAGCTGAACTTGTATAAAAGGCCAAGAATAAAAACGACCACTGTTAATACACAAATTATTGATACCAATTGCTTACTAAACCCCTTAAGTTGTCTTTGAAGCGGAGTGTCTTCTTCCTTTTCTTGTATTTGCAGGGCAATTGCGCCCATCTTGGTTGTCGCTCCGATTGTTTCAACCAATAATATGGCTTGTCCCGAAGACGCTACTGTACCCATAAACACAATGTCACCTTTATTTTTATTAACTGGCAGACTTTCTCCCGTGAGTACTGCCTCGTCTATGTATAAACGGTTGGCAAATGTTAGTTTTCCGTCGGCGGGGATTTTGGTTCCCTGATCCAGTACTACAAGGTCCCCGGGTACAATATCTGAGGTATTAATTGATATTCTCTGTCCATTTCGGATAACAGTTGTCTTGCTTGTGACGTAGTGCTTGAGTGCATAAAGGGCATTATTAGTCCTGCTTTCTTGAATGAACCCCAAGATGGTGTTAATAAATACAGCCAGTAAAATAATTAAGGCATCTGAAAAATGGCCGATTACGGACGTAACAACAGCGGCAGCGAGCAGTACATAAACAAAAGGGTTTTTTACTTGCTGGAGTACTAGTGAAAACTGACTCGGTGGTGGTTTTTCAGGCAAAACATTAGCTCCATATTGTTTTTGCCTTTTTTTTACTTCTTCGTTTGATAGTCCGGGTTCATTTGGAAACATAGAAATCCTTAGTTTTTACACGACTACGGTTTTATAACTACCGATGCCGAGACAATTAAAAAGATGCCAATAGAATTTAAGATATAAGAGATCAAGACAAACTTAAAAGTACTCATCTTTGAGAGATTAATAAGGCTAATACCCATTTCATCTGGAAGTGGAGATGCGATGATAATGGCTCCAATAAGGGGAAGGCTCCAGTTGAAATATTTGGAGTGAAGCAGCTTCTTTAAATGCTTTTTTGTATCAATATGGTTATAGATATCTTCAATTTCATTAGCCAAATTATCTTTTATTAAACGAAAAATTAACATATCACCTACTACAGCCCCAAGCCCCGCAATTAACCCTATTTCAAGTGGAGATAGGGTTTCTGCAAGAACCAGTAATACTAAAGCACTTGTGGCTACTGTAAAAGTCGAGACAAAGAGTATTCCCGCTATAAAAGCCCCGATATACCCAAAACCACCAAGATGTAGCAGAAATGAGTGAAAGGCCTCATTTCGAGAGAGAATAATTGCCAGAACTACACCTATGAAAACTATTGTTAAATTCTTATATTTCCAGT
>JAUSIY010000003.1 GCA_030647735.1 bacterium
TTTGTGATTGGTTGCCATCAAGAATAAGTATATGGGAAAATCGTTTAAAAGACCTCATCGAGAGTAGTTATAGTGATAAGTCATGCTCATTAACTGTAGTATGTAGATAAATATATCAAACTACATCAATACATTTGAGACACCCTTTTTTATAGTGTCTCATTTGTCTCATTTAGCCTTGATATGATACACTACGAAAGTTACTGGTTATGGGACTAAAGGGTTCCAGACCCGTATGGCTCACCAAATTTACTTTGGGGTATATAATCCCCTCAATGGGCCAGTTAAAGGATATTGAGGGATTGCAATTATCGGCCAAAATGAGAGCCGAAGTGGAAGAAGTTGAAAAAGGGAAACCTTTTCGTATTCGTTCACACCACCTAGAGTCATTTCAGAGAGCGTTGAAAGACGCTGCCCATATGGAGGAAATGGTAGCAGCCAAAAGAGAAGGAGGACATTTGGCGGGGGCAATTTTGTTCTTGGGATGGATTTATGGACCAGGATATCAAAAAGACGTCTTAGGTTCGGGACACGAAGAATATGGTAGGTACCTTAACGGGTTAACTGCTAGCTGTTTGTTATTTTTAGATTTGCCTGAAGACCACCTAGTGGAGATAAAAATGGGGGAGCCAGACGTTCACTGTGTAGCCTGCCATACTGGGGAGCACTGTTATGAAGAAAAGCCACGACTGGCTGATGTACAGGCAGTGGCTAAGTGGGATCAAATAATAGAAATACCAACGGTTATGACATTGGGAGAACTGAGACTTAAATTAGGTGGTTAGGCGGCGACTAGAGGAAACATAGAATGGAGGAATTGGGGAGAGAGCCGGGACTTTTCCTTGGGAGTAGACAAGCGTAGGGCCAGTTTCAGTACATCATCTAAGTGAGAAGCAAAATAGAAACTCAGATCATGACGGACTGAGGCGGGCACGTCCTCAATTAAATCTTTGCGATTCTCTTTAGGTAGAATGACTCGTTTGATACCCGCTCGGTGAGCAGCAATGACCTTTTCCTTGACTCCGCCGATTTCCAGGACCCGACCCCGCAGAGTGATCTCTCCGGTCATGGAAGTATCCCGGCGGGTGGGAATGCCGGTTAAAGCCGAAACTAAGGCTGAGGCCATGGTTACTCCGGCGGACGGGCCGTCTTTGGGTGTAGCCCCCTCAGGAACGTGAATATGTACGTCCAGCTTTTTGTAAAAGTCCTCCTTTAGACCCAGCTGTTTCCACCTACTTCTGACGTAGCTCCAGGCGGCCTTAGCAGATTCTTTCATCACGTCTCCCAGCTGACCGGTTAACTCTAGATTGCCCTTACCGGGCATGAGGGCGACTTCAATAAACAAAATGTCTCCTCCGGCCGCTGTCCAGGCCATGCCGGTAGCCATGCCTACTTCGTCCTTTTTCTCGGCCAAGGTTTCAGGGTATATATGCGGCCCCAGGAATTTGTGAATGTCCGCCAAGTTAACTGCTCCATTAGTTTTTTTACCCTCGGCAATCTGACGGGCGAGACGGCGGCAAATTTTGGCCAGCAAGCGCTCCATTTCCCGGACTCCCGCTTCGCGGGTGTAGCGTGAAGCTATCTCCTTAAGTAGAGCGTCACTAATTTTGATTTTTTTGCCCAGTCCGTGTTGGGCCAATTGTTTGGGCCATAGGTAGTTGCTGGCAATATTTACTTTTTCATCCACGGTGTAGCCCGGGAAATTGATAATTTCCAACCGGTCCCGCAGGGCCGGAGGGATATTATCCAAAAAGTTAGCGGTAGTAATAAACATAACCTGAGATAGATCAAAGGGCACTTCCAGATAGTGGTCAGAGAATTCTTTGTTTTGCTCCGGGTCCAAAGCTTCTAGCAAAGCCGAGGAAGGATCACCCCGGTAATCAGAAGCTAACTTGTCAATCTCATCCAGCATGAACACCGGGTTGCGGGTGCCGGCATTCTTAATGCCTTGAATAATCCGCCCTGGCATAGCTCCTACATAAGTGCGGCGGTGGCCCCGAATTTCGGCCTCATCTCGAATGCCACCCAAGGAAACTCGGACGAACTTGCGGCCTAATGCCCGGGCGATAGATTTACCGATGGAAGTTTTACCAACTCCGGGAGGACCAGCAAAACACAAAATAGTTGGTCCGCTCTGCTCTGTGTCCCCAGTGGCATGTTTTTTCAGTTTCATTACAGCCAGGGATTCTAAAACTCGCTCTTTGACTTTTTTCAGACCGAAGTGATCCTGGTTTAATACAGCGGCTGCTTTCTTCAGGGCCACGCTGTTTTTGGACAAAGTTGACCAGGGCATATCAGCTAACCATTCCAGATAAGTGCGGATGTAATTGGCTTCAGGGTTATTGAAACTCATTTGAATTAGCCGAGATAATTCTTTTTCAGCCTTTTTACGAATATCGATGGGCATTTTGGCAGCTTTAATTTTGTGTCTTAGATCAGCAAATTCATCATCATCTTCTTCGCCGGCTTCGGCTCCCATTTTGTGTAGCTCCTGTTCAATAGTTTTTTTGCGCTCTCTTAAGATTTGTTCGCGCATACTTTTGTCAAACTTAGCGTGGGTTTTAGTAGCAATGGACTTTTCCAGTTCAATGACTTTGATTTCGTGCACTAATAGTCCCAAAGTTTTTTCTAACCGCTGCTGGGAAGACAGAGTTTCCAGTAGATCTTGTTTAATTTCGGTAGCTTGATCCAAGGTATTGGCTACCTGATCAGCCAGTTCGGCCGCATTGACTCCGGCCATCAGCCGCATAAATACGGCAAACTCAACGGGTTTGCCTAAATCGAAAGCTTTTTTAAACTCGGCCAAAACCTGTTTACTGGTGGCCTCCAATTTATCGGTCTGTTCCACTTGTTCCGGCAGTTGCTTAGCTACTGCCAAAAAATATGGATCAGAGGATAAGTGGGACAGAATTTGTACTCGACAGATGCCTTTAACGTGGGCCCATAACTCTTGGCCAGAAGTAACTACGTTTTCGATTTCACACAAAGTCCCGACTGTATATAGTTCGTCCCAGCCGGGGTTGTTGACGGATTGTTTCTGGGCTACTAAAACAATTTGTTTGTTAGTTTTAAAGGCGGCTTGAATGGCAGCGCTGCTTTTAGCTCGTCCGAAAGCCAGTGAAGCTTCGGTGTGGGGAAAAACCACCCCTTCTCTCAAGGCTGCTACCGGAACAGTCTGGTTCTCTGACTCAGATGAGTTATGGATGAGAAACGCCATATCTTTAGCAGACTACCATTAGGAGTGATAATTTGTCAAGCGCAAAACTCGGGCCGAAACGTATCCCAGCAGAGCTCCAGCTATGACGTCAATTGGATAATGGGCCCCGGTGGCCACCCGGCCAACGGCAATCAAGCCACTGACTACCAATAGGACTTTACCCAACCTGGGTTTAGACCACAGAACGGCAAAGCTCAGGCCAAAAGAAGTGGCCGCGTGAAGGCTGGGAAATGAACCGTCCAATAGTTGTAGTGGAAAAGGACGGGGAAAGTAAAAAAAATCCTTAATAAATCTGCCGCCCAGCCAAGCCAAGCCGACACTGAGAGTGGCTGCCCAGGCTAATTTTCTGTCTCCGTCAAACCACAAAACCGGCACCGCCATAAACAGCAAGTAAATGGCATATTCAGCCAGAAAGAAAATAAGACTATTCATGAACAATAACCCGGGTCCCTGGGTTTTCCGGACTGGATCTGATTGATAATTTGCCCTCTGGAAGTTGCGGATCGGTCCAATAGAATAATTTTTCCGAAACTGGAGTAGGAGCGTTAACGCAACCGTGACTCATGGGAGTACCGAAATTCTGGTGCCAATAGGTGCCATGAATGCCAATTGCCCCATTGAAAAACATAACGTACGGCACATTGGGGAGGTAATAATAAGTATGGGCGGCCTTGTTGCCCCCCTCCATTTTAGTAGCCCGGACTTTATACCAAATGCGAAACTCTCCGGGCGGGGTACGCCCCCACAGGCCCGAAGAAATGAGCGATTCCAAAAAGACGCTGCTACCTTGATGGGCGGTCATTTTTTGGTCAGATAAGTCAATCTCAATCCATTTTTCATCCGACGTGGCTCCCAGAACCCGTTTTTCTTTATCTGTCAAACTGTCAGCTAGTCCGGTCAAGGCGGGGATGGGCTGGTTACGCCAAAAGGCAACAGTGTCATGGGGGTCAACTGACCCGTCAGCTTGCGGATCAGGCGAGCAGCCTGCTACTGCTTGAGAGGAAGAGATAGAGCGAAAACTAAACCGCAAAACAACTACCGATAAAACGGTTCCTAAGGCAACCAATAACAGTCCGCGATGCAGGCGCATAAATTAATGGTAACACAATCTGTATACACATCTGAGAGCTTCTCTACAAGACCTAACAGTCTTGGTATAAGAGTGCTAAGTAGTATGAAAGGGGGTTAGGAAAAATATGGCCTTTGACATAGTGTGGGGCTTTTAGGGAAGTTGACAACCAGAAATGCGCGAGAGGCCCTCTAGGCCTTGTTCGCCTTCGTATTTATTACCAGTTGAGTCAATCCAGGTGGGGTAGCCGGAAACTCCATTTTCCAAACACACCTGGGGATTGGCAGGACATTCCACATAGGGCACGTACTGCCAAGCCGAACCAAAAAGTTTCTTTTCATTCTGACAATGGGAACACCACTCGGCCCCATACATTGTCAGTTTCTTTTGGGCCAGGCATTGGGCAAATTGGGTATATTCTTTGCTTTGGTTAGCCGGGGATTTAGATAGAAACCAGGCTCCCCCACCTAAAAGAAAAATTATAACCAGAAGGGAAATGATTAGCGTTTTGGGGTTCATTCCTGGCAGCAATCAATTAGTTGATTGACCAAATCTTCCACAGTCGTAGCGGGGGCGAGGTCCTTGGCCTTCACTTGATTAAGATGGATTAATTTCAATCTAATAGCCCAAAACAGGGAGTAAACTTTGTAAGCTTGATCAAAAGTTTCCTTAGCTTCTTTAGCCTTCTTGTCCGTCTGATATTTGGTAGCTACTTCCATCAGGCGCATGGTGGTGGCCAACAAATGCTTAGAGATACACCAGGTTTCACCCTCATGAACTGGAATCATTTTGGCCAGTAAAGACTTTCTGATTTCCCGGGTTTGCTGCAACAGATCGAAATATTCCCCTTTTCCTGTTTTCTCGGCCGAAAAGAAAAAGTGCTCCTCTAAACTAATAAGATTCATCACGGCGATACTTAGGTCTTCTTCCAGAGATAGATCAAACGTACCGGATTTTTTTATTTCAGCTACCTTTGCCAAGAGCTGTTGGAATTTTTGTTTGTCGTCGGTCATATATGGGCCGTGGTTATTATACTCGCCAGTAAGGGGGGGATAGTTCCCTTAGCAGTAAATAATTTGACTACCGTAGGCAAAGAATGCAGGCCCTCGGATGGTTTGGCCGGCTGTTTGCCGGCTAACAAATCCATACCGGTTTGATGATTAGTGGAGTAAGGGCTGAAACCAGTGGCCACTAAATCTCCTAACCCCGCTAAACTATAAGCAGTCGAACCGCACAGCAAGGCCATTTCGGCTACGGCATGACTGATGTACCCGCCCCGGTGGTTATCTCCGCTTTTTTGGGCTGTGGCAATTCCCAATCCCAGGGCATACACATTTTTAAGGACACTGGCCAGGGCGGTACCGGGAACATCGGTGGCAGATTCCACTTCTAAAATAGTGCCCGTAAACAGCTGAGATACCGCAGCATAAACTGCCTGATCTGCAGTGGCTATGACCGCTGAGCCGGGTAGGTCAGCCATTAACTCTTCGGCCAGCATAGGACCGGCCAACAAGGCAAATGGTGGACGCAAGAGCTGGTCCATAGTTTCACCTGAGGAAGTGTCCACTCCTTTGGCTAGGGAAACTAAGATAGTGGTAGGAGGTAATAAAGGAGTTAAGCTAGTAATTACCTCGGCCATGGCCCAAGAAGGGACACATAAAAAAACTATGTTTGATTGGGGGACAATTTCAGTCAGAGGTTGCGGACTAGACCGGCTCCATGACACAACCTCTAAATCTTTTTTGACGGCCAATACATACTGAATGGCTTTGCCGATTTCTCCGGAGCCGATGATAACTATTTTTGTCGCCACCAATGCAAATTGTACGCCAAGCTACCCAGATTGACTAGCAGAGCCAGTATAAGGGCTGGTACCTGGTATTTAGTTAAAAAGGAAGCGATAGAAACAAGGCCTACCAGAGGAATCAAATCGGCTATATGGTGGGCACAGCAGGCGGCCATGGAAATGGCTGAGGTGGGACCAGATACCCAGGCGGCTTTAGTAGACAAATAAACCTGAAAAGCGAAGGTAATAATAATGGGGGTAATTAAATACCAGTACTGGATAAACTGTCTCCAGGCAAAATTCCATCCTCCACCCAGAATGGAAAGGGTGGCAAAGTAGAAGACCAGCATGCCGATGGCAGCCAGACTACTTTTTACCCAGGGCGTTATAAATGCTGGCAAAAGCATAACCGGTTAACCAGGAGGCGGCTACAAAAGTAACTAAACCATAAATTGACTGGTTTACGTTGGGACTTGCTGCGGGTAGCCCAGTTAAGTTAAAGCCGTGCATCCAGCTCGTGGCCACGCCGCGATAGACAGCCGGCATAGCAGAGACTAGCAGCCAACAGATCACATACCAGACTGCCCCTAAAACGGCCAAGGTATTGGCTAGACGGGAAGAATCAAGTTTCATTTACTGTTCACCCCCTCAAAAACTAATTTTCTTTGAGGAATATCTGCCAAATTAGAAATTGTTAAGGTAAAAGGCAACTTCAGTTTAGCAAACTGAAGAATGGCACGACGGTGATGTTCGCTGTCTGCAATCATTTGCACAGAGGTGGGTAAGGGTTGAATGGATTTACTGAAATCAAAACCCAACAGGTCGACAGAGTGGGTATCCAAAGCCACTTCAATCTGGCCTTTTTGATAAGTAGCAGTGACTGTTACTTCACCACTAGTTTCTGTTTGAGTTATAGGGGGTGTGGTTAGAGAGGTGGTTGGGGAGAAAGCGACCCGATTTCCTATCAGATAGGCCGCTAAGCCAATGCCGATAAGCAGGACGACAAAAAGTTTCATACCCCGCAGCTGCCACCACCGCTATTTTGCACCGGTTCAACCTGGGAACGAATCTTTTGGTAACCGGTGGCGCTAGAATAATTCACTCCCAACACCTCCTGAGGATTAACCTGGTCCCAGGTGACGCCCTGAGAGGCTTTGTACTTGGCAATAGTCAGATAAGTATCCGGGAACCAATATGAATTAACCGCCAAAGCGTACTTGTACATCTCATCCTCACTGAAATTTTGGGAGGCCATCAGTTCTAAAAGAGCTAACATGGCCATGCCGTGATTACAGTCGGGGAAATAGGTACTGTTGTCGCAGCAGGGCCGGTAAATATTCTGAGACACCCTCTCGACTAACAATTGCTGGGGTGCAGTAAGTTTAATTAAAGTGTGCTTGGAATAGTGCTGCATGGCATCCCCGCGGGCAATGGTCCAGCCGCCAGTGGAAGCGAAGTTAGCAGCCCCGCCATTTTGCTTGTCAACCATGGGGCCATTATCCAAAATTGGATTTTTGTTTCCCAGTCCTAAGGCCCACAGTAAATTTAAAACGACCCCCGAATTCTGGGGAGTGATTTTGAGTTCAGAATTGGCCTGGTCTTCTAAGAGAGAGGCGCTGTCGCCTAAACCACCAGCATTAGCATAAATTTGCTCAAATTGAGTTCGGTCAATCACTCCCAGCTTGACCAGTTGCGCTCCCAGGTCTCCCCATTTGACCGGGACGACCACGCCGCTGGTTGGAATAACTTGGTTTTCCAGATCTTGATCGTTGGGTACTGCAATGGGAGTAGGAGATGGTTGCAAAATAGACAACAATCGGCCCAGGAACGGCTGTCTAGTAATTGAAAAATTTAATTTAAATGAACTGCCCAGAACAAACGAACCTATGGCTACCAGGACTAGAATTAAAATGAGGTTCTTGTTCATTTATTTAAACTAGAAATATGATGACGCCAATAGCAATCAGTACCAGAGCTCCCACCAGCTCCATTTGGCTGGAGTTGGCTTTACGCCAGGCTTTCACCTTCTCATGCAATTCATGTCGAGAAGCGAGAGCCAAGATAACCACTAAAGGCGAGACAAAAATTAGATTATACAGCAGTAGGTACATGGATCCTATGCTGTAGGTCGCACGATCATGTAATAAGCCGAGAATCATTAAATAAGGTCCACCGGTGCAGGGGAATTCACATAAACCGACTAACATTCCTAGACCAAAGGCTGCAGGAACTGTGGCCCGATGCATCAGCAGAGCCAGCTTCTGGTGAGCGATAGCAGGGATTTTTAACTTAATGGGGAACTTGGGGAAGAATTGGTTGATCAGATTAATTCCTCCCCAGACAATTAGCAGGATTGCCCCAATCTTGGCCATGAAGTGGGGAGTATTAAATAGATGTAAGGTTTGCAATATACCCAGGCCAATTAGAAGATAAACGACGAAAATTCCCAGGATATATATTCCTCCGATTTTAAATATTTCTTTTCGATCCCGGCCCAAATTAAATAAGAAAGCAATAGTTAATAGCAAAATGGAAA
>JAUSIY010000014.1 GCA_030647735.1 bacterium
AATATTTGCCAGGCGAGAAATAACTTCGCTTCGATATTATATGTCTTAGCCTCGCTGGCTACCAGTAAAGTCACTTTTTTGGCTGTGAAGTTGGGCCAGAGTGGGGCCTGAATATCCAAGTCGAATTGGCGCTTGGCGTAAGGCAGCAGGACATCAATCTCACTCGGACCGGCAAAGCGGGAAACGATGTTTAAGGTGCGGATAGTTAAGGGAATGCGGTACATGGCCAATCCCAGAGGATTAGCAATAGTAACCTTAGATTTATTAGTCATGAGGGGCCATATTTGCCAGGGGGCAGTCCAAGAGATGGACAAAGAGTTGGGGGGAAACTCCTTATATACTCCATACTTTACGTCAGCTGAACTAATGGCCAGAGTCGGGGTGGAATCAGATACCCCGTGGGTGACAAAGGCAAAGTGGTTAAAGTCCAGTTTATTAAAATAATCAACTCCCCCCGTGGTGTTGCCCCAGGTCGGATCAATGCTTACCCAGGCCTGCCGTTTTTCATTCCAATATTGCGGCCAAGCGTGGAAAACTGACCCTAAGCTCAGCGGACGCAGTTCCTGGTTGGTGGTGTACGCATACCCGTTGATTTCCCGGGCAGGAATTCCGGCAGCTCGAGCCAGAGTAATGAAGAGATCGGTAAACTCTGTACACACGCTGGTGCTAGGCGTCTGTAAGGCCGCCAGACCGCCCTTGCGCTCTACTCCGGGTCTGACTCGGGTCTGGTCGTACTTTAAGGTATTCATGACGTAGTTATAGATGGCCTCGGCAGTGCCTAATTTGCGGGCCAGCTCCACCATTTGCGGATCGGCGCTGGGCCAATAACTGGTGGGCTGTAAATACTGCTGTTTTTGCGTCAGGCTTAATCCAGGCCGGGTCTGAGTTGGCTCAGCCAATAAATGGGCCTGTCCAATGGCAGTTACCGTGATTTTTTGCCGGGGGGGAACGGTGAAGGTGGCCAGCCAGTTACCGTCAGTGTCCACCGTCATATTATCCGGTTGGGGATCAATGGAAGAATAAATCAGTCTTTGATACCCGGTATCCGGAGGAATGGCAATTTCGGCAATTGCCGTTTGGGCGTTCGGGTTATTTAGCTCGTAACTTAAAGTGAAATCAAAGGCTTGAAAATTGCCGAAAGCAGCTACTGCTCCCACTTGCCTCACCTGGTCCAGGGTGAAGTTATATCTGCGTTCTGTTGTAGAGGCTGGAGTGGGTGAAATAAAAGCCAACTGGCCAAAAGACGGGGGGACGCTTAAGTGCAGATTATATTCGTCTATCTCCCCCCCTTCCCCTACCTTGGGCAGACTGACTTCCCACACCTGGCCGTTGTGAGCAGCCGGCCGGCCGGGATAGTTCAGGGTAAAATTCAACGTTTTGTCTTTTCCGACAATTTGATCATTAAAAGCGATTTTAGCCACTGTCTGATCAGGGGAGGGATGTTCAATAGTGATTTTTAAGGGACCTTGAGAGTCACGGCCGGAGATAGTGTTTATGGGGTCACCTTGCAATAAAATCTGATAGGCAGAAACGTAATAATTAGACAGCTTATTAGTCAGGAAGATATTCTGTTCAACTTGGGATTTGCCCAGAGCGTCAAAGGTGTAATTAACTTCGTGGCGGGCATAAAACTTGTCTCCCGCCTGTACAGGTATAGCTGCAATGAGCCAAAAGCCGACCATGAGTATCCATTTTTTCACTTCCCAATGGTAACAAAAAAATTAAATATTGGCTATTTCGGATAGTGAAATTGTTGACTATTATGGGATATTATGTAGAATATACCTCAGTGAGGACGCACATTTACCATCACTGTTATCTATTTCTTAATTCAGGCGCTTAGGCGCCTTTTTTTTATTGTGTCTAGTAACAAGCTACATTGGATTTCTATTGGAATAGGCCTTACCACTATTCATTATGGATTAGGGTTTCTTTTAGGTTCTGGTGAAGCTATATACACTCAAGGTTCCAAGGGAATCTTATATGCCGTTGCTTCAGCCCTCGGGCTGTTTAGCCTTATATTTATTGCCCCGTTTTATCTTAAACAAAAATATCCAATTTGGGATCTAATGGGAAAAAAATATGGAAAGACGGTTCACCACTTAGTTGCCTTTTTATCTGGATTTTGGATGATCGGTGTTGTTGCTTCTCAAATCTTGGGAGGAGCTTGGGCTATGTCGTTATTCGGAATTAACAAGATTGTGTCGATGGTGATTATTTCTTTATTAATTCTTGCCCTTTCAGTCATCGATCTGGGTAAGTTGTCTAAGGTCTTTTTCTATATGCTGATATTCAGTTCCTTATCGCTGTTATTTGTATTATTCCGGGTGGGAATAGAGTGGATTCCTCAATCGGTAAATAGTTTATTTAATTCAATTGGCCAGATTACTTTAAGTGATTTAGTGGGAGTAATTGCTACTACAGTTCTGGTTACGTTTCTAGGAATGGATTTTCACCAATTTCTGGTCAAGGCGAAAAATGCCAATGAAGCTACTAAGGG
Organism: bacterium; assembly: GCA_030647735.1. GTDB lineage: Bacteria > Patescibacteriota > Microgenomatia > CAZETR01 > Amesbacteraceae > JAUSIY01. Next base: position 2,501 of record JAUSIY010000014.1, read on the forward strand.
GGCTGCTTTAGGGGGTGTCATCTTGTTGGTGCTTTCCGTTTTGTTGCTCTCTGTGGTAAATGGGTCAATTAAAACTGGATTAATTTCAAATCTTGTTGACGCTAAGCAAACAGTCCCCTCAATATTACTTAACTACGGAAATATAACAGCTCCACTTTTGGGAATTATTTTCTCTTTACCTCTAGTTTTTGTAGCGGCCGGATCCGGCAGTGGGGTTGCCCGGATTGTGGCCAAAACAATATCTGACCTAAATTTTTCGAAGAAGATCAAAATTGACAATCGGGTGTTGACGGTTTTAATTGCTTTCTTAGTCTCACTAGGTGGATCATCAATTATTAATCTGATTGTGGCTTTCTATGCAATTTATGTCGCCTCGGTATTTATCCCATTCATTCTTTTCTTGTTAGATCGTTCAAGAAACTTACACTTTTCTCAATCTGCAATCCAAAATTCTATTATTGGAGGTTTAACTGGATCAATAATTGTCTTTTTTGGTCGTTTTATCTTTAGTTCTTTTCTGGTGAATAATCAAGCAATGTATATTATGTTTGTAGGGTTTTTGGGATCATCTGTTGTATTTATCGCCACTAAAAAATTGACGGACTGGGGTAAAATAGCTTAATAGTTCGTGTCTTGGCCAGGCCAGAAATTAGAAGAGTTTTGGAGAAGTGCGCAGAATCAGATCATAGAATCCCGCTCCACTAACTATAGTTTCAATGTGCGAAACTAAATAATCGTATCTTATGTCAGTAGTTATAGGGAAAGAATGATTAAGATGTAAGTTCAAGTAGTCGTATATCTTTTTAGTATTTCTCCCTAGTCTAATCTTTTTTCTAAGCGAGATCGATTGCATTCCATAAAGAAAATGAAGCGCTAGTATGTGTTTAGATAATCGAATAATTCGTCTTAAATTTAGAGCACTGTTCCAAGAGCCGCTAGAAATGTCCTCCCAGCCATTTGCAACACCTACCATCAGGGCTGAGCGGGGAAAAGTTGATGCAATAATTTCCGAATTTATTCCCTGTGCCGTATAAATAGGAATCATAAGTCCGGAATTAATTCCTGGGTTTTGAATCAGGTATTTTGGTAGGCCTTCATTATAGATAGGGTTTGTCATTATTTGCATAGTAGAAGTAGCGTATGAAGTAATATTAGAAATATTTTTCACTACCATATCTAATTGTGTTCCTAATTGAAGCGACATGAAGTTAGCGGCCTGAACGACCATTTTCTCTTTTGCGAAAATAACAGGGTTATCTCCAGCTGAATTAATTTCAATACCAAGAACGTCTATTAGTGACCTTAGAGAATCTAGGGCTGTGCCAATTACTTGTGGTGTGCTGCGAATAGAAACAGGGTCTTGAAGCATTCCCCTGCTATTAGAAGTTGATTCTAAAATTGAACTTCCTTGTAGAAGAGCTGCGATTGTTTTTGAAATATCGGACTGTCCTATAAATTTTCTTGCCAGTGAAACGTGATGGTCAAATGGGGCGATTGTGCCCTGTCGACCCTCAATTACAAGTGAGGAAGAAATAGTAAAGAGTTGGATTAGTTGTTTTACCTCTTCAGCTAAAATAGATCCTAGCCCAATTACTGCACTGTTACCGTCGATTAACGAAAGTGCCTCGATCGTGAGTTCTTTCATGGGGACAATTCCAGCCTTCTTCATGGCTTTTTGTGCCTTCATGTGTTCACCCTGATACTCGACCTCCCCTTCTCCAAGTAGGACTAGACCTATGCAAGCCAAGGGTTGTAGATCCCCACAACCAATTGCTCCTAATTCTGGCACAACTGGGGTTATGCCGTAATTTAGTAGATCAACTAGTAGCTGCAGTGTTAATGGGCGGATTTTAGAGTGCCCTCTAGCTAAAGTTAGTATTCTTGAAAAGATGATTGATCTCACTACCTCTTTAGGTAGAGGGTGGCCTAAACCAGCAGAATGCGATCTGAGCATATTTACTTGCATCTGTGATAGTTGATTTTCTCTAATTGGAACAGTACTAAAATCTGCCACGCCGGTATCAATTCCGTAAACTTTATCTCTATTCTCTCGGTTAGTTACAAAGCTATATGTTTCTTCTATTGCTCTAAATGTAGCCGGAGTCAACTTAAGACTGATTTTTCCACTTGCCACTTTGCACACTTCCTGGTAGGAAATTTCCATATTTGGAGTGATAAGAAGCCGCTTCATAAGGACACTATACCACTATAGGTTTATAATCTGCCATTTTATTGAAATCTTTAAAAGTTTGACTGATTAAGATAAAATAGCTTAGTATGGCCAAAGATATTCCCAGTTTAACTCCTGGTCCGGATTTTTACGAGTGGCCTTATGTTCCGTCAGCACTAGAGATGGACGACTATAAAACTATTCCGCTTTCTGCTGTAGAAGCTAATACCATCTTAGTGAACTCTACAGGCAGCCAGCTTAGCCCTGCAATAAGGGAAGCACTGCTCGAAGCGTCTGAAATTGGAGCCGACGAAGAAATTGATCTAAAGAATTTGATTAAAAAATTTATGTCAGTCTTATATGGCGACTAAACAAGACGATTTAGTCTCATTGTTGCAAGATATAATTAGAATTGCCTCTTGGGTTGATTACTCTCATCAACAAGTTGTTCATAACGAAAATAAGTTAATATCTTATTTAATCGACTGGTTGAAGCAAAACACGAATGTAGAAATTACTAAGCAGCGACTCCCCGGAGGAAGGTTTAACCTTATTTGTAAAAAGGGCCGGCCAGAGATCTTGTATCTGGCACACACAGATACAGTTGCTCCCTCAATTAATGCTGAAATTGATCAACTGCGGGGATTAATTAAAGGAGACAGAATTTATGGGCGGGGAGCAACTGATATGAAGTCAGGCCTAGCCTCACTGTTATGGGCTATTAAAAATAATTCTCAGGCTAATAATTACTGGGCTTGTTTTTATGCAGATGAAGAATATTTTTTTCTGGGAATGAAGAGCTTTGTACAAAAATATTCTTATATTAGGCCTAAATATATTATTTCAGCTGACGGGAGTGATTTAGCCTTAGGACACGGTTGCCGAGGCTTAATTGAACTGAAAATTAGAGTCAGAGGTGTAGCTGGACATGCAGCCAAAGGTAACGGACTTAATGCCATTGAAGGTGTTTATTTAGTTATGCAAAAACTGAAAAGGTACTTAAAAAGGTTTTACCATCTAGAAATGGGTAATGCTTCAGTTAATTTAGCCTATCTTTTGGGAGGGGCCGAATTGCTAGAGGGAGCATCTTTTCAAAATAATTCATTGGTTAAAGTGGGCCAGGCTGGCAATGTCATCCCCGATATCGCTGAATTTATTGTTGACATTCGTCCTTCATCTCCCGTGTTAACTGCCAAAAGTATTGCCCAGGTAATAAAAAGGGGCCTCTTAAAAGAGGGCTACCAAATCGACAATGTAATAGTCAACCACGATTTAGGAGCATGGTACACGGACAAAAAAGATTTGCAACCTTTTCTCTCAATGGCAAAGAATGCTAATTCTGGAAAGTTAGAGTTTGCTAGTCCCGCCAAAACTGGATATCTGGATTTACAGCTGATTTGGTCAGCAGTTGGCCGACCAACTGCTATCATGTTTGGTGGCGGTGAGGGGAGCTTAGCTCATCGACCAGATGAACATATTCGGATAACATCTCTAAATAAAACATACCAATTCTTTGACCAAGTAATGAAGAACCTATCCTGACTCTAATTCTCGCCGTTTCTTTTAGTTGCCATAAAGAAAAATCTGCGCTGACCGTCAACCTCATAAGTATCTCCTTCGGGATAAAAAGCTGCACAGTCATAACCAAATTGAGCAAAGTGCCTTTTCTTTACTTCTAGCCAAGGGAGGTTAATAGTTCTACCACATACATGTTCAAACCCAAGTTCTGAGGCCTGTTTAACTCTTGCGAAGTTTAATTGGCTACCCATGCCTTTTTGCTGCACTGTAGGAGAAATGCAAGTTTCATTTTCGTAGAACACAGTTTTCTCGGGATTAACCTCGGAATTAGTTGTTATAGATTCCAAAATATCCGGCTTGCCCTTATATTTGTGCTCAATTAATTCGCCCAATTTAATTCCTCCTCCGCACGAGAAACCTTGAATAGAGTCGGTCTCATCTTTGGCCAAAATTAATACTCCTGGAACATAATCGGCAACCATTTGGGGAAGATACTCTTTTAATAACCACTCGGTTGGATAGGCCTCAGCAAAAACAGTTCCTTGACAATGGCTACAAGTATCTCCTTCTTTAGCGAATTCTCCACATTGCTTACAAGCAACCACTTCATACCACGGATACCCGGCAAAAGCTTGTTGGTAGACGCTAGCCATTTCTAATCTTGATTTCGGATCTAGAGTGTCGATGAGCGCCGTAGCTTCAGGTGCTGATGTATATCCTAGCACCTCAAGATTATTACCTGCTGATAAGTCTCGCTCTCTTTTATTCATTTCTAAGCACTAAAATAACATACTATAGGGAAATGTCAAGTTTAACTTAATTTATGTAGAAACAGGAGGAGCGATAATCAGCCCGATTAATAGACTGAGACCAAAGAAAAATTTACACACCCTCTGATTGTACTAAAATTATTACTCCTAAGCTCTATTTCTTTAAGGTTCGGTTCAAATAGTCTTCAATTACCTGTTGGGCCTTGGTTAGGGCAGAAATACTGACGTATTCGTTTTTGCAATGAGACATTTCGTTGGGACCGGGGCCGAAAGCAATGCAGTCGCAACCGGACATGGATTGAATAATTTGAACTTCGTAAAAGCCCTGAGAGTTAATATCAGCGTATTCTACTGGCAAGTGATTTGCTGCCATAACAGCCTCAAACTGCTTTAAGTGGGATCGGGGGGTTAAGAATGATCCTTGGATAAACTTGAACAACGGCTCACTGACTTTAACCCCTAAGTCTTTGCCAAGCTGTTTCAGCTGTTTGGAAATGAAGTCCTGGGTAATTTTAGGATTACCTATGCGGATCGACAGGTGAACATTAGCGTAATCGGGCACAATATTGTCTACGCTTTTGACCTCTCCGGATTCGGAACCTAAACCGCCGTTTAGGTAACACAAGTTAATGGTAGTCCGCACCTCTTTTGGGTCAAAGGCTTGACACACCTTTTCCAGTTTCTGGATAAGCTCTACTGACTTTTCAATAGCGTTGACTCCTAAGTGTTTGCGGCCGGAGTGAGCAGCCTTGCCGAACACCTCTACACTTAAAGCTGTAACTCCCCGGCAGCCACTAAGAATTTTCAGATTAGTCGACTCCACATTAATGATCAACTTGGGATTTAACTTAACTTCGATAACTAGTTTCTTGGCTCCTTTGAAGCTGTACTCCTCATCCACAGTAAAGATGTAACCTAGTCCCGGCCGGCTGGAACTGGTAGCTATATCTAACATCATGGCCAGGCCTGACTTCATGTCTACGCTGCCCAGTCCATATAATTTGCCGTCTTCTTCATATGGCTCAAAAGGACTGTGCTCCTGATCTTTAGGCATAACTGTGTCCATGTGACCAAACAGAATTATCTCAGGATTCTCTCCATCAAGAGCAATAATGTTTCGCCGATTTCCTTCGACTATCTGCTCTGTAATTTTAAGTCTTTTATTTTCGCCTAATTTCGACCTCACAAAATCTGCTACTTTACTCTCGTTGTTCTGGGCATCAACATACGAAGGAATTGAGATTAACTTCTTAAGTAGATTAATAGTGTTAGTCATATTATTTTCTAATGATATTAACAAAATCCCGAACAAATGAATCTCTATTAATGTCAGTAATAACCTCAACATTTAGGGACTTTTGGCCATATTTCCGTCTGTCAACCACGCTCATGCCATAGGTTAACTCACCTTTAGTTTCAATCCTCATGTCCATGAGTTCTGTTTGACAAGCAGCCGGGTTAATCAGATAGTAAGCTGCCAACGGATCGTACATCAGGGCCCCTTTAGTTAACTCAAATTTGGCGATGCCCTTAATGAAGTGGCGCATCATGCTCATAATAGGTTTATAAAGCTTAGTCCCTTTTAATTTTTCAAAGTCGGCCAGAAACATAGGCATGGTGTTTGCTACATCGAGTGGATTAATAATTTTTTTGACCGGTGAGTCAAAAACAATTTGAGCAGCCTCAGGATCGCAGAAGACGTTAAATTCAGCTACCCGGCTCTTATTTCCGGGGGCTTCCACAGTCCCACCCATAATTATCAACTGTTTGATTAGTTGCGGCAATTTGGGATCTTTATTAAAAGCTGTAGCAATATTGGTGGCTGGTCCAATGACCACAATACTTACTTGTCCAGGATTTGCTCTGACAACTTCAATAATCTTCTTCACCGCTAATCCGTTTAGTGGCTCCGACTTCTTAACATTGGCTCCATCCAGGCCGCTTTTACCGTGCACATTGGCTAAAATCTGGTCTCTTTTCAGGGGCTTATCGCAGCCCGAAAAGATTGGTGCGGGTGATTCTAATAAGTCTAGGATGTATCTGGTGTTATTGGTTACTTTATCCAGAGACGAATTGCCGGCTACGGTAGTCACAGCCTTAATGTCAAACATTCTGGATTTAACCAACAGCATAATAGCCATGGCATCATCGTGACCACAGTCTGTGTCAATAATTATTGGGGGTAATTTAGACTTCTTCATTTTGACTTAAGTAAGTTAATAACTGGGATAAGTCGTTTGGGTGTTTGATAAGCAGAGTTAATAGCCCAGCTTTTTGTGCTGGAATAATGTCAGTGTGTTCCTGATCACCCACGGATAGGGCCAATTTAGAGTACTTCTCAGCCAGACGGACGAAAACCTCATCTTTCTTCTCAAAGTCTTCTCCTGAAAAAACTTCCTTAAATATCCCTTCAAGTTCGAGGTAATTGATCACATTTAGCATCCACCGACTAGGGGCAGCAGTGAGTAAAATTAGATCTAATCCTCCAGTTACCTTTAGCTGTCTTAGAACTGCTACGGCAGCTGTAAACTCTTTTACTATTAAGTCTGGCTCAATGTTCCAGGCGCTATTAAAGTAGTCTCTGCGACTAATGGAATACCGTTGGGCCATCACCCGGCTAATGCCCACCTCATCCTGCATGGCTTGGACAATAATACTTTTAGCTTCAGCCTCAGATATATCTTCCCGGGATCTGACGTAGGCCACACTGTTGGCTATCACCTGGTTAATTAGTGTTGAGCCGATAATAGTGTTCTCCTTCCCGTCTAATTGATACAGGGTTCCGTCCATATCGAAAATGATGGCTTTTAAAATAGTTTCTTTGTTTATATTCATTTTTTTGCATTAAAAAACCCGCTGTTTGCGGGTTGAGTTTTTTGAGATAAAAAGTTGGTTAAAGTTTATCCGAAAAACCTCCCGCAACTGCGGAATGCAAACTAAAATGCCAATAACTTCGGATTAACATTAAGGAAATGATATACATACATAGCTTCAGTGTCAAGTTTATTAGCGAAGCTTTTGCAAAAATTGGCCTGTGTATGAAGCTTTTACCTTGGCTACTTGATTGGGGGTGCCGGTAGCCACCACATAACCCCCGCCATCCCCGCCCTCAGGTCCTAAATCAATAATCCAGTCCGCATTCTTGATTACGTCTAGATTATGCTCAATTACAATGACGGTGTTCCCCTGGCTGACCAGCCTTTTCAGAACGGCTAACAGCTTCTCTAAATCGGCAAAATGTAATCCAGTTGTTGGTTCATCAAGAATATACAAAGTTTTGCCGGTAGCTCGTTTAGATAGTTCTGTGGCTAACTTAACCCGCTGTGCTTCTCCACCGGAGAGAGTGGGAGCCGGTTGGCCCAAATGAACGTAATCTAATCCCACATCAGTTAAGGTTTGCAACTTGTCCCGGGCCGGAGGTACTGGGGCGAAGAACTGTAAGGCTTCTTCTACAGTCATTTCCAGTACTTCAGCGATATTTTTACCTTTGTAGATGACCTCTAGGGTCTCAGAGTTATATCTTTTGCCCTGGCAGACCTCACAGTTGACATATACGTCCGGCAGAAACTGCATCTCAATTTTGATCTGCCCTTCACCTTCGCAGGCTTCACAGCGACCCCCCTTAACGTTAAAAGAGAATCTGCCGGAACGGTATCCCCGAATACGGGCTTCAGATGTCAGGGCAAACAAGTCCCGGATGGTAGTGAATAGACCGGTGTAGGTGGCTGGGTTGGACCGGGGAGTGCGGCCAATGGGCGACTGGTCTACCATAATTACCCGGTTGACCAGATCCAATCCCTCAATTTTGTCGTGGGCTCCCGGCTTTTCCCGGTGATCCGGATTTAACACTTTGGCTACACCATGGTACAGAATATCGTCAATCAAAGTTGATTTGCCTGAACCGGACACTCCGGTGACACATACCAGCCTCCCTAAAGGGAAGCTGACGGCAATGTTTTTCAAATTATGCTGTTTGGCCCCGATGATTTTGAGGACTCCCCCATCGACAAGTGAGGAAGTAGGCGGCAAGTAAATTTGTTTGGCTCTAGACAAGTACTTGCCGGTTACAGATTTGGGGTCGGCCATAATTTCCTGTGGAGTACCTTGGGAAATGACCTCGCCACCGTGATCCCCGGCTCCCGGGCCAAAATCTACAATCTGGTCCGAGGCCAGCATCATTTCTGAGTCGTGTTCGACTACAATTACAGTGTTACCTAAGTTCTTCAGCCGGTTAAGGGTCTCAATCAACCGGTGATTATCCCGCTGATGAAGACCAATGGAAGGTTCATCTAATACATACAGCACTCCAGACAGACCGCTGCCGATCTGGCTGGCCAATCGAATCCGCTGGGCCTCACCTCCGGCTAAGGTATTAGCCGATCTATCCAAAGTTAAGTACTCAAGTCCTACTGAGACTAAAAAGCCCAGCCTCTCGGTGATTTCTTTGACAATGGGCTTGGCAATAGTGGCTTCCCGTCCAGTTAAATTTAGGTTTTTAATCCAATCTGCTGCAGTGATAATTGAAGCCTGGGTAACTTTGACAATCGCGTCTTTATTAATAGTCACCCCGAGGGCTTCAGGTTTCAGCCGGTCACCGTGACAGACCGGGCAGATTTCCTTACGCATATACTTTTCAATCTCAGTTCTGATGAAATCAGAGTGAGTTTCCTTGTACCGCCTTTCCAGATTGGGAATAATTCCTTCAAAACGGTCATTGCCGTACAGCAGGTGCTGCACCTGAGTTTTAGACAGCTCCGCAATGGGGATACGCAGGGGTACGCCTACTCCGGCCACTTTGTGGCTGAACCAGCCGTCGTATAGAAATGTCTTGGCATAAGGCAGTATTCCCCCTTCGGCAATAGTCAGCCGGAGATTAAGAATTAGCTGCTGGTCAATCTTTTGCTGGGTACCTAAACCCATACAGGTAGGACAGGCTCCGTGGGGAGAATTAAAGGAAAACATCCGCGGTTCAATTTCGGGAAGCGATATATTGTCCACTGGACAGGCGAACCGCTCGGAAAACAGGTGGTCGGTCATGTGTTGAGGTTTAGTCGGCAAATCAAAAGTTTTGTCTTCAACCAAAGCAATGATACACAGGCCTTCCGATAACTTGAGAGCTTTTTCTACTGAATCAAACAACCGGGTGCGCAAATCCGTTTCCTGCTTCAGCATAGCCCGGTCTATAACCAGCCGGTCGACGACTACATCAATGTTGTGCTTGTTATTTTTCAGTAGCAGAATGTCTTCGTCCAGGCCGATTACCCGACCGTCAATCCGGATTTGGGTATACCCTTTTTGCCTGAGTGAAGAGAATAGTTCAGTAAACTCTCCTTTGCGATCGCGGACTGCCGGAGACAATAGCAGCAGGCGGGCAGGTTTGGCAGCAGTAATGTTTAACTTAACCAGCTCCAGAATCTGTTCTATTATCTGTTGGGCTGACAAATGAGCAATCTCCCGGCCACAGATAGGACAATGCGGATGGCCTATCCGGGCAAACAACAGCCTTAAATAGTCATAGATTTCGGTTACAGTACCTACAGTTGAACGCGGGTTATGCGAAGTAGACTTCTGGTCAATGGAAATAGCCGGGGACAAGCCTTCGATTTGATCCACATCCGGCTTATTCATCACCCCTAAAAACTGGCGGGCATATGAAGACAGTGACTCCACATACCGCCGCTGGCCTTCGGCGTAAATGGTATCAAAGGCTAAAGAAGACTTACCACTGCCGGATAACCCAGTGAACACCACCAGCTGGTTTTTGGGAATATCCAGATCAACATTTTTCAGATTATGTTCCCTGGCTCCCCGAACTTTGATCATATCTGGGACTTTATTCACAACCTGTTATTGTAGTATTCTTTCGGGTTTTGTTCAAGTGTATAATAGCCGATCATGAGTGACCTGTTTGCCGTAGCTAAATATAAACGATGGTTACAAATTGCTCACCGCAAAATGCAAGACGGTGATATGGGGGTGGTTAGAGAAGGAGAATGGGTTTTTGACTCTGCACTGGCTCGACTAAGTGAGTTAGGTTTAACGGAAAGCGAAACAGATAAATTAGTAGTTGAACTGTACACAACAGATCCTGACGAAAGAAATCGTTTGTTGCAGTTGTATGCTGCCGGGAAAGAAATCCCCTGGTCAGAAGCCATAAGAGATATATATGGACAAAGTGCTTACGATCGGCTAAAAGAAGTTTCCCGACGGGAATATGCTCGCCGGATTCTGGAAGGTGACGTCTGTTAACTGACTAAGGATTGGATCTCTCTAATCCGATCGCGGATTTTGGCCGCTGTTTCAAAATCCAGATCCCGAGCGGCTGAGTTCATTTGCCGACTCATCAGTTTGACCAATTTGGTCATATCTTCCGGAACCATTTGTTTGACTTTAGTCATGTCTATATCCGCCACAGCCATAGTTTTGCCTTTGAGAATTTCTTTAGGATCTAAAGCAATGGGGGTGTCGGTAGTTTTTTCGGCAATCCGCTCTCGAATGGCCTTGGTAATAGAAAGCGGGGTAATCCTGTGCTTGTGGTTGTATTCCAACTGTACTTCCCGTCTCCGACGCACTTCATCTATAGCTGCCTGCATAGATTTAGTTATGTGGTCTGCATACATAATGACGGTTCCCTCTACATGTCGGGCAGCCCGTCCCATAGTTTGTACCAAGGCCGTGCGGGATCTTAGGAAGCCTTCTTTGTCCGCGTCTAAGATTGCAACTAGAGAAACTTCAGGTAAATCTAATCCTTCCCGCAAGAGGTTAATGCCGACTACTACGTCGTAAGTGCCCCGGCGCAAGTCATCCAGAATATCCAGTCGGTCTAGAGTGAGCACTTCAGAATGCAAATAGTGCACTTTGACTCCCTGTTCCTGCAAATAGGTAGCCAGGTCCTCGGCCATGCGCTTGGTGAGAGTAGTGACCAATACCCGCTGGTGCTTGGCGACCCGCTTGGCAATTTCAGCTTCTAAATCCTTTACTTGATTAGCTGTGGGGCGGATATCTACTGCCGGGTCAATCAGTCCCGTGGGTCGTACTAGCTGTTCGGCGGTAATGCCCTCAGCCTGGGATATTTCCCATTCGTCAGGAGTAGCTGAGATATATACAGCCTGGTTCAGTCGGCGCAACCATTCGTCAAACTTCAAAGGCCGGTTGTCTATAGCCGCCTGCAATCTGAAGCCGTATTCGATCAGGGTTTGTTTGCGGCTGCGATCACCGTTATACATGCCCCTAATTTGGGGCACAGTCATGTGCGACTCGTCCACAATCGTCAGAAAGTCCTTAGGAAAGTAATCCAGTAATGAGTAAGGAGGATCGCCGGGTTTCCGGCCATCAAAATACCGGGAGTAGTTCTCGATGCCATTGACGTAGCCCAGCTCAGCAATCATTTCTAAGTCATACGTCACCCGCTGTTGTAACCGGTGGGCTTCCAGCATTTTACCGGCGTCTTTCAGACCAGCTACCTGTTCAGTCAGATCTGTCCTTATTTGCTCAAAAGAGCTTTTGTAGGCTTCCTGAGGAGCAATAAAGTGCTTGGCCGGATAAATGCTTAAGGGGGAATTGGCAAGAGGAATGACTTCCCCGCTCACCGGATCTATCTCTTCCAACTTGGTTACCTGTAGTCCGTCATGATGAATTCTGATTCCCTGATCCTGATATGCCGGATACAGATCAATTAAATCCCCCCGCACCCGATAAGTTCCCCGGTGGAAACCATAGTCTGAACGTTGATACTGTAGCTGGGCCAACCGCAGTAAGATTTGCTTCTGGCTAATTTTGACTCCCGGGGCAATTTCCATTACTGTTTTACCGTATTCTACCGGTGAGCCTAGGTTATAAATACAGGACACTGAGGCTACCACAATTACGTCTTTTCTGGTGAGTAAATTGGTAGTGGTAGCCAATCTGAGCTTATCAATTTCAGCATTAATCTCGGTTTCTTTTTCAATGTAGGTATCAGTTTGGGGAATATAAGCTTCCGGCTGATAGTAATCGTAATACGAAACAAAATACGACACCGCATTATCCGGAAAGTACTCTTTAAACTCCTGGTACAGCTGGGCGGCCAGAGTTTTATTGTGGGAGATGATTAAAGTCGGCCGGTTAAGTTTGGCAATTACGTTGGCCATGGTGAAGGTTTTACCGCTGCCGGTAACACCTAAAAGCACCTGGTGCTTCTGGCCAGATTTCAGACTAGCGACTAGTTTATCAATAGCCTGGGGTTGGTCCCCAGTAGGCTTATAATCACTTTTGAGTTTAAACATAGCACTTGACATTTGGGTAATGTTCGGAATATATTATATGCATGCCCATG
>JAUSIY010000019.1 GCA_030647735.1 bacterium
AACCGGACCAGGTTAGTCGCCAGTTTGTGCCCATCCAACAGGCAAAAACCATTTATCTGCTCAATTACTTAGGTGAGCTGACTGATCCTTACCGGGTGACTGAAAAGTACTTGCAGGAAGACAGATACACCAAAGCCGAGACCGTCAATTTTGAAGGAGTGGGCTTTATAGACAGGTATGAGCGGATATGATTTTGGCAGGTCTATTGATGTTCCACGCCGTAGTGCTCTGGTTATTAGAATTTGTCCCCAGTCCGGAGCTATTTATTAATCCGTACTTGGTTAACCATGGGTGGTTACCGTATGCCCAAATAATTGACCAACATTCTCCCGGGTTACTGTTTTTTCCGGTTAACTTAGCCAGTCTGGGCTTGGCCACCCCCACTTTACTTAAAGCCTTGTTAATTGGCTTAGTCATTTTCCAATCGCTGTGGATATACAAGATCAGCCGCTCGAAATGGGCCGTGGGCTTGTGGACTGCCTGGCAACTTTTCTTTGCCGGCAATAACTTATGGTTTGACTCTTTTTTAGCAGTCTTAACCCTGCCGGCTTACTGGCTATGGACGCAAAAGAAGTGGTTGGTCACAGGCCTCCTTTTGGGAACAGCTGTAGTAATAAAGCAGAGCATCTTACCCTTGGTAGCTTTTGTAGCCGTGGCTACCTGGTGGCAAACCAGAGGCATTAAATCTGTTCTGCAGTTGTCTCTGGGCGTGGCCATTCCCACCCTGCTGACTGCTCTGTATTTTTTCAAACTGGGCGTGGGGTCAGACTTTTGGTACTGGCTGGTGACATTCAGTCTGACCATATATCCGGTCGCTGGCAAATTAGCCCCTTCCCTAAGAGAGTTTGCCTGGCTGGCAGTTCCATTGGGGTTATTTGCTCTAAGTGCCATTAGAGGCAAAAACAAACCTTTAATCGGCTGGGCGCTGTTTTCGGTTTTAGGCGGTCTGTCCCGATATGACCGAATTCATTTTCAGCCGGCTTTGCCCTTCTTGGCTCTGTCTCTGGTCCAACTTCCCAAAAAATGGCTGCAGCTTACACTTATAGTCTCGGTCGTCTGGGTCAGCTTGTGGTACAGCAAAACAGCCGTGTGGGGTGGAGTAAGATATTTTGATCCGCAAACAATGAAACTTGTGGAAGAGATTAAGCAGCGCACCCAGCCTGGCCAGAAAATATTCCTGTTGGGCACTCAGCCTCATTTATACGTCTTGACCCAAACCTTGCCGGCCGGGAATGTATTTGCTTTCCATATCCCCTGGATTTTACAGATTGTTCAGGACAGAATTTGGACCGGCCTGGTAGCTGACTCTCCCCAACTGGTAGTTTGGGATACCTCCAGCCGGGTAGGCAACGTCGGCATTTCCGAGTCTGCGCCAAAGCTTGTACAATATGTAGTTGATAATTACCAGCCGGTGGCTACGGTGGGGGCCAACATCATATATCAAAAATGATAACAAAAATTGAACTGAAATTAAAACGTTTTAGCGAGGTCATGGAAAAATTTCCCCTGATTAGATATGCCGGTGACCCAATACTTCGGTCTGTAGCCAGTGAAGCGAGTGTGGAAGAAGGGGTAGAAATTGGCACAAAACTGGGTGAGATGTTAGTGGAATATAGAAAGTTCGCCGGAATGGGGAGAGGGTTAGCTGCTCCTCAAATAGGTTTGGCCAAAAGAGTTTTTGTAACATACTTAGACGATCAGATACAGATATACATTAATCCGCAAATGACCAGCACATCTAAACAATCAAACCACTACCGCGAACTTTGTTTAAGTTCAGGACTAATGTGGGGAGATGTTGTCCGCTCTACTTGGGTGGTCTTGAAGTGGACCGATGCCGCAGGTCGTGAAAAAGAGGAAAAGTTTGAAGGGGTTGTGGCAAGATTGATCCAACACGAGCTTGACCACCTGCAGGGAGTGATGAATTTAGACCGGGCCGAGCCAGGATCCATTGAGTTTGCTCTGGCAGATCCGTTAAAAGAAGTATTGAGAGATTCAAAATGAAAGTCGGCATTGATGTTTCACAAGCAATTTACGGGACCGGGGTATCTGACTATGTGGTTAACATAGTCAAACACTTACCTACCCAGGATCTAGTGTTGTGGGGCGGATCATTACGGCGGGGGAGTGACATAAAAGCGTTATTCCCCCAAGCCCTGGTTTCGCCTCTCCCCCCTACAGCTGCCCATTGGTTATGGAACAACTTGCACCTATTTGATGTCCAACATCTAACGGGGCCAGTAGATGTGTGGCACTCCTCCGACTGGGCCCAGCCTCCCACCAGGGCTAAAAAAGTGACCACGGTGCATGACTTGTCCCCTTTTCTGTATCCGGCTGAGCTGGATCCCCAAATAGTAGCTGTGCAAACCGCCCGCATGAAATGGGTGCAAAAAGAATGCGACCAGATCATCTGTGTCTCCAAAAATACAGCCGACGATCTGAAACGTCTGTTTAAAGTTACTGACGACCGGATAAAAATTATTTACGAAGCCTTGCCGGATCGGTTTTTAATGAAGCCCCAAACTACCAAACAGACGAATTATATTATGACTATAGGGGCACGCCAACCGCGCAAAAACATGCAGCGGCTGATCAGTGCTTTTCAGACATATAAAGACAAACTGGCTTTGCCACCAAAACTTATTATTGTAGGGGAGTCAGCGGTAACGGTATCTGATCCCAGCATTCAGGTCACAGGCTATGTCTCTGACCAGCAACTGGTGGACCTGTTAGCCGGAGCCAGCGTGTTTGTCTATCCTTCCCTATATGAAGGTTTTGGTCTACCTGTTTTGGGGGCTTTTCACTTTTTGGTTCCGGTAGCTTGTGCTGACACCTCGTCCCTGCCTGAAGTAGCCGGCGATGCGGCAGAGTATTTTGATCCTTTAAATGAAGAACAAATCGCTAAGGCGATAGCTGAGGCAGTAGCCAATAAGAGTAAACTAGTGGCGGCAGGCAAACTCCAGTTGGGCAAGTTCAGCTGGGACAAAGCCGCGGCGGAAACCTACGCAGTATATAAACAATTATGATCATCGGAATTGATGCTAACGAAGCCAATCTGACTCCCCAGAGAGTGGGGGTAAATCAATATGCTTTCGAACTTTTAAAAGCGATATATGCGCTCAAAACCAATCACACTTTTGTTATATATTTAAAAACTGCTCCTTTGGCAGACTTACCTAAAGCCCGCTCCGGTTGGGAGTATCGAGTAATTCCCTTCCCCAAACTATGGACTCAGACCAGATTACCTTGGGACCTGTTTACCCGAAATCCCCGCCCTGAAGTGTTTTTAAGTCTGACCCATTACGCGCCCCGAATTGCCCCTATGCCCACAGTGGTAGCCATTATGGACTTGGGGTTTTTGCAGACCCCCGAGCAGTTTACCGCTAAAGATTTTAACCAGCTGAAAAGCTGGACTAGGTATTCGGTTAAAAATGCCCGCAAGGTGATTGCCATTTCCGAGCACACCAGGAAAGACATTATGCGAGAGTACGGCAAAAGTAGTGCTGATATCGTAATTACTCCTTTGGCTTACGAACAGAAACTGTTTAAACCGACCACCGACGTTAAGGTGCTGGACAAATACGGGATTACCCAGCCATACATCCTCTTTTTAGGCAGTCTCCGGCCAAGTAAAAACATAGAAGGACTGGTTAAAGCTTTTGCTAAATTATCCTTAAAGGATTTACCTTTAGGAACTCAGCTGGTCATTGCCGGTAAAAAGGCCTGGTTATTTGAACAGATTTTTAATGAAGTGAAACAGTTAAACCTCACCGGCAAAGTGGTCTTTACCGGCTTTGTAGAAGAGGCGGAAAAACCGGTACTCATGAGTATGGCCCAGGCTCTGGTGTTACCCAGTTTTTACGAAGGTTTCGGCATTCCGGTTCTGGAGGCCATGGCCTGCGGTACGCCGGTAGTGGTTTCCGACGTGGCTTCTCTTCCGGAAGTAGCCGGGGAAGCCGGAATTTACGTTAACCCCCGTTCCCCGGATTCCATTGCAGCAGGTATAATGAAAGCAGTCGGACCAGAGCGGGACCAATGGATCAAAAAAGGCCTGGCCAGGGTTAAATTATTTAACTGGGCCAAAACCGCCCGGGCCACTTTAAAGGCAGTTGAAGCATGTACGGCGAAAACTTAAAAATAACTACAGAGGGAATAAAGCTCACTGATAAGCAAGGCCGGCCCTTGTCTGCAGGCCAAGCGGTGTCCAAAGGATTCAACCGGATATTTAACTGGTATTGGGATACAGAATTGGCCGTATTACACTGGTTTTCTGAACATGTGCCGTTTGTTTTCTTAAGACACGCCGTATTTATGCTGTCGGGCATGACCATCAAATCCGGGGCTACCGTGCATATGGGAGTCAGATTCTTTTCTCCCCGGGGAATATCCATAGGCGTTGACTCCAAGATAGGTTTTGCTTCCTTCTTAGATGGCCGGGCCCCGCTTGTTATCGGCGACCACGTTGATATGGCTTCGGAAGTGATGATCTATAACTCCGAACACGATTTGGATGCCGAAGACTTTGCCGCCCATGACGGACCGGTGAGTATTGGTGACTATGTATTTATTGGTCCGCGGGCCATTGTCCTGCCGGGAGTCAAAGTCGGTCGGGGAGCGGTAGTAGCAGCGGGAGCGGTTGTGACCAAAGATGTGCCGGACTTCGCTATTGTGGGTGGAGTCCCGGCTAAAGTTATCGGTGAGCGCAAAAACAAAACCCCCCACTACCGGCTAGGCCGATCCCGGCTATTTCAGTAAATGAAAAAAATACTGCTCATTAGTGCTTGTATCTTGGCAGTGGCGACGGCCGGATATCTGGCTCTACCCTCTCCAAATTTCCCGGCTGCACCACCTGGATCATTGCAGTCTACTGAACCGGCTGACACGGAAAGTGTTTTCCGCCGGGCCTACTTCACCAACCTCACTCGGGAAGAACTGATGGCCTTTTACCTGGGTCAGTTTGGCACTTGGAGTATTAGGCAGATTTTACCTCCGGAGATGGCTCAGGAACTTATCCGTGATCAAACCCGAAGTAGTTATCTGGAAGAGTTAGTGCACCCGGCCCGGGAATCATTATATGTAAATGCCTTTGTGCCCATCCGGCCCACAGATGAGATAAACATGGCCGGCACCCACTATTTAAATAAAGTGACTGTGCGGTATATGCCTTCCAGTTTGATTCCCCGCCTGACCATGCTGTTGTTGGCTGCCGGTGCTGCTTACCTATTGGGAAAGGAATATGGTCTGGTTAAATAAACTGTCTGCCTTTATGGCGGACAAACTTATATACCTATTAGTGATAATTCTGTTGGTGGTGCCGTTGTACCCTAAGTTTCCCCTGATTGGAGTGGCCGGCACATTTGTAGCTATTCGTCTGGAAGATATTGTCATAGCTGTTGTAGTTGGTCTGTGGCTAGCGACTAATTTAACTAAATGGAAGCAGGTCATTTGGGGCCAGCCGATTAACCGGGCGATTATTTTCTATTGGCTAGCCGGAGCCGTATCTATTTTTGCGGCCGTGCTGGTCACCAAGTCTGCCGATTTAAACCAAGGCCTTTTGCATCTTTTCCGCCGGGTGGAGTATATGTCCCTGTTTATGGTGGCTTACTCTGCCTTGGCTAAAAAGGAGCATTTGGACTGGATATTGCGCACATTATTAATAATAGCTTTGATTGTAGCTGTGTACGGGATTGGCCAACTGTTATTAGACTGGCCGGTAATTTCGACTAACAACAGCGAATTTTCCAAAGGCCTGGCTCTATCCCTTGGGCCGGGAGCCCGGATTAACTCCACTTTTGCCGGTCACTACGATTTAGCCGCGTTCAGTTTGTTTCCACTGCTTGTGGTCATTGGCATGCTAGCTGTTAAAGATATTAAAGGAAAGTTAGTAGTCGTCGGAGTCGGGGCTTTGTCTTACTGGGCTATGTTGCTGTCTGCTTCCCGGGTGACCTTTGCTGCTTTTTTTGCTGCTTCCGGGCTATTGCTCTGGCGGATAGGCAAAAAGTCCTGGTTAATTGTTTGGCTGGTAGTGGCCTTAACTAGTTTCTGGCTATCCCCATCACTGGTAGGTAGGTACCGGGATCTAATTGTGAACCAGCTATTTACCTGGGCCCCGTCTGTTCAAGCCCAGGCTGATGCAGAGATACCCGATGCTTTGCAACCTCCAGCTCAGCCTGAGGACAGATCCTTAAACATCAGATTAAGAGTGGAATGGCCCCGGGCAGTGAGGTCGGTCATTAAAAACCCCATTCTGGGTACCGGTTTTTCCTCAGTCGGTCTAGCCGTAGACAATGACTATTTAAGAAGCATGGCCGAGGTTGGTTTATTAGGCACAGCGGCTCTGGTTCTGGTGTTTGGGCGTGTATTTAAGGCCCTGTGGTCCACAGGCAAAATTAAAATGGAACTGGGTCAGATATTTCCTCTGGCAGTAGCTTGTGCTTTGATAGGCCTACTGATTAACGCGCTATTTATCGATGTTCTGGAAGCATCTAAGGTAGCCATTATGACCTGGACTCTTTTAGGCTTGGCTGTAAAAACTAGGGAAATAAGTAGATCCTAAGTTAGGGGATGGGACACTCTTGGCCAATGGTTACTCGTGTAGGAACATATCCGCTTTGTGTTTCTTCTCCAGGTTGGGTGGATATAGTAAATTGGCGGTTGGGGCCGAACCACTTCTCTCCGGCTACTACAATAACTTGAACTCCGTTTATTCCAACAAGGTCTTCAATGAAATCTCCATCTGTATCAACTGTGGCGTTCCCTTGGCCATCAGACTCAATTTCAGCCGTGCCAACATACAAAGTATCACCGGGGAAAATTTCATATGTACTGCTTGCCTGATCCAGGCCTAGGTCACATTGATTGTCTAAATTATAAATTGCATTCTCGTTATATTTCCATCCACATCCCGCTAAACCTAAACTTAGAATTGCCAATAATCTCAGAGGTAATTTAAGTCTTTCGTTGGGGGCTAGTCGATCTGTCATTAGTCTGGGATTATATAAATTGTCAGCCACGCAGTCAAGTTTGGCCAAATGAAGTTTATTTATAGTACAATTTAGGGGTGAAGAAGTGGCTGGAATTATTTGCAGTCGGGGCGTTACTGGCACTGGGTTTTGGTGCCCGGCTGTATAAGATCAATAATCCCATTGCTGACTGGCACAGCTGGCGGCAGGCAGATACGGCGGCCGTCACCCGTAATTTTGTCAAATACGGAGTCAACCCTTTCTTACCTCGGTATGACGATATGTCAGACGTATCCGGTAAAGGTTTTAATCCTGACGGTTACCGTTTAGTGGAATTTCCCCTGTTTAACCTGGTTCATTTTGCCGCAGTTAAATTCGCCCCCTTCAAAAGTCTAGAATTCTGGGGGCGGATGGTCTCAACAGTGGCCTCTCTCTTTTCAGGGCTGTTTATTTACCTGTTAGTCAAGAAACACGCCTCTACAGCTGCAGGCCTGGTCAGCATGGCGGTGTTTCTGCTCATGCCTTTTAACATTTACTTCTCTCGGGTAGTTTTGCCAGATCCTTTAATGGTGACTGTAGCTCTGGCTGCTCTAGTAGCCTGGGATAGATCAGCCAAATGGGCAGCTTACCTTCTGGGAGCGATAGCAGTTTTAGTTAAACCTACCGCAGTGTTTTTGCTATTGCCACTTCTATTTGCTTGGCGATGGGGAATTATTTTTCTGGTGGGGCCGTTTATTCTGTGGCGGATGTGGCAGCAGCAATATCCGGTAGGAGTCCCCGGCAGCGATTGGTTATTAAATGGTGACCACATCAGATTTAAAGGAGCCTTTTTCCGCTGGATTTTCGGAGACCGATTGGGCAGATTGATCCTTGGCTACTGGGGCACCTGGCCGGCGACGACTGGGGTGCTCAACCTACCCAAACAATTGTGGTGGTTGGTGGGTGGGGCAGTGCTGTATCTGTTTACTTTTGCTACCGGTAATGTCCGCCATGATTATTACCAGATTCCCATTATGCCGGCAGTGGCGGTCTTGGTTGGAGTGGGAGTAGTAGCCCTTTGGAAAGCAGAGGAGACATTTCTCAAAACCTGGGCCAAGCGGGGATTGGTGGCAGTAGCCATGACTTTTATGCTCGCCTTCGGCTGGTATGAAGTGCGGGGGAACTACCAGATCAATAACCCGGCCATATTAGATGCCGGCCAGGCTGCTGACCGACTGCTGCCTAAAGACGCCGTGGTCATTGCCGACTACAACGGAGATACTGCCTTTTTGTACCAAACTAACCGCAAGGGTTTTCCCAATATTCCATATCCCTTGGAAGACTTAATGCATCGCTTCGGAGTAAATTACTACATTTCTACCAGCTACAACGACCAAACTAACCAGATTATGGCCAAATACCAGGTGGTAGAGCAAACTCCGGGGTATGTGATTGTCAAACTGCAATGAAGATTCTGATGCTCACCCCTTACTTACCGTACCCGCCGTCAGCGGGAGGCCAAATCCGCTCCTACAATCTGATTAAGCATCTCTCCCAGCGGCACGAGATTACCCTAGCCTGTTTTACCCGGGACACTAATACTCCTGATCAGGTAGCCCACATGGAGAAGTTCTGTAAAAAAGTATTGGTGTTTAAACGGGGCAAAGCCTGGACTATTCCCAATATTTTGCGCACCGGTTTTTCTGTTTATCCTTTTCTGGTGATGATTTACTACACTCCTGAGATCCGCCCCCGCTTGGAAGAGGAAATTAAAACCGGCCACTATGACCTAATCCATGCGGAAACTTCATATGTGATGCCGTATTTGCCCAAAAGTGATGTCCCCACAGTGCTAGTTGAGCAGACCATCATGTCCCGGGTATTTGCCCACCAAATTGAGACTGATAAACGCTGGTGGCTGCGGCCATTGCTATTAATAGATGTAGCCAAAATTGCCTATTGGGAAAAGTACTTCTGGAAAAGGGCTGACCGGTTGGCCGCAGTTTCAGCAGAAGATGCCGCCATTATTAAAAAGGTAGTTCCTAATAAAGATGTGGCAGTAATTCCTAATGGGGTGGGGGATGATTTTGATAGGACCTTTGACCAGCTGCATTACAACCCCACCATTTTTTATATGGGTAATTATAAATGGATGCAGAACTGGGAAGCGGCAGAAATATTGGCTACTAAAGTTTTTCCCTTGATTGCCAACAAGATCCCTGATATCCAACTGAATCTGGTGGGTCAATTTCCTACTCCTAGTCTGCGGGCCATGGTAAAACATAATCCCAACATCCATATTGTGGAATTGGACGACTCCGATCGGGAAGGGGTAGTCAAAACATATCAGAACTCCGGTTTATTGGTAGCGCCTATTTACGGTCCTAGTGGAACAAGGTTAAAGATTTTAGCGGCCATGGCTTCCATGACCCCGGTTGTCACCACTCCCATCGGAGCCGAAGGGTTGGGGATTAAAGACGGCCAGTCCATGATGATCGGGGCTACTCCGGAACAGTTGGCCGCCAAAACCGTGCAGATACTTTCGGATAAGAAGCTATACCAAAAGATAGCCATCAATGCCAAAAAAATTGCCGATGTAGGTTTTACCTGGGAACCCATCTCTAAAAAGCTGGAGACGATATATAACAGTGTAGTATGACCAAACTCTCGATTGTCATCTTAAGCTTCAACGTCAAACAGCTATTGTTAAATTGTCTAAAGTCCATTCCGGCGCACGCTGACTGGGAAATTCTAGTTCCTGATAACGGTTCCACTGACGATTCCCTAACGGCCATTAATGCTGACTTTCCTAATGTGAAACTGATTGCTAATGGAGAAAATCTGGGATTTGCGGCCGGCAACAACGTGGCCTTAAAACAATCCCGGGGAGAATATGTGCTTTTGCTTAACCCGGACACTATTGTTTACCCCCAGTCTATTGAGACCGTGCTTAAATATCTGGAGGAACACTCAGATGTAGGGGCGGCCACTTGCCGGGTAGAACTGGCTGACGGTAGTTTAGACTACTCCTGCCATCGGGGCTTTCCCACCCCCGGTGGGGCTCTGCTGCACTTTTTAGGCTTAAAAAAACTTTCCAGTTACACGGCTACTCACATTCCCAGCGCCATTCATGAAATTGATGCTTTAACCGGAGCCTTTGCTCTAATCAGAAGAAAAGCTGGCCAGCAAGTAGGTTGGTTAGATGAAGACTATTTCTGGAACGGAGAAGATCTGGATTTTTGTTACAAGTTAAAAGAAGCGGGATGGAAAATTATGTACCTGCCCCAAGTTAAAATTACTCACTACAAAGGTTCTTCTGCCAAGGCCACCATCCACACCCGCAAAAAATGGGCATTGAACTCCACTGAAGTCATGGCCCTGTTCTACCGCAAACACCTAGCCCAAAGATATCCATTCTTCATCAACTGGATAGTTTATGCCGGAATTTGGGGAATGCAGCAGTGGCGCTCTATAATGAGGGCATGAAGAAGATTTGCATAGACGCCAGATTTTGGGGTGTGACGCACACCGGAATTGGACGATATGTGGAAAACCTGATTGCTAACTTACCCCAAGATACTGATACTCAGGTAATACTAATTATTAACCCCAACCAACTGCATGAGCCGAAATTAGCCGGGTATGAAAAGCATGTTGCCCGGGCTCATCCCTACTCAGCCTGGTCTCAGATAGAGATGTTGCTACTACTTATTAGAATTAGACCTGATTTGTTACACGTGCCTCATTTCACTATTCCCCTGTTGTGGCCTGGAAAAATGGTAGTTACTATTCACGACTTAATTAAGCATTTTTCCAGAGGCCAGGAAACCACCACCCACAACCCCCTGCTGTACTGGGTGAAATACTTAGGGTATTTAGTTGTAGTGAAATTAGCGGTGATGCGGGCCAGTCACATTATCACCCCGGCTCAATACTGGAAAGATATTCTTGTGGCCAAATATCATTTACGACCGACTAAAGAAAGCGTTATTTATGAAGGAGTTGGAAGTATCTTTTCGGAATGAAAAAGCCATTTTTGATATATACGGGTAATTTATATCCTCATAAAAATGTACTCATTTTGATTGAGGCAGCCCAAAAACTAAAACTGGATTTGGCTATAGTCTGTGCCCGCAGCGTGTTTGAAAGCCGACTGCCTAAATCTAAATATGTCCACTTTCTGGGTAGAGTTGAAGATGCAGAGCTGGTTAAGCTTTATAAACAGGCCAGTTGTTTTGTTTTCCCCTCACTGATTGAGGGGTTTGGCTTACCTGGATTAGAAGCTATGGCGGTGGGACTGCCGGTAATTGCAGCCCAGGCTTCGTGTTTGCCTGAGATTTACGGAGAAGCAGCCTTATATTTTGATCCCTACAGTTTGGAGGATCTGGTAGAAAAAATAAACACGGTTATGACTGATAACAAACTGTGTCAAGATTTAATATCTCGCGGTCATCAACAAGTTAGCAAATACTCCTGGTCTAAAATGGCCGAAGCCACATGGCAGATATACCAAAACGAATTGCGCTAGTTTACGACCGGGTGAACAAGTGGGGCGGAGCAGAAAGAGTGCTCTTGGCTTTGCACGAACTGTTTCCCCAAGCCCCTTTGTATACGGCTGTATACAATCCCCAATCAGCCGGCTGGGCCAGAGTTTTTCCGGCTGTAATTCCTTCCTGGCTGCAACACGCTCCCGGAGCCAGCACTCGGCATGAATTGTATCCTTGGCTGACCCCGTTGGCGTTTGAAAGCTTCGATTTTAAAGAGTATGACGCGGTCATTTCGATCAGTTCTGCCGATGCCAAAGGTATCCTTACTCAACCGGGTACTTTTCATCTGTGTTACTGTCTGACCCCCACTAGGTATCTATGGAGTCATGCCCATCTATACCAGAGTCAGGTGAGTGATCTGGCCAGTCCCATCTTCAGTTACTTGAAACAGTGGGACAAAATTGCCAGCCATCGGCCTGACGCTTATGTGGCCATTTCCAAAACTGTACAGGAAAGGATTACCAACTACTACGGCTTACCCTCGACAGTAGTTTATCCCCCGGTGGATGTGCAAGCCTTAGCCAAAACTTACGACCCACCTGTGCAACGGGATTATTTTCTCTGGGTAGGTCGGTTGGTAGCCTATAAACGGGCGCAATTGATTGTGGAAACTTTCAACGACCTGCAACTACCTTTGGTAATAATCGGTCTGGGTGATCTGGCCGACAAATTGAAGCAGATGGCCAGAGCCAATATTCATCTCCTG
>JAUSIY010000022.1 GCA_030647735.1 bacterium
ACAATGCCTAATAACATGCAGATGTTCTGCTCGTTGAGTTTGAGGTATTTTAAAATATCCCGCATTAATCATCACCTCTTTTCAGTTAAGAGTTGCGGGCAGGGGCGAAATCAATATACACATGAGTTAAGTTAATTTGCAAGTAGCATCCAAGCATTCACAGACCAAGTGTTACAATCTAAACATGGAAACAGGGGAATTACCCCAGGTAGTGATGAGCCAAACCGGGGAGAAGAAAATTCAAGGTCGGCTTAAACCGACCGAGATCTCTCCGGTAAGTGATATAAGTCATTTCGAAAGACACTGGCAACCGGGTAGCCTGGGTTCCGAGTTTCAGCCGAATCACTTTTTCACCGACGCCAAATCTTTGACAGCTAGTTTAGAAGAAGTCGCCCGGGCAGTGGTTCTTCCTGCGGAGTATGACCGTCCG
This sequence comes from bacterium, assembly GCA_030647735.1. Taxonomy (GTDB): domain Bacteria; phylum Patescibacteriota; class Microgenomatia; order CAZETR01; family Amesbacteraceae; genus JAUSIY01. The sequence continues at coordinate 431 of JAUSIY010000022.1, forward strand.
CATATCGTGACGCTCGAGTATCCCGAGCCGATCGGTCAAGTCGGCATTGATGTAATTCAACCAGGAGAAAAAGTTACCCGGGAAATTCGGGATCAGGGCAAGCGGGGACAAATCGAAGTGCAGGTGGTTGCCCGGCCGCAAAAACCACTGACAAAGTTAGTCACTTTTGAGGTTAGCCCGGTATTTCCTTCTAAAGGCCAACCCGGCGGGATTAAATTCCAACTGCGGTCAGCCTTTCCCGGAGAACCGGCTCCCAGTTTGTTTTCTTCAAAAGATGAAGATAAGGAATACTGGCGTACTCACGCTTTTGTAAAGCTTCCGTAAGTTTCTGACTAGCCTTTACAAACTCTAGATGAACTGTTAACTTCAGAGTATAAAGATATGGCTGAAGAGAAGAATAAAAAGATTCTGATTGTTGAAGATGAACAGGCCATGCTTAAAGCTTTAGAGACGGCAGTTGGTGAGCACGGCTATACTACAGTTAGGGCCATCAATGGGACTGAAGGATTGCAACAGGCTATATCTTTACACCCTGATCTGATTATTTTAGACATCCTTATGCCCCAGATGGACGGCATCCAGATGCTGGAAAAATTGCGGGCCGACCCTTGGGGTCAGCAAGTACCGGTGATCATTTTAACCAATGTCGATGCCAACGAAAGAATGATTCAAAATATCGTCAAGAATTTCCCCACTCGATATATGGTCAAGGCTTACTCCAGCCTGGAGAGCATGGCAATGGTAATTGAAGAGATGTTACAGCTGGCAGGTTAATTTCCTCCTTTTTCACGCAAATTTTTGTTACAATACTGCCGATGGCCATTGTCAGATTTGAGTATTTTGATCCTAGCATCAGACCGTTTATGAAGATAGTGGAAGAGATAGATTTAGATGACTGCTCTTGTCCGCCCATCCGCAAATGGGAATACAGAGACCCCACAGCTACTTTAGGCTTGAAAGCTTTGGGGGTAATGGGTTTGTATTTAAAGCAGATGGGGGGTTGGACTGAAGGTCAATTGCAAAAAGAGGCTAATATGAGCTGGACTGAAGTTGAAGCTTTGGCTCAAGGGTATGTCTTGGGTCATGCCAACATAACTCAAACTGAAGCTCTGCAGAAAATTCGCCATCTGGCTCATGTTTTAACCAAGCATGATGATGGCGTGGGTCAGGCTCTAAGTTGTTTGCATCTAGAAATAGAGACAGAAGACTGAAAAATATCTGGCTAATTACCTCCCTGATTTAAAGCAGAACAGGGGGGTTAATGGTCCTAGTCTAATCTATGCAACCCAATTTTAACGTGGTTGAAGGTAGTAAGGTTACTCCATCTATTTAAGAAGGAGATGCAGTTCATGGGCTAGGTTTTTAGCCGTATGTCTATGTTTGGCACTTTCCACTTTCATCCGGTCTTTTTTGGCTTGCAAAAGCTGGGGGTTCTTGAGAATTTTTTTCAATAGAGGAATCACGCTTTGGGGCTGGGTTTTGACCCAGCCGATGCCGCTTCTAGTAATGTATTCCAGATTGCCGTCTTCTTGACCAGGGAGACAGCCGGTAGCAATGATGGGCTTGCCTAAATGCAATGCTTCGAATAAAAAGTTAGGTCCAGCCTTACCCATGACTAGGTCACAGGCTGACATAATATCGCTGAGGTTTTTGGAATATGGCAAAATGTAAAACAGTTGAGGATTTTTCTGTGTCAGTTTAATCACCTTATTTGCCAGCACCGAGTTTAAACCGGTATTGACCACTAGCTGGCAATGCTGGGCCAATTGTTTGTCCCGACTCACTAACTGACACAACTCATATGTCTTTCCTCCACCCTGGCCGGATCCCCCCACAAATATAGTCATTTTGTCTGTTGCCAGGCCCATAATGGTTAACACTTGCTGGCGGTCATGGGGGGGAGTGAAAAACGCGTCCCGGGTTAACCAGCCCACCACTTTCACTTTTTGCCGGGGAATGCCATGTGCCAGAGCTGTATCGGCTGCTTCCTGGGTTGGGGCCAAGTACAGATCTGCTCCTTTTTCAGCCAGCCAAGCCGGATGCAGGGAAAAGGGGTCAGCAAAATAGATGGCAGTCTTAGCCCGGGAACCAATTTTAACCAGGGCCATTTTGAGTTCCACGGTGATGAAGGCGTGGTTAGACACAATTAAGTCTGGCTTCTCCAGTTGGAGATATTTGGCCAGTTTATTAATGACTGTCGGTATCACCATCTTGTGAATCAATTGCGAGGCCTGAGGGGAAGCAGAAGCTTGGTACCCGGCTTTCCATAGTCCCTGCATGCTGGAACCGAATTTTTCATATGCTTGAGCATAGAAACGGTGATGGGGATCAAATAGGGACACTGCTATCTTTTCTGGGGAGTATTTTTCTAAAGCTTCCTGAGTGGCCAGAGCCAGGCTCAAATGACCGCCGCCAGTGCGAGTATATAACAGGGAGATTTTTTTCATATATTTGTAGTGGCTGAACCAATGGATTCGGTGCTCTAAGGAGCTAAATCTGTAAAGACCACTAAACGCTTAGTATAACTTTTTTTAGTGCCATCCCAAATACCATCGCAGGTAATAAGATTGAGGTGAATTCCGTCGCTTGAGCTAAACACTTCCTCTGCATAACTATCTGGAAGCTAGACTTCTTTCGGGAGACGATGATTCACATGTGAATAGACGTAAAATTTACACTGTTATAATATCAATTAAGATGATTTTGATTGATAAATCGATAACAAAAGAGGAACTTAATGATATCGCGAAAGGAAGATTCGGTAATCTGGTTAAAGGAGTGGTGGATGTAACTAAGCAGATTATGGTTATTGATGCGAATCTGCACGCTGATGAGGAGGCGGAACTTTTGTCTAAGGGCTCTAGCCAGGCAGATCTGTGGGGGATTAATTTATACCCGGATTTAGATGGCGAGGATTTTCTTGAGTTTGACTCAATGATTAATTTGAAGCCGGGAAGCGGAAACATGAGCCGGGGAGTTGACGACCCCAAAATTCAAAGTCAAATCAGAAATATTGTTAATAAATTGGTTAAGTGATATGCAACATAAAGATTTAGAGGCAAAGAAGTGGTTTCAGCTTAGTCTTGTTGAACAAATGGCTAATATAGGGAGTGAGGTACTCCGGGCTATGAAATGGAAAGCCAAA
>JAUSIY010000009.1 GCA_030647735.1 bacterium
AAGTAATCAAAAAACTTGGTTTGTCTAAATAATCTGTTATAATGATATTAGTGATCGAGAGGTGCGAAGAGAAGTTATACTCTTCTTCAGACTTCTTGATCGCTTCGAAAATAAATGAGTAAGATTGTCAGTAAATCACTAGATGTAGCCGGGCGCACTCTGTCCTTTGAGATAGGCCGTTTGGCTCAGCAAGCCACTTCTGCCGTCATTGCCCGGTATGGGGACTCGGTAGTTTTTGCGTCCGTGGTCATGGGTAAAGAAGACCCCACCAAGGACTATTTTCCCCTGCAGGTAGAATATCAGGAAAGACTTTATGCTGGAGGCAGAATCAAAGGTTCCCGCTGGGTAAAACGGGAAAGAAACACTGACGAAGAAGCCTTGTCAGCTAGACTCATTGACCGCTCCATTCGTCCTTTATTCCCCAAAACTTTCAAAAATGAAGTGCAGATAATTGTCATGGTGTTGTCGACTGACACAGATAACGATACAGACGTATTGGCAGTCAATGCTGTTTCAGCGGCTCTGGCAGTTTCCCCCATTCCCTGGAGAGGACCAGTAGGTAGTGTACGGTTAGGATTTGAAGAAGAAAAATTAGTAGTCAATCCTAAGAACGGTAACCGGGAGGGTGTAAGTTTGGACTTGGTAGTATCTTCAACGGCTGATCTGGTACCCATGATAGAAGCCGGGGCTAACCAGGTAAGTGAAGAAACTTTCATTCAAGCCATTAAGTTGGCCATGGAACAAAACTCTCAAACTGTCAAAGCCATCAATGAGTTAGTCGCCGAAGTGGGCCAAGCCAAGATAGTAGTTAAGCCCAGCGACATGGATAAGATCTTTGTAGCCGAAATGCAAAACAAAGCCAAGCCGGTAATTGAAGAGGCCTTGGCTAAAGCCAGCGGCAAAGAAGGGGAAGGTTTGTCAGAAGTAGTTTCTACTCTTTCTGCCGGACTAGAAGATCGCAGCCGTACCGCCTGGGTAGCCCAGATTGTTGAAGAAGTAGCCGCCAAGATCGTACGCCAGAACTTATTGGAGAAACAAAAAAGATTAGACGGCAGAAAACTGGATGAAATCCGGCCTTTGTCAGCCGAAGTGCAAGTATTACCTCGGGTGCACGGATCAGCCATTATACAAAGAGGCCAAACCCAATCTTTAACCGTGGCCACTGTAGGGGCTCCTTCACTCGGCCAGACATTAGAGACTGCCGAAGGAGAGTCTATCCACAGATATATGCACCACTACAATTTCCCGCCTTTTTCCACTGGTCAGACCGGTCGGATAGGCGCTCCCAAGCGCAGGGAAATCGGTCATGGAGCCTTAGCCGAAAGAGCCTTGGCCCCGGTAATTCCGGACGAGAAAGATTTTCCTTACGCTATTCGGGTGGTATCTGAGATTATGAGTTCCAATGGTTCCACGTCTATGGCCAGCACCTGTGGTTCAACATTAGCTTTGATGGATGCCGGAGTACCCATTAAGTCACCAGTAGCCGGAATTTCCATAGGTTTAGTGACGGATGAAAATTATCCCAAAGCGGACAGCAAATACTTACTCTTAACTGACATTATTGGCTTGGAAGATCATTACACTGACATGGACTTTAAAATAGCCGGAACTGCCACTGGGGTTACTGCCATCCAGCTGGACACTAAAGTTGACGGGTTAACTCTAGAAATAATTGAAGAAGCTTTTAAGAGGGCTAAAGTCAGCCGGCAACAAATTCTAGAGGTAATTGCCAAAACTATTCCTGAGCCGCGCAAAGAATTGTCCCCATATGCTCCCAAGATCCACGTGGTCACTATTCCGGTTGACAAAATCGGGGAGTTGATTGGCCCAGGAGGCAAGGTCATTCGCAAACTGATGGCTGAGACTTCAACTGTTATCGATGTTAACGATGACGGTTCAGTGTTTGTGTCCGGATCTGATCAGGCCGGAGTCGATCAGGCCATTGGTTGGATTGGTTCACTAGGCCAAGAGGCCAAACCCGGAGAAATTTATGAAGGGACCGTAGCCCGGATTCAACCTTTTGGGGCTTTTGTGAATATTTTGCCCGGCAAAGACGGACTGGTGCATGTTTCCCAAATGGCCGAAGGTTTTGTGTCTGACCCCAGCCAACTCGTCCACGAGGGAGACAAAGTTAAAGTATGGGTAACTGAAATTGACTCCCAGGGACGCATTAATTTGTCCATGCTGTTTGATGCAGAAGGTAAACCGGTAGTTAAAGCCCGGGAGGAACGCCGGCCGGCCGGCCCCAGATTTGAAGATCAGCGCGGTGGTCCGTTTTCTTCAGCTCCCCGTCGGGGAGGATTTGACCGGGGTGGTTCTAGGGGAGGCCCAGGTGGTCCCCGGCGGGATACCCGACCCAGATATTAATGGTCAAGTGGTTTGAAATAGAGGTAAAAAAAGGTAAACTGGAATCGTGGACGAACAACTAACTACAGATATCAAAAAATTGGAGGAGCAGGTTAAAACTTCTCAAATCCCTGACGATTTGCGGGATAAATGTCAGACCATGGTCACCCGTTTGCAACGTTTGGCTGCTACGGGGGCATATTCTGCCGAATTTGAGCAAACTGCCCACTATATTGATTGGATAGTTAATTTACCCTGGGAGAAATCCAGTCAGGATATTTTAGATTTAGCCCACGCCCGCCAAATATTAGACCAGCATCATTACGGATTGGGAGAATTAAAAGAGCGGGTTTTGGAATACTTGTCGGTGCTCATTCTTAACAAGCAGAAGTCCAGTGCATTTCGGGCCCCGATTTTACTGTTAGTGGGCCTGGTAGGTACCGGTAAAACCACCCTAGCCTACAGTATTGCTGAAGCATTAGGCCGCAAACTAGTGCGGATTCCCTTCGGCGGCATGAGTTCAGCTTTGGATCTGCGGGGTCAGTCCCGGGTGCATGCAGATGCCGAAGTGGGCTTAGTCTTAAAAGGCGTGCGTCGGGCCGGGGTGAAGAACCCGGTGATTTTGGTTGATGAAATTGACCGGGTGGCAGATACCGCCCGGGGAGAAATCATGGGAGTTTTAGTAGAACTATTAGACCCGGAACAAAACATGGCTTTTACTGACCACTATATCGATCATCCCTTTGATCTGTCTCAGGCCATGTTCATCGCTACCTGCAACAATACCACCAATATTTCTACCGCTGTGATGGATAGGTTGGAGCCGATTACCATGCCCAGCTACAATGATGAAGAAAAGATTAAAATTGCCAAGGACTACATTCTCCCAGCCGAGATTAAAAAAGCTTCACTGACTGCAGAAGCAATTAAGATTGATGAAAATGTGTGGACCAAAATTGTTCGTCCCCTGGGATTTGATGCCGGTATCCGGACGCTGGAACGGACAATTCAGGGGTTAGTGCGCAAGGTGGCCAAAATGATAGTTGAAGGCAAAGGGAAAGAGTTTTATATTACTGAGGAAAATCTCAAACAATTCCTGCCTACGTATTAATGACTACTAATGAAAAACAGCAGGCACTAGATCAAGTTGCCCAAGAAGTAAAAGAGTTTAAGGGATTGGATATTGCCAAGACAGCGACCAATGCGGTTCCTGGCGAAGGCAATCCGAACGCGGACATTATTATGGTCGGCGAAGCCCCGGGTCGAAACGAAGACTTAACCGGCCGGCCGTTTGTAGGTCAGGCAGGCAAGCTATTAGAAAAAACCCTCCAGGAGGCGCTGGACTTGACTCGGAATCGGGTATTCATTACTAATATTGTTAAATATCGCCCACCGGAGAATCGTGACCCATTTCCAGATGAAATTGAAGCCTGTCGGCAGTGGTTGGATCAGCAGATTGAAATCATCTCTCCTAAAATAATTGTTACTTTAGGCCGGTACTCTATGGCCAAATTTATTCCCGGCGTATCTATTTCAGGAGTTCACGGGCAGGCCAGATTTGTAGACTTTAAGGGGAAGAAATACATTATTTTTCCAATGTATCATCCTGCCGCAGCTTTGCGGGCTGGATCGATGATGACCCAGTTTGTGGCTGATTTCGGCAGACTGAAGAACCTTCTAGGTGGAAAACCACCCGAAGTGGTTCCAGAAAAGCCCAAAGAACCGGAACAGTCGAGTTTATTTTAAGATAAAATATAACTATGGATTTTAAACAAAATACTTCCAATCAGCCTTTAAAAATAGTTTCATTAGGCGGTTTCGGTCGGGTAACTTCCAATATGTTTGTCTATGAATACGGTCCGGACATCCTTTTGGTGGATTGCGGCATGGGTTTTCCTACTCAGGATATGCTGGGAGTGGATCTATTAATCCCGGATATAAATTATTTAAAAACTAAAGCTGGCAAAATCAGAGGTTTAGTACTAACTCACGGTCACGAAGATCACGTGGGAGCTTTAGCCTATATCCTGCCCCAAATCAAAAATGTGCCGGTATATGCGAGTAAATTAACAGCAGCTTTAGTGATGGATAAACTGGCTGAATACGAGAATATGCCTCAGAAAGTGAATGTGTTGCCGACCGGGCAACCGTTAAAGCTGGGCGAGTTTACCGTAGAATCGGTGCACGTTTCCCATTCCATTCCTGACGCCACCAATCTGATTATTAAAACTCCAGTGGGAACCATTTACCACGGCAGCGATTATAAATTTGATTTCACTCCGGTAGACGGAATTTTGCCAGATGTTGTCCGCATTGCGGCCGCCGGAGCAGAAGGAGTCCAGCTGCTACTGTCAGATTGTCTGGGCAGCGAAAGAAACGGACATACTCCGTCAGAGCGGACTCTGGAGGAGATGTTTGACCGGGAAATTTCTCATTGTCAGGGAAAAGTGATCGTTACTACCATGAGTAGCAATATTAGCCGGTGGCAGCAGGCCGTAGATACTGCCGTCCGCCACGGTCGGCGGGTAGCCATTCTGGGCCGGTCAATTGACCGCAACTTATCGGTCTCGGCCAAATTGGGCTATTTCAAAATTCCTAAAGGAGCTATGTTGGATGCCAAACAAATCCGCAAATTACCTCCCAAAAACGTATGTCTATTGGCTGCCGGGAGTCAAGGTCAGGCCGGTTCAGCTATGGAACGGTTGGCTACCGGTGAACACCGGGACGCCCAGATTTCTGTGGGTGACAAAGTTATCTTTTCTTCAGACTATATTCCCGGAACTGAGGGAACGACGCAATCGCTAATAGACGCTTTATCTAAAGCCGGAGCTACCGTCATCTACTCTAATATCACTGATAATCTACATGTCTCCGGCCATGGAAGCAAACAAGACCATTTGTTGATGGCCGCCTTAACCAGGCCCAAGTATTTACTACCTATCGGAGGTACTTGGCGGCATATGGTGCAATACGCCAAGGTCTTGGGGGAAATGGGCTACGCCTCTGATAAAATCTTATTGCCAGAGCAAAATCAATCAATCGAAGTATATCCCGACCGGGTGAAATTGGGACCGGTAGTAGAAGTCAGAAATGTCATGGTAGATGGACTGGGAGTAGGAGATGTAGGCAATGTAGTTTTAAGAGACAGACAACTGTTGGCAGGGGAAGGCATTGTGGTAGCGGTAGTCGAGATTGACCAAAGTAATCCGGGGCAGATAAATAAAATAGACCTGATTAGCAGGGGCTTTGTATATGCTAAAGAACACAGTCAGCTCTTAATTGAAGCCGGAAACATGGTTAAACAAACAGTAGCCAAAAGAAAAGGCCGTATTGACTCAGAGAAGTTTATGCGGGATATGGTGGCTGATATCTTGGAAAGATATTTCTTTGAGAAGACTCACCGTCGTCCTATGATCCTCCCGGTTATTGCTGAGGTATAATGGGTTTATGCCCAGGACTGCCTCACTATTTGGACGGAAGAATTCTTTCAGGGTTAAACTCAAACAGACTACTATTCATTCTATTGTGGCGGTGGCCTTATTTTGTCTGGCCGGCTTGGTCTGGGTGAGCTTTACTCGCCAGGGAGCTTTACTTGTGCAGTTAAACGGATTTCTGTTATTGCAACTGGGAACTCTGGCCACTTTCTTTCTACCTTTTCCTATTTTAGTAGGTGGACTAATGCTGACCAAAATCAGGTCCTCACTAACTGCACCGCATACTTTTGTGGGCAGCGTGGTAATTTTGGCGGCTTTGGCTGGACTGACTCGGGGAGGGACGGTCGGGGGTCAGATGTGGCAGGCTACAGCCAACTTCTTTTCACCCATAGGGGCGGCCATTTTCCTTCTGGCTGGATTAGGTATCGGATTAATTATTATGTTTAACGTGCCTTTTGAAGACGTAATTGCTTTTGTAGTTAATCTATTCAAACGCAGTCAAAAAGCTGTAGCCGGGCTGAACAAAACCGACCGGATGATGGACAAGGCCATCAAAATGGGAGGTATGCCTCAGCAGGCCCCAGCCTTCAATAAATCAGCCGAGGCTAAGCCTGTGAGTAAGCTGGCCAGTGTAGATAATCTCCCCCCTCCTCCGGCAGCTGCATCCGACCAGCCTTGGAAATATCCTCCATTGTCGCTGTTATCCGAAACAGCGGGAGGCAAGGCTGACAGAGGAGACGTCAAAACGAATGCAGCTACCATTGAAAAGACTCTGGAGGCATTTGGAATTATTGCCAAAGTGGTAGAAGTTAATCTGGGTCCGGCAGTGACTCAATACGCCTTGGAGGTGGCCATTGGAACTAAATTGTCTAAAATTTCTGCCCTGTCGAACGACATGGCTCTGGCTCTGGCTGCTCCTACCGGTCAAATTCGGATTGAAGCCCCAATTCCGGGGAGGAATTTAGTAGGTATCGAACTGCCTAACCGGGCCCCGGAATTTGTCAGCCTGCGCCGGATGTTGGAATCTGAGGCCATGAAGAAAAATTCCAGCAAGTTAACAGTGGCCTTGGGACTGGATGTAGGCGGCAATCCCATTGTGGCTGACGTTGGCCGCATGCCGCACGTACTTATTGCCGGATCAACTGGGTCAGGCAAATCGGTTTGCATCAACGCCTTTATTGCCTCAATTTTGTTTAGAGCGTCACCGGCTGAGGTGAAATTTATTATGGTTGATCCGAAGCGGGTGGAGCTAACCGCTTACAATAATATTCCCCATCTGCTGACCCCGGTGATTGTGGAGCCGAAAAAAGTCCTTTCCGCTCTACGTTGGTCCATGGCCGAAATGGACAGACGATACAAAATGTTTGCTGAAGTGGGAGCGAGAAACATTGACGCGTATAACGAAATGTCCGGTTTTCAGGCTCTGCCGTATATAGTTATCGTAGTCGACGAACTGGCTGACATTATGATGCTGGCCCAGGTTGAGGCGGAAGACGCCATTACTCGTTTGGCCCAGATGGCCCGGGCGACAGGTATCCATTTGGTCCTGTCTACCCAGCGGCCGTCAGTTAATGTCATTACCGGTCTGATTAAAGCTAATATTCCTACCCGGATTTCATTTGCTGTCTCATC
>JAUSIY010000016.1 GCA_030647735.1 bacterium
ATCAAAACCAGCCACCAACTCCGCCTTCAGTACATCAATAACATCCGCCAACTCCAGGCCACCCTCCGCCCCCTCTACAACCAAACCCTCCAAGACCTCAACGCCACCACCCGCTCCCTCCTCACCAAAATTAAAATTTGAAAAACAGTCAACTACCAGACCTACAAGGACGGTCCTTGTAGGTCTGGTTTATGGCTAATTGTCCGAATCTAACAACAAATGTTCTAACTCTTTCCGCTGTTTTATAATTTCATAGCTTTCATCAACAAATTTTTTATATTCTTTAGTGCTCTTGAATTGTTCAATGATAATCCCCTTTTCGCACAGCTTGTCGACTCGCAAGCCCAAGAAATCAGGATAGCTACTCCAAGGATAATCGGCTGAATCATCTACTAAACCAGAAACTTTAGGATTTTGGTGAATGTAGGCCGAAAGCCAATTTAGATAAGCATTGTCGTCAATCAGAACCTGCTTGAACTTACTTTGTAAAACATTGCCGACCCTTTTGTATTTTTTATTAAAATACATGGAATAACTAGTACACACTTTCGACAAAAGTTTACTAGTGGGCAAATCGCCATTTTGTCTAAGTAGAAAATGAAAATGGTTAGGCATTAGACAGTAGCAAGTCAGCGAGAAAGAATCTGGCGGCAAAAGAGTAATCCTAGATTTTACCATCTCTTCTTCCGATGGAAACAAGTTTTGTTTTAACCGCAACAAAAAAAACTTAAAATCATCGGACTCTAGAAAAATGTTGTTTTTGTTATTGGCCCTATTATATATGTGATAGTACTCACCAGCAGTAAATTGTTTATAATCACGGTTCTTCATATCGCCACTAGCTTAACTTGCAAGGACCGTCCTTGCAAGGACTTTGTAAGGACGGTCCTTGTAGTACTTATAGCAAGTCCTTTATCTAAACTTCACCCCACCTCGAACCTTCACCCCGCCTTTTACTTTTAGGTTAGGGCTAGTGCTGGCTCCCTCCTCCGCCGCTGGACAAGCCGTAAAACTCCAGCCCGTATTTCCCAAACCATCAGTTGAATTAGCTCCCGCGTAGAATGTGGCCCCGCCGGTTGAAGGTATATTGGTCAGCGAAACATAATCCCAGCAAAAATTCCCGGCCGCGCTTGAAATAGTCGCCGACCCGGCGGAAGCGGTGAAGGTAACTACATTCGTACCATTACCGAGTCCCGAACTAGCGGTAATTGTCGTCGTGGTTGATCCGGGTAAGACAATACTTTTTACTCCACCTGCACCTATAGTCCAACTTCCAGTCCAAGTGTTAGCTCCTGTGAAAGTAGTAATCCCAGCCGTACCATCTGATGTAATACTTAAACTGCCAAAGGTCAGTCCCCCACCAGCAAAAGCCTTTGCATTTGTGTTAACATCAGTCATTGAGATTATGGATGAGGCTCCGCTAAATGTAAGATTTGCGATTGTGGCAGTTGTCCAAATAGTTCCACTGGAGGTAAGAGTCCAAGTTCCAGTTCCCATCGTGATTGCTCTGGTATTGGAATTTGATGAACTAAAAAGCCTCATAGTTACATTGAAGTTGTTTGCATCAAATGTTCCGTTATTAAGGGTGAAAGTTTGATTTGATGCCCCAAAGACGGAAGCATCCTGGAGCGTAAGGCTCCCACCAATCATCTGCATTGTCACAGGATTTGAAAATTGTTTACCTGCACTCGTAAATGTAAACGCTCCCCTACCCTCAAAAGTAAATACAGTGGCACCACTTTCTGTCATACCAGAAATCATTTTTACGGAACCATAGACAGTGGTACTGGTTGTCTTAGCCCAAGCTGGAGTATTAGTTACTGCCCCACCACAAACTGCCCCTGCCGCACTGCACCAAGTAATGTTTTTTCCAGCTCTCGGCATATCTTGAGTGACTGACTGGCTTCCTGCGCTGAAACTACCATTATCAAAATAAACATCATCTTGTGGCAAAGGCACTCTTCCGTCTGCAGCACCTCCAGACGTTGTTGACCACTCACCAGCTGTAGACCAATTTCCAGTTCCTCCAATCCAAAAATTATCATCCGCAGTGGTAAAAGTAATATTTGGATTACCTCCAGCGTCACCCGATGAATCTGTGACTTGAGCAGTCAAATCCCAGTTTGCGGCTCCTAAGGCATTAATATCTCTCCAATCTGCCCATTTCGTAACTATGGTGCCGACGGTAAAACTAGCAGCAGTGCCAATCCCTACTTGTGAAACAACGAACAGTCTATTGATTGCACTATCACCTTGTATAGTTGCTGTGCCCGTGACCACAACATTCCTTAATCCAAGAGAGTTTGTTTTTACCGCAGTCCCCGTAACTGTTAAGGTCGCAAAAGTTGGACCGTTGTTAATATTCATACTCCCGCCACCTGTCATAACAAGAGTTAATCCATTGTAATTTTGTGACCCAGTGGTAAAGTTGCCGTTTGCTCCAGTTATAGTAAATGTTGCGGTATTAGCTGTCATGGTTAAGCCCGTCACATTGGTAAAATTAATTGTCGCACCCTTAATGGTTATACTTGAATTTGCTAATGTTAGGGTTCTTGTAGAACTGCTGCTGGAAGTAAATAACCCCCAAGAGTGCGCAAAGGCTCCGTTATCTGTCGCCCCGTCTGTATGCAGAGTGCCTTTGGTATGGGTTACAGTTGAAGCGGTGGCTGTTGTTATCGCCGCCGTCATAGCGTAATTTCCATTAGAAGCAGAATTAAATGTAAGTTTTCCTGCCGTGTATCCGCTGTCAATCAAAACTGTCTGTTGAGTCGCTGAAGTTGAGATGAATGAAATTGTAGAAGCTGCATCGGGAGCGTATGTCGCCCCCGCTGGAATGTTAAGAGCGATATTTGACAACCCTGCGGTGGCATCACCTAGCGTCAAAGTTCCAGTAGACCCTTGAGTAATCGTTCCTGTGAATGTAGCAAAGTCAGCCGACCGAGCGACTGCTCCAACATTAATCGTAATACTAGTAGTATTTACTCCTATTTGCGCATCATCGGCTGCGGTGGGAGCTACACCACCTACCCACGCCGTCCCGTCCGTCCAGTTACCCGCCGCACCCGTAGCCGCCACAATAGTAGCCGCCCGAACTTGAGAGGCAAACACAAAAAACAAAACTACCAAAGAAACCGGCAGCCCTATTTTTAACAGTCTTCTTCTCATTGTGACGTATTTGTCTCCTCCACCGGAGGAGCAGTTATTATTTTTACCCAATTATTAAACCTCTCATCCTGCATTTTAAGTATCTCTTCTTTAGTCAAAGAGTCGTATTCTTTTTGTGTTAAATTCAGGGCATCCTGAAACTTGAGTCCATTATATTCCCTCTCAAAACGAAGCTGGACTTCGGCCGGATGCGGACCCGTATCCAAAGTTCCAATCTCTCTGTTATCCGGTGGCTTGTTTGCATTTATAAAATAATTCGCTAACACCAAAGCCAATGCCACTAAAATTATAATCCATAAGGTTTTTTTTCGATTGGTTTTGAGAAAAGACATAAATATATTCGATTTAGTAATTAGGTATATCCGTCTATGGTATCGTGGGTTCTGGGGTTACTTCTGGGGTTGGAGTTGTCGACGGCGATGGAGCCGGAGATCCTGAGACAGTAGGCGAAGGAGAAGGAGAGGGTACTGATGTGTCGCTGGGTACTGGTGTGTCGCTGGGTGCTGGAGTCGGAGTCGGAGTCGGCGTTGGGCTCTCTGAAATTGTGGGTGTCAGCGTTGTCGACGGCGATGGAGCCGGAGATCCTGAGACAGTAGGCGAAGGAGAATCCTCTGGAATTGGCGAACTACTTGGGCTAGGGGCCTGCCCCGTTAGAGGCAGACTGCCACTGGCAGTCGTCGGCTCTAATGGGGTCAAA